>NZ_KV795672.1:0-197330 GCF_001809065.1 Corynebacterium sp. HMSC055G02 | reverse complement strand
CGACGGTGTCGCCGACCTTCTTCAGCCAGGTGGTAATGGTGCCTTCGGTAACTGATTCACCGAGCTCCGGCATCTCAATAGAGGTCGCCATGTTTGTGCACTCCTCGAAAAGTTAAGAAATCTCGTTTTAAGACGGTTATTACAAATTAGCTTACAGGTTGAAAACTCTGCTTGCCCCGTGGGCTGCGCCCGCTTTCGACTGGTGCGTGGAATAGCTCATTCCAGCCATGATTCCAGCCGGGCGGGACGCAGTCGGATGACCGGCTACTTCGTTGCCAAATCCTCAATCACAGAGAACATCGTCCGAACCGGAACACCAGTGCCCCGCTTCGGGGTATAACCATACTCCCCGGTGGTGTTGAAGGCCGGACCGGCAACGTCGATGTGAACCCATTCAACATCCTCGCCAACGAATTCGCGCAGGTATGCAGCTGCAACGCTCATGCCACCAAAGCGAGAGTTCGTGACATTCCGCAGGTCAGCTACCGGCGACTTCAGGGCCTCTGCTAGCTCAACTGGAATCGGCATTGCCCAACCATTTTCACCAATGCTCTGAGACAGCTCTGCAACACGGTCACGGAACTCGTCGTTACCCAGGACACCCGGGGTGCGCTCGCCAAGAGCGACTAGCTGCGCACCGGTCAGGGTGGCGGTGTCAATCAGGTGAGTCGGATTGTCTTCGCAGGCGCGGACAATGGCATCTGCGAGTACGAGGCGGCCCTCTGCGTCGGTATTCAGAATCTCAATGGTCTTACCGCCGTACTGTGTGATGACATCGCCCGGACGGTACGCCTTACCGCCCGGCATGTTCTCCGCCATTGGAACGGTTGCGGTCACTGGGGTGGATACGCCTAGGCGAGCAGCCAGGACGACTGTGGCAATAACAGCCGCAGCGCCGCCCATATCGGAGATCATGTTCTCCATGCTGGCGCCCGGCTTCAGCGAAATACCGCCGGTATCAAAGGTGATGCCCTTACCGACCAGGCCCAGCGAATTCTCTGCCGACTCATCGCCCTTCCAGATCAGGCGCACCAGGCGCGGCCCGCGCGAGGATCCACCACCCACGGCATTGAGGCCTCCGAAACCGCCGGCGCGCAGAGCGTCGTCGTCAAGCACCTCGACCTCGAGCCCCGCGTCACGGCCCAGCGCTGCAGCAGCGTCAGCAAACGTCTCGGGGTAGAGGTGCGACGATGCTGTATTGACGAAGTCACGCGCGGTGGCAACGGCATCTACAATTGCCGAAGCGCGCTTTACGACGTCGTCATCAGCGCCCAACACAACCACCTTCTGGGTGGCCTCGTTGCTTTCTTCGTCGCTCTTCTGACCGGAGTAAGCGTAAGCGCCCAGCGCAAAGCCCTCGGCTGCAGCCTGCGGATCGATGGCGCCGAGAGTGTTAAAGACCACCTTGGCCTTGGTCATACGGCGCGCAGCGGCGCCGCAGGCACGGCGGATGTCCTCGGCATCCAGGTCCTCAGAACCCACGCCAACGCCCGTGACACTGTCGACATCCAGGCCAGCAGGAGCCGGGATGGTGGTCACGGACTCGGCCTTAGCGCTGGCGGAGACTGCCTCAAAGGAGGCGAGCAGCTGCTCTGCAACCGAACCGATGGCCTCGGGTGCGACCAGCTCGAGGCCATCCTCGCCGTCGATAAGCGCGACGAGGACCGCGTCGGCGTCCGCGGGCAGAGAGTTGTCGGCAGCGATGACCACGCGAGTGCCGATAGCCGGCAGGTAATTGGACAAAACAGCGGCGTTGCGAGAGGCACCGAGCTGTGCCGAATCATTGTTAGCGGGGACTGACATGTAGTTGCATCTCCTTGTAGTCGTACTATGTGGTACACCACCGTATCCCTATTTGCCGGTTCGTGTCCTTCACCCCTGGACAGCGGACTGACGAGCCAGCGCCACGACTATTGGAATGTACCCGCGCCTAGTGCCCGCGACGCTGACATTGCCCTGACTAACACGGTCTTTCGGGGGCGAGTATTGATACGACTCGATCCTCGACGGTTTAGGATGAAAGACATGTCTGCTTTGGAATTTGCAATCGAACGTAACCCGAATCCACTCTCTGATGCCGAGCGCGAGGAGATTTTGGCCAACCCTGGTTTCGGTAAGCACTTCACCGACCACATGGTCCGAATTGACTGGACTGCAGACAAAGGCTGGCATGGCGCCAAGCTGCAGGCATACGGTTCGATTGAAATGCAGCCGTCTTCTTCGGTCCTGCATTACGGGCAGTCGATTTTTGAGGGCCTGAAGGCGTATCGCATGCCGGATGGTTCCATTGTTACTTTCCGCCCGGAGCAGAACGCCCGTCGCTTCCAGCGCTCCGCTGACCGCATTGCAATGCCGCAGCTGCCGGAGGAGACCTTCCTCGAGGCAATCCGCCTGCTGGTTGAAGCCGATGCAGCATGGGTGCCGCCAGCTGGTGGCGAAGAATCCCTGTACCTGCGTCCAATCATGTTCTCCACCGAGAGCACCCTGGGCGTGCACCCGTCGAACTCTTACACCTTCCTGCTCATCGCTTCACCTGCCGGCGCGTACTTCTCCGGTGGCATTAACCCGGTGACCGTGTGGATCTCCCACGAGTACGTGCGTGCCGCGCCGGGCGGCACCGGTGCTGCGAAGTTCGCAGGTAACTACGCAGCTTCGCTGGCGGCTCAGCAGCAGGCAGAGGAAAAGGGCTGCGACCAGGTTGTGTGGCTGGACGCTGTCGAGCGCAAGTACATCGAGGAGATGGGCGGCATGAACCTGGCGTTCATCTACCCGGATGAGACTGCTGACGCTGGTGTTCGGCTGGTGACTCCAGAGCTGTCTGGTTCGCTGCTGCCGGGCATTACTCGGGCATCGCTGCTGCAGGCTGCTCAGGATCTGGGCATGAATGTCGAGGAGCGTCGCATTTCCACCGAGGAATGGAAGAATGATGCCACCTCCGGTGTTATGGGCGAGGCATTCGCCTGCGGTACTGCTGCAGTCATCACCCCGGTCGGGTTTGTGAAGTCCGCTGAGGGCGAGTTCGAGATCAACGGCGGCGAGACCGGTGAGTGGACCATGAAGCTGCGCGAGCGGCTGACCGGTATCCAGCACGGCGAGGTTGAGGACACCCACGGTTGGATTTACAAGCTCGTTGAGGCTTAGTTTCGGCGTAGGTCGGCTAAGAAAAATTTAATAGTGGTTACTAGAATTAGTACTTTCGCAGCCCCTGGTCAGTATTCGCTGGTCAGGGGCTGCGTTTTTGCTTTGCTGGCTCCCCAACGGCTGTGCGATTTTCTGATGGTTCATGAATTGTTCAGACGGCATTTGTTTAGCCGTTAAAAACACCTCTAGCGTGACCGGGGTCACTGTGAAAAACTACCAACACGATTGATTTTTGTAGTTGGGAAAACAGTTTGAGGCGCTGTGATGGTGGTAGTTCAAGACTTTTTTAAAGATAGTTTTTCGTCAAGTAGTTCAAAGCGCCTAAGGGTAACCATCGTCGTCACTCTGTTGTTGGCTGCGTGGACGATTGGGTTTAGTGCGATTCCGGCTCCGGTGGCGGCAGCCCAAGATTCGCCTTCGCCGTCCGGGGTGGAACAGCCCGCTCCTACGGGCGAAGGGGGTACGGGCGAAGCAAAAGCAGAGCTAATCATGGATCTGTCTGGTTCGATGCTTGCCGACGACGCCGGAGGCACCCGCCTCGATGCGGCAAAGCGCGCATCCACGGAGCTGATTGACTCCCTCCCGGATGATGCGCTGCTTGGCATGCTGGTTTATGGCCAGCGCGAATCCAGTGATGAATCCAACCGCGAACGTGGTTGCCAGGACATCGAGGTGCTGTCGCCTGTCCAAAAGGTCGACAAAGAAGGCCTGAAGAGCAGGATTGCCGGGTTGGAAGCTCAGGGCTACACGCCGATCGGCAATGCACTGCGTAAGGCGGCTGATGAGCTTGGCCCAGACGGTGAGCGGTCAATTATTTTGGTCTCTGACGGTATCGACACCTGCGCGCCGCCACCGGTGTGTGAGGTTGCGAAGGAACTGGCAGGGCAGGGTGTTGGCCTGACGATTCACACAGTGGGCTTCAAGGTCGATGAAGAAGCTCGCGCTGAGCTGGAGTGTGTTGCGCAGGTATCCGGTGGACAGAGCATGACTGCGGACGATGCTACCCAGCTTGCAGACCACATGAAGTTCTTGACTCAGCGGTCAGTGCAGGGCTACGAAACCACGGGTACTCCTTTCGAGTTCTCCGAGACTAAGGAAGGCGCGAAATGGCTCGGCGAGGGCAAGTACCAGACGACGCTGGTGCCAGAGGTTGCTCAACACGATCGCACCCCGCTCTACTACCGAATCGCAGTGCCGAAGGGACACAACGCGATTGTTACCTCAAAGGTGTTAGCGAATATCGATGCTGAGGGTAAGGGCCAGCAGGATGTCCGAACTGAAGTTGACGAAATCATCAATGAAACTGGCGGAAAATGCCAGGACGACGGTCGTATGGGGTCGCTGACTGGCGCCGAAGCTAGTGCCGATTCGTGGACTCCAACTTCGGCTGATGCAAGCATTCTTGCATGGGATAGTGACCGCATCGAATCCAGTTGCGATCAAACCAAGTGGCTCGTCGCAAATAACGTGTGGGTCTATGACGGTGATTCAGTAGCGGACTATCGTGATGAACCGGTGAAGGTCGAGGTTAGCGTCCAGTTTGAGCCAGTGCTGAAGAAGCAGGATGCTGACAAACTAAATGAGGGGCGGTCTTCTTCGACCGGCGACAAAGCCTACAAAAAGGCCACTTTTGGAGAGGCCAAGCCCGTAAACGGTGGCAATAACGCAGCCCAAGCGCCGGAAGTTAAATCTGGGGATACCATCTCTGACACAATCGTGCCCGGTGAACAGAAGTTCTACAAGATCCCTGTGGAGTGGGGTCAGCGACCAGTGATTGCTGCCCGCACTGGAAATTCGGAGCGCGATAATGCCGATTCCATGGGAGTTGCCCTGCTGAATCCGTTCGAGGTTTCCGTTGCGGATGGAACAATGCACTTTTATCAGGATTCCGAGGACCTGAACTTGTCAACAGATCGTCCGGTCGAATACAACAACCGAGAATCTAATGTTGGAGGACGACCTGTAGCCAACGCCGGCTACTACTACGCGACTGTCCGAATGGCTAACTATCGCCCGGATGAAGAGGTCAGTGGCATCGATCAGCCGTTCCAGCTCGCATTCCTCCTGGACAACAAGCCAACTAAGGGGCCTGACTGGCGACCGACTGACAAGAACGGCCCGACTCCATCCGATAAGCCGATTCTGGCCAAGGGAGAGTCGGAACAGGAAACGTCAAAGGACTCGTCAGAAGATGCGTCGAATGAATCTGACTCCTCGGATACGGATTCTCAGGCATCCGCATCCTCGTCGGACATGGAAGATGAGGGCATGAGCCCGTTGGTCATTGGCACCGTTGTAGCAGTGGTCGCCGTGTTTATCGGCATTGCCGGCGCAATCGTCTACCAGAACAAGAAGCGCAAGGAGTAGACAAACCGTAAGATCAGGAAGTTCCTGAGCAGGGGGGCAGGGTGGGGAAGGCAGCAAAATTGTGTCCGCTTGGCGTATCGCTGGCGGGCACATTTTTTGCTACTTAGCCGCAAGAACTGACAACTCCAAGAATTATGGGCTGCAGATGTGAAACTGTGTGAGTTTATGACACTTTCAGACCATTTTTCGAGCCATTTTTGACATAAACGCAGTCAGTAACTCGCATTGGCCCGCCGTCGCTAACATAACCGCAGTCACTAGCCCCACTGAACCCAAACCCCACTGAACCCAAACCTGGGAGTGCCACCCCAACAAAGAAAAGCGCGTCCCGTGCATCGCTGCGGCGGGACGCGCTTTTTTAATTAGCTGGGAGGCTAGAAGGTGTGCTCGTTCTTGGCGCCCCGGCAAACGGTCGGCGCAAAATAATTTGGGCGAGCCCCGAAACGAGCCTCCTGTACTCCGCCTTCCCGGCGGTGTGCCCTCAGAATACGTCCGCGTCAAAGCGACCGTCAATAGTTCTTTTTAAAGAAAACCCCAACGGGGGCAATGCGCGCATTTTCCCTGCTAGAACCCTATGGCAAGTGCCACGGCACAGACAGCGCACGCTATCTCAATGACTGCACCAAACACGTCGCCGTTGACTCCGCCAAACCTCTTCACGCAATGCCGCGTCAGCAGCAGTGTAACGCCAAAGCTCAGTGCACAAGCGACTACGCCCACGAGCCCAACCACCCAGCCCGACACAGCGAGCAGCAGTATCCACCAGCAGGTCACCGTGACTGTGGACTGAGTACCGGCAGTCAGAGAGCCGAAGCCGCTGTTCGAAAAAGGCGGAAAGCCGCGCCAGCAGGCAGTCGTTGCTGCCGCGCGAGAGGCTACAAAAGGCAAGCACAGCGCAACCACACCAGGCCACATCTGACCAGCAGACCACTGCGACAGCACACTAGCCACAATCACGGCAAAAGCAGTCGTCGTCGTCAACATCGTCAGCACGATGGAGCCCACGCCCATTGGGCCGGTGCTCGGATCGCGCAGCACCTCCCGCGCCCCCTCCGGCGGCTTATACGAGCCGAGGGCATCCGCCACATCCGCCAGCCCATCCAGGTGCATCGCGCGGGTCAACATCTGTGCCGCCACCATAATCAGGGTGCCGCCGAGGATCGGGGTGACGTCGTAAAGCGTGGGCGTGCCTGACGACGACGTTGCGAACAGCGCCGCCGTGATGAGAACTGCACCCGCGGCAGGAACGAGCCCAGCTACTGGCAGTGCGGCGATGGCGCGACGGCCGGTGATGCGGTCGAACACGCTCGCGCCTTTGAAAGGCAGGATGGTGAGCCAGGACAGGGCAGTGGTGATGGCCTCAGCGACGGCATTGCCGTGAGCAGAGGGATCGCCGTCGAGGTTGTCCTGGCGAGACGGGCCGGCTTTGTCGGACAAGTCGATTAGTCCTTGGTGCTTACGCCTGCGTCGGCGAAAGTAGCCATGTTGCGCAGGACCGATACGCCGGACTTGACCAGCGGTAGGGCAGCGACGGCGCCGGAGCCTTCGCCAAGACGCATCCCGTATTCGAGAAGTGGTTCCTTATCCAGGTGTCGAAGGGCAAGCGCGTGCGCGGGCTCTGCCGACTTGTGGCCGGCGACCCACCAATCGCGGGCGCCCGGAGCGAGCTGGTCAGCCAGCAGAGCAGCGGATGTGACAACCACTCCGTCCAAAATCACAGGAGTGCGACGAACCGCTGCTTGCGCCAAGAACGCGGCCATCACGGTCATATCCGGCGAGGAAATACGACGGAGCACCTCAACCGGGTCATTGCGCAGGCGACGCACGCGGAACATGGCATCGCGTACGGCAGCGACCTTGAGCTTCCACCCCTCGTCATCAATGCCAGTGCCTCGGCCGACGACGACCACCGGTTCGGAGTTGGTCACGGCACCAATCAGCGCCGCGGCTGGAGTGGTGTTTCCGATGCCCAGGTCGCCGGCAATGAGCAGGTCAGCGCCTTCATCAACGGCGGCGTCGGCAATCGCGATGCCCGTGCGGATGGCCTTATCGACCTCCTCCTCGCTCATCGCATCCTCGCGGTCGATAGAACCACAGCTGCGACGGATACGGTATGGCCCTTCGGCATCGTGGTCGAGGGAAATGTCCACACCGGTAACAGTGGCTCCCGCGATGTCAGCGATAGCGTTCACGCCGGCACCCTTTGCCTCGATATTGGCAAGCATCTGAATAGACACCTCGGACGGGTACGCGGACACCCCGCCCTGGGCAACACCGTGGTCACCAGCGAAGACATAAACACGACAATCGTCCAGGTCACGCGGAGGGCATTCTCCCTGACACGCCGAAATCCAAATGCCGAGTTCTTCCAACCGGCCAAGTGAGCCTGCGGGTTTAGTCAACTGCTCATGGCGCGCGCGGGCGGCCTGTTCAGTCTCTTCGTCAGGGCGTGCTACCGGTCCAAAATAATCCGCGTTCATACTCTCAAACGCTACCCGAAAACGATTTGTCTACCGACCATTGGTGCACAGTTATTCGCATTGCTAGGCAGACCGTCATAGGGGAAGCGGCGTGGAGTGAATCTAGTTCGCCGCCTTGACTTCCATGGGGCAGCCAGCCACAACTAGGACAACACGATCACAGACAGCTGCGAGCTGTTGGTTGAGAAGGCCAATTTCATCACGGAAAAGCCGCCCTGAGCGGTGTTCGGGAATGACACCGAAGCCCACTTCGGGCGACACAATGAACAGGTCGGAATCTGCGGGGAAGTTGCGCACGGCGTCGACAAGCGAGTGCGTCCACGGCGAGACGCTGCCCCTCGGCGCCTCCCACAGCCCCTGCACGTCGATGATGTGCGTCAGCCAGGTGCCGACATCGTCCAGCAGCATGCGCCGCTCCGGCGACGCGAGAGCTTCCACCGCATCGACGTCATCAACCGTGTGCCAGGCCACTCCGTGCTCTTTTGCCTGTGCTTGACGACGAATGCGGTGCTCCTCAACCCTGGAGTGAAAATCGCTATCACCGGGCCAGGGCCGTGCTGTTGCGATGTAGTGCAACACCGTTGAGGCTGCAGCATCTGAGGCATCGCCGGTTGAGGCTGCGGCGGTGGCCAGCAGCTCGTGCTCAGCCCATGAGGACTTGCCTGAGCGGGCGCCACCGAGAACCAGAGTGCGCATGGCAGATGAGGCTACTTGATCTCGTCGCCGATGTTGACCTGCGGACGCGGAGTACGCAGACGACGCGGCTGAGAAGCGCGGGAGTAAGCGTAGAAGCCCAGTCCCCAGGCCCCTTCGGTGGTCTTCGGGAAGCGCTCGCGCGTCAGCTTGATGGCACGGCGGCCGATGTAGATGCCCTCGATGATCAGGGCAATGATGAGAACCATAGCGATGAGAGATGCGATGTTGGCCAGCTTCGGCAGGGAAGTGCCAATCATCATAATCAGCAGCAGAATCAGCGCGAACGGGAGGAACACGTTAGCGAGGAAGCGACGGGAATCAACCCAGTCGCGGACAAACTTGCGCTCAGCGCCCTGGTCGCGTGGCAGCATGTAGCGCGGATCGCCGGCGGCCATGCGCTCGTCGGCAATGCGACGCTGCTCACGTCGCTCTGCTCGCTCGCGTGCCTTGGCGGCCTTGAGCTCTTCCTTGGACATGGAAGCCTTGAGCTCCTTGCGGCGCTGGCGAGCTTCCTTAGCGGTCAGCGGCGCCTCGACCGGGCCACGGCGGATGCCGCGTTCGCGCTCAACCTCGTTGCGCTTCGGAGTGGGGCGCCCCTTCTTGGGAGTAAAAGCACCGCTGTGCTTCTTCTCGGGCTGCTGAGACTCCGAAGCGGTGCCCTTGGCCCCGCTGGATGCGGTCGCGTCGGTGGCTACGTCTCCGGCGTTGGTTGCGTCAGCGTTAGCTGCGTCAGCTGCCTTGGACTTTTTGTCATTCTTTTTCCACGGTAGATTCACGACCCCAGATTATAAGGTCTCCAAGGTGCTTCCCTAATTAGGTTGCAGGTTGAGGGTCAGGGGCGGGGCAAGGGCGAGGTTTTGGGGATGACCGCCGCGGGGCAGGCGGGAAGAGTGCGCTTGTGGCGTGGGAAGCCGTGGTGTGGTTGCGATGTGGCGGCAAAAAGACTTTCGATAAAGAGAAAGAAAAAGAGAACCCAGAATTGGGAATTAAAGACTGGCCGGTAAGGTTGTGATAAATAATGACGTAGCCGACCTTGGGGTCGACTCGCATACTTAAACACTTCAACAAGGAGGACACGCGCTATGACTACTGCTCAGAGCACTGGCGTTACCCTGACCGAAGCTGCGGCTGCCAAGGCAAAGGCACTTCTGGACCAAGAAGGTGCCACCGACCTGGCACTGCGTATTTCCGTGGCTCCGGGCGGCTGTGCCGGCCTGCGCTACCAGCTCTACTTCGATGACCGCAGCCTCGACGGCGATGTCGCCGAAGTTTTCGGTGGCGTCAAGCTGGTCGTTGATCGCCAGTCGGTTCCGTACCTGTCCGGTGCCACCATCGACTTTGCTGACACCATTGAACAGCAGGGCTTCACAATCGATAACCCGAATGCCACTGGCTCCTGTGCTTGCGGTGACTCCTTCAACTAAGTCATTAGCTGAGCAGAGCTGTCAGCAGACGCTGTGAAAAGCGTCGGATAGTAAAAAGGCTCGGACCTCACTCTTGTTAACTGAGTGAGGTCCGAGCCTTTTCTATTGGTTGCCCCAGCGATGGTGACAGCCTGCCGGGGCAGGATGGGGCTGAATCGCGGGGACCGTCGTAAAGCGAGCTAGAGCTCGACGGGGTAGTCGCGCTGCTCGATGTCCGGAGTGATGCGGTCTTCGATGAAGATGCCGTGCCAGACCATGAAGGCCAGGATGGTCCAGAGGCGGCGGGAGTGATCGCGCTCGGTTGGGTGGTGCTCGGCGAGCATCTTGAGCACGGCGTCCTTATTAATGAACTCATCGGTCTGGGACTCGCGGATGATGTCCTCGGCCCAGCCGTGCAGTTCGTCGCCTGCCAGCCAGTGGCGAATCGGCACCGGGAAGCCCAGTTTGCGGCGGTTGAGGACGTGCTCCGGAACAATCTGCTCCATGGCGCGACGCAGTGCGTACTTGGTGGTGCCGTGAGAAACACGCATGTCCACCGGCAGCGTCTGTGCAACGTCGAAGACCACACGGTCGAGGAACGGCACGCGCAGCTCCAGGGAGTTGGCCATGGTAATCTTGTCGGCCTTGACCAGAATGTCGCCACGCAACCAGGTGAACAGATCCAAGTGCTGCATCCGAGTCACCGGGTCCCAGCCTTCAGACTGCGCGTAAATCGGTGCCGTGACATCGCTGTGGTCCCATTCCTGCTTGGCCCACGGCAGGACTTCCTGCAGCTGCTCAAAGTTAAAGGAACGAGCATTGCCGTAGTAGCGCTGCTCCAGCGGAGTAGTGCCTCGCTGCAGCAGCGACTTGCCGCGCATACCTTCTGGCAGAGCTTCGCCGACCTTAGCCAGACCTCGCAGCAGGGGAGAGGGAACCTTGTCGAACGGTTTCAGCGACAGCGGCTCCTTATAAATGGTGTAACCACCAAAGAGCTCATCTGCGCCCTCACCGGACAGTACGACCTTAACGTGCTTACGAGCCTCTGCGGCCACGAAGTACAGCGGCACCAGTGCAGGGTCAGCTACCGGGTCATCGAGGTACCACATAATCTTCGGAATCGCCCCGGCGAACTCCTCCGGCGAGACGACCTTCACAATGTGCTCGACGCCAATGGCGGCGGCGGACTCGGCAGCCACATCGACCTCGGAGAAGCCCTCGCGCTCGAAGCCGGTGGTAAACGTCAGCAGGTTCGGGTTGTGGCGTTTGGCCAAAGTTGCAATCGCAGTGGAGTCGATACCTCCCGACAGGAACGAGCCCACCGTGACGTCGGCACGCATATGCTTCTCGACGCTGTCCTCCAGCGCACGGGCAATGCGGTCAAAAACGTCCTGCTCAGTGCCCTTGGCCACTTGCTGAATCGGGAAATTTGGCTTGAAGTAGCGGGTCTGCTTAACTTCGCCACCAGGCGTAACGATGGCAGTGCAACCCGACTCCAGACGAACAATGTCAGTGTGCAGCGACTCCGGCTCCGGAACGTACTGCAGATCGACGTAGTGCTCCAGTGCGCGCTTATTCAGCTTCTTCGCATCGATGCCCATCTCCGGCGCAGCTTCGAGCAGGGACTTCTTCTCAGAACCGAAAATTGTGCCACGCTCTGTGGTGGCGTAGTAGAGTGGCTTAATGCCGAACGGATCGCGCGCCAGGAAAAGCTTGCGCTCGACGCTGTCCCAAATGGCAATGCCGAACATGCCGCGCAAGTGCTTTACGACGTCCGCTCCCCAGTGGTGGAACCCAACGACGATAGGTTCACCATCGCCGGAGGTATTAAAAGCATAGCCTTTCTTCTCCAGCTGCTCGCGAAGTTCGACGAAATTGTAGATTTCGCCGTTGAAGGTCATGGAGTAACGATTCGGCTGATTCTCTGGTCCCCACTGCAGCGGTTGGTGGCTGTGGGCAATATCAATAATGGATAGGCGGTTGAAGCCGAAAACTGCGTCCTCATCGTGCCACGTGCCTGCATCGTCAGGGCCGCGGTGCCGCATGCAGGGCAGGGCCCTTTCGACAACGGGAACGAGCTCCGCTGCGTCAGAATTTGCAGCCAGGATTCCGAGAAGACCACACATGCTTCGTGCGCGCACCTTTCGCTTAGTGTCACTTAATGGATTTTCGACAGCTCCGTAGCTAGCGGCTCAGCGCGACTGGTTGTCGCCTTAACCGGTGGCCGTGAAGGACCGCCGCGTGGCTGAGTAGCTGGGTTGAACCCCAGATTGGCGCCACATAGAAATGCTGCACCTACTTTAATGCCTTTTGGGGAAAAGCGAGAATGTCTGAGTTTGCCGTGTCTAGGGCTCGGGGCAAGGTTGCGCGGGACGGTGTGTGCGTCAGCGCGTGGCACAAACACTAAAAAATTCATAGACTTAGGAGCGTCAACAGGGTGTAACTGGTGAGAATGCCACCCCCGATAGGCGGGTCTTTCTCAGTATTTTATTAGGGCAGATATACTCAAAGGCACCCCACAGCCATATTTATTGTGGAGAAAGCTTAAGAATCGACTACTCTGCTTGGGTAGGACGAAACCTTAATCGGTTATCGAAAATTGTGTGGATCAGGAAGGCAGACACACGTGAATCAGCGTAGAAAGTTCGGAGTCGCCCGTAAGCTCGGCGTCCTCGGCGTTGCCACCGGTAGCGCAGCCTTGCTTGCCGGCTGCGATGTTAATCCTCCGGAGAACGGCTTCTTCAAGCTGCTCCGCTTTGGTTGGCCGGAAGGTGTGACCCCGGAAGCACAGTCCATGGGTAACTTCTGGGTTTGGACCTGGGTTGCAGCTTGGATTATCGGCATCATCGTTTGGGGCGTTACCCTTTACTCGATGGCAAACTTCACAGCTAAGAAGGCTGAAAAGAAGGGCAAGGGCGAGTTCCCGCGCCAGACTGCATACAACGTTCCGGTTGAGTTGTCTCTGACCATTCTCCCGATTCTGATCGTGATGACTCTGTTCTTCTTCACGGTTCAGACTCAGGACAAGGTCACTGCCCTGGATAAGGATCCGGAAGTTACCGTCGACGTCACCGGTTTCCAGTGGAACTGGAAGTTCGGTTACGCCAACATTTCCGCTGACCTGATGGGCGGCGAGGAATACAACGGCCGTATTGAGAAGCCGGCTGATGAGCAGTTCTTCACCGAGGGCGGCCACGAGGTTCCGTCCGCTGAGGATCGCGCAAAGCAGAAGGAGCACCCGGTTCACGGACGCTCCAAGGAGAGCCTCGACTACCTGCACTACGACGAGATTGAGACCCTCGGTACCACCGAAGAGGTTCCGGTCCTCGTTGTTCCGGAAGACACTG
This sequence comes from Corynebacterium sp. HMSC055G02, assembly GCF_001809065.1. Classification (NCBI taxonomy): domain Bacteria; kingdom Bacillati; phylum Actinomycetota; class Actinomycetes; order Mycobacteriales; family Corynebacteriaceae; genus Corynebacterium; species Corynebacterium sp. HMSC055G02. Next base: position 183,896 of record NZ_KV795672.1, on the reverse strand, counting down.
CAATCCAGTTCGACCTCGCGTCCGCTGACGTGATTCACTCCTTCTGGGTTCCGGAGTTCCTCTTCAAGCGCGACGTGTTCCCGCACCCGGAGGCTAACAAGTCCAACCGTGTCTTCCAGATCGAAAAGATTGACTCGGACAAGATTGCCAACCGACCAGAGGACAACCCGAGCGACAAGGTCAAGAACGCATTCGTTGGCCGTTGTGCCGAGATGTGTGGTACCTACCACGCAATGATGAACTTCGAGATTCGTGCTGTCTCCCGTGAGGCATTCACCGAGTACATCAAGTTCCGCCAGGAGAACCCAGAAGCTACTAACGCTGATGCTCTGAAGCACATCGGTGAGCCGGCATTCGCAGTCTCCACTTCGCCGTTCAACTCCGGTCGTGTCGACACCCGCGACATGGGTGATCGTGGTGCTAACACCATTGACCTGAACGCGACCGCCAAGTAAACCCAGCAAGATTCTTACTTAAAGGAAGTTCTCAAATGAAGTCTGCAGCAAAGCTCTTCTACGGACTTACCGTGTTCCTGGGGTTCATGGCTGTCGTCTACATCTTCGGCACTCAGTACCTCCAGGACACCGGTAACGTCATCAACGAAAGCCAGGGTCGCCTCGAGTGGGCTGGCGCAACCGGCCTGGTCCTCGCAGCTCTGATGACTCTGATGCTCGGTGGATACTTCCACTTCACTGAGCGCCGCTCCGACATCACCCCGGCCGACTTCGAAGAGGCAGAGATTGCCGACGGTGCAGGTACCCTCGGTTTCTTCTCCGCTAGCTCGATTTGGCCGTTCGTGATGACCATGGGCATCCTCCTCATGGGCTACGGCATCGCATTCATGGCCTACTGGCTGATTGTCCTTGGCGCGGTAATTCTGATCGTCTCCGGCACCAAGCTCAACACTCAGTACATCACTCCGCCGGAGAAGCACTAGTCCGAGTGCAATCAGACTGAACCACAGTCGTAGATAACCGAAAAGTCTCTCCCACTAACAAGGGCGTTAGTGGGAGAGACTTTTTTGTTTGGGCAAGTGGGGGAGAGAGATCCCAACCGGCGTTACTTTGCCGGTTAGGCTCCGCAGTCGGTAGGTGAGTGGTAAGTATGTGATTCCGTATCAAGCGAATTCGACGGGTTTCTGCCCCTTAGGCAGTTCGATGACCTCACCATCAGTCACCTGCAGATGACGCGCTTCGAGCGAGTTAATCATGCGGTGATCGTGGGTAATCAAAATAATTGTGCCCTCTGCAGATGCGATTGCGTCTTGGACCTGCTCAATCAGATCCACACTCAGATGGTTGGTAGGCTCGTCGAGCAGCAAGATCTCCGGCGGGTTGGCTACGACCAACGCTAACGCCACACGTCGTTGCTGGCCGATGGAGAGGCTTCCTACCGGGCGATTGGCATCCTCGGGGCTAAGCAATCCAAAGTCGTCGAGAGGCACGCGGGCATCGGGAGCAAGGTCGTACAACTCACGGGCGGACTTGTTTGGGTTTTCCCAGTCTTGTTCCTGAGCCAGCATGGCTACTCGACAGTTCTCGCCGATACGCACCTCGCCAGCCTGCGTCTCAACTTGCCCCATGATGGTCTTAAACAAGGTAGATTTGCCGGCCCCATTAGGGCCTGTGATAACGACCTTGTCTCCGGGACGAATAGTCAGTGAACCAACTCGAATTCGATCTGGGACGACCACACCGCGCATCTTGAGGTGAAAATCCTCATCGCTTCCCGAAGCAGCGCGCTTGGTCGGTAGGGGCGCCGTCAACGGGGCATCAAAGCCCAGTAGCGCCGGCGGACGCTCCACACCTTCCTCGGTCAGCTCATCCAGTCGCTGCTTAGCCGAACGCACGCGGCGGGCGATCTGCCGCTCTACACGACCGCCACGCCGGTCATAAGCCATCTTGTTATTGTCGGTCATTGCCCGACCTGGTGAAACCTCACGGGCGCCATTCTCGATGGTGTCTTCCAACCGATTGCGTTCATGCTCCTCGGAGCGCCACTGGTGCTCCCATAGCTCACGCTGGTGGCGACGGTGCTTTGCGTAGTCGGAGTAATTACCACGGAACAGCCCAATACCAGGGCGCCCCGGCACCAAGTCTCCAATTACAGTACAAACGGCATCTAGGAAGTCGCGGTCATGTGTTGCCACCACAACCACTCCAGGGTGGTTCTGAATGGTGTCAATTACGAGCTGGCGACCGCGTTCATCGAGATGGTTGGTGGGCTCATCGAGAAGCAAAATCTCTGGCTTTCGAATCAGCGTAATCGCGAGCCCCAGTCGCGCCCGCTGCCCGCCGGAAATCTCCGTGGTTAGTTGCTCTATCAGGGGAGCGCCGTCGGGAGCAGTACCGGTCAGGCCGAGGTGGTCGAGCACAATCTCTGCGTTATGTTCGGCGTTCCAGTCATCGTGAGCTATGACGTCCGAGAAGACCTTCGAGTACGCTTTCTCTGCCGCCTCAGACTCATCTGGGGTCTCTGCTAAGGACATCGCCTCAGCTGCCTCTTCCAACTCCGCTAGACGACGTTTCGAGGGGCCGAGAGCCTCATCGATAAGCATTTGCACCGTGGAGTCGAAAGGAGCTTCCAACTCCTGAGAGCCGAGCACACGCGTGCCAATATGAGTCACCGTACCGCTCGTGGGCCGACGACGACCCGACAGCAGCCAAAGAAAAGTGGATTTGCCGGCTCCGTTGTCTCCAACCAATCCGAGGACATCGCCGTCGGAAAGCGTGAGCGAGACATCGCGCAGAACAGGCGTGGCCTCGTAGTCGAAGTTGACACCGTTGGCGACAAGCTGTGTGGCGTTGTTCGAAAGGTCGGTGGTGGGGGAGGGACTGGTAGACATATGTCCATTTTAGTACTGGTAGACAGCAGATTTGTTATCTGACATATGTGGGGTGCAAGACGAGCGCGCAGGAATCCGGGGAACAAAAACCACCCCGGTCGACATCCGAAGTGGATGCGGACCGGGGTGGTCTTATTTGAGCGCAGTAGAAAACCTACCGCGGAGTTTTACTGCTCGAGCTGGCGACGCTCTTCAGCGTTCTGAGCTTCGAGGTCACGGAACATCTGAGCCTGCTGCTCGTGGTTCTCGTGCTCGATACGAGCTGCCTCTTCGGCGATCTCCGGGGAGTCCGGGCTGAAGAAGCTACCGCGACCCGGGCTACCAGCGGCGCCCAGTTCGTTCATGGTCTTCGGGACGTAAGCACCCTGGTACTCGAGCGGAACGGCGTGGCCGTGCTCGTCGACCGGACCCAGTGGCTGGTGGACCTCGATGAAGGAACCATCAGGTAGCTGGTTGATGATGCCCGTCTCGATGCCGTGCTCCAGGACAGCGCGGTCAGAGCGCTGCAGGCCGATGCAGATTCGGTAAGTGACGAAGTAAGCGATCGGAGGCAGGATGATCAGACCGATACGGCCAACCCAGGTCATCACGTTCAGCGAGATCTGGAAGTGGTATGCGATCAGGTCGTTACCACCGGACAGAGTCAGCAGGGTGTAGAAGACCAAAGCCATGGCACCCAGGCCGGAGCGAACCGGCACGTCGCGCGGACGCTGCAGCAGGTTGTGGTGGGCGTTGTCGCCGGTGATCTTCGCCTCGATGAACGGGTAAGCGAAGAGCAGGACAACCAGAACACCACAGAGCAGGGCGACCCAGAAGACTGCCGGGATCGTGTAAGAGCCCAAGTAAAGCTCCCACGGCGGCATGACACGGGCAGCACCGTCAGTCCACAGCATGTAGATATCCGGCTGGGAACCAGCGGAAACCTGCGCCGGGTTGTACGGGCCAAGGTTCCAAATTGCGTTGATCTGGAAGATACCAGCGAATAGCGCCAGGAAGCCGAACGTAATCAGGCCGAAGGAAACGGACTTGACTGCGAAGATCGGGAGAATACGAACGCCGACGACGTTGTTCTCGGTACGACCTGCGCCAGGGAACTGGGTGTGCTTCTGGTACCAGACCAGAGCCAGGTGAGCGGCAATCAGACCCAGCAGCAGGGCCGGGAGAATCAGCACGTGTGCAATGTACAGGCGCGGGATAATCATGTCACCCGGGAAGTCGCCGTTGAACATCATCCAGTGCAGCCAGGTGCCGATAATCGGCAGACCGATGATGATTGCGGACATAATACGCAGACCAACACCGGAAAGCAGGTCGTCCGGCAGGGAGTAACCCATGAAGCCCTCTGCCACGGACAGCAGCAGGAGGATGGAACCGATGACCCAGTTAGCCTCACGCGGCTTGCGGAATGCGCCGGTGAAGAAGATGCGGAACATGTGCGCCATGATGGACACGGCGAACAGCAGAGCACCCCAGTGGTGAATCTGGCGAATGAACAGGCCACCGCGAACCTCGAAGGAGATCTGCAGGGCGGTCTCGTAGGCGCGAGACATCTCGACACCGTTGAGCGGCGCGTAGGCACCGTCGTAAATGACCTTCGACATCGACGGGTCGAAGAACAGAGTCAGGTAAACACCCGAGAAGAGCAGGACTACGAAGGAGTAGAGTGCAATCTCGCCCAGCAGGAAGGACCAGTGGGTAGGGAATACCTTATTGAGCTGCTTACGCATGCCGCCAGACAGGGTGTAGCGGTCATCCATATTCTTAGCAGCGGTTGCTAGTTTCGTTGGATTACTCATGACTGACGCTCCCAGAATGCCGGACCGACGGGCTCAATGAAGTTGCCCTCTGCGTACATGTAGCCTTCTTCGTCAACGCTGATCGGCAGCTCTGGAAGAGCGCGAGCAGCTGGACCGAAGACCGGCTTGCCGTAGTGCAGTGCATCGAACTGCGACTGGTGGCATGGGCAGAGAATACGGTTCGTCTGCTGTTCGTACAGAGAAGTCGGGCAACCGATGTGTGTACAAATCTTCGAGTAGGCGAAGTAGTCGCCGTAGTGGAAGTCTTCCTGACCCTTGCGCAGGATTGCCTTTTCAGCGTCCTGGGAACGCAGACGGATCAGCATGACCGAGTTGCGGGAGCCGTGAATCGAGTGCATGTGTGCCTCGTAGACATCAGCATCCTTGGAGTACTTGTCGCCGTCGTTGACGTCCTCCTCCGGAAGAGGGAAGACGGTCTCCATGGAACCTGCGGACAGGTCCTCTGGGCGGAGGCGAACCAGGCGGGAAACGCCCTTAGTGGTGTAGCCGTGTACGCCCTCTTCAGCGATAGCGCCGGTGTCGCGACCCAGGTAAACCTTGTGGCCCTTCTCGACGAGAGTCCAGCCAGTGGTCCACAGGGTGCCGTCACCAGTGACGTCAACGTCGTGGCGTGGCTTCCACGGGTTCTTAATCATGCCGCCAAGCGGAAGGATCATGCCGATACCAGCCAGGACGGCGCCGGTACCAAGGAGGCCCTTGATAGCGGAGCGACGACCCAGGGTGGAGGTCTGCCAAGAATCGTTCAGCAGGGCAACGATGGTCTTCTGGTCGACCTCTTCGGACGGACCATCGTGGCGGCGCTGAACCGAAATCTCTTCCGGAATGAAGCGCTTGGTGAACTTAACTGCACCAATACCCAGGGTGACGATGCAGCCACCGATGGTGATACCCAGCAGCGGGGTGTACATAGTGTACAGCCACAGACCCTCTTCGCCGTGCCCCTTGTAGTGCCACGGGTAGAACAGGTAGATGGCGATGAATGCCAGGCCAAGAATGACCGACAGTGCCAGCCAGATGGTGACACCACGAGCCGCGCGCTTTTCAGCCGGGTCGTTGGCAATCGGGAAGCGTTCCTTGCGGTAAGCAATGGTCACGTCATCGAGTTCAGCACCCAGACGAGCGAGATCCGCATTGCTCATCTTCGACAGCTCTTCGGAGCTGTACTTCTTGTTTTCGTTATTACTCATCGGCGGGATCCAATCCAAAGAGCGGCCGCTACGAGAGCGACAATGCCTACAATCCACATGACAAGGCCCTCAGCAACTGGGCCGATGCCACCAATGCCCCAACCACCCGGGGTCGGAGTTTCCTTGGCGTTCTTGATGTAGGCGATGATGTCCTTCTTCTCGTCAGCAGACAGCTGGCGGTCAGAGAACTTCGGCATATTCTGCGGGCCGGTCAGCATGGCCTGGTAGATTTCCTGCTCATTTGCAGGATCCAGGACCGGTGCGTACTTACCGCTGGACAGTGCGCCGCCACGACCGGTGAAGTTGTGGCAGGATGCACAGTTCAGGCGGAACAGCTCGGAACCGCGAGCAACGTCAGCCTTGTCAAGCTCACCGTTCGGGCCAGCGTTCTTACCGCGTAGCGACTCCATAGCGATGGAGCCGTCCTCGTCGCGGACGATGCCGGCGCCGCCGCCATTAGCCTGGACGTAGGCTGCGATAGCCAGCGTCTGCTCTTCGGAGTAACGCGGGGTCTTACGTGCTGCCTGAGCCTCGTTGCGGAGCATCGGCATACGACCGGAGTGAACCTGGAAGTAAACCGAGCCTTCGCCGACGCCGATCAGCGACTTGCCGCGGTCCTTAACGCCCTGAAGGTTGGCGCCGTGGCAAGTAATACAAGCAACGTCGTAAAGCTCCTTGCCCTGCTGAATCATTGCGGCTTCATCCTGCTGAGCAGTAGCCGTCTGTGCATCAGGGGTCAGAGCATTAGCGAGGAAGCCCGCGCCGGTGAGGGCGAGAGCCATAGCCATAATGCCGGAGGCAGTACGGCGCATCTTGCGGCGGCCCTTTGACTTCGGGGCCGCAGCCAAGGACGTGGTGTCCTTGGTTTCGGAGGTAGTGTTTTCCATCTTTTTCCCTTTAATACTGTTCGTGGAAAGTGGATGGGCTGTAGGCCGTACTAAACAAAGGACGGCCAATACGGCCTACTGGATGAAGTAGATGGTGATAAACAGGCCAATCCACACGACGTCGACGAAGTGCCAGTAGTACGAGACCACGATGGCAGCAGTGGCCTGTGCCGGGGTGAACTTCGCCTTGGAGGTACGGATAAGCACCACAACGAAAGCCAGCACACCCGCGAGGACGTGGGCTGCGTGGAATCCGGTGGTGATGAAGAAGACCGAACCGTAAATGGAGTTCTGAATGGTCAGACCGTGGCTAACCAGTGTGAAGTACTCGTAAGCCTGGCCGACGAGGAAGATTGCACCCAGGGCGGTAGACAGTGCGTACCACTTACGGAGTGCGAAAACGTCGCCACGCTCGGCCGCGAACACGCCCCACTGGGCAGTGAACGAAGACGACACTAGGATCACGGTGATCAATAGTGCGTACGGGACATTGAGGTGGCCGGTACCCCAATCCCACGAATCGCCCTGGCCGTTCGCGCGTGACACGAAGTACATCGCGAACAGACCGGCGAAGAACATTAATTCCTGAGACAGGAACACAATCGTGCCGACACTGACCATATTCGGTCGGTTCAGTGTCGCAGCACGACGTGGTGCTGTCATACCTTGATTTTCAACTGCGCTCGTCACAACTAACAGTATGTACTGTTCTTAAGGAGTAGTCACGTTGCAACCCCCGTTTTTGTATAAAAATTCCTAAAATCCCAGGTCGCGAGGAAAGGTTTCTGAGAATTTCACTAATTTTTCCCCCTGATGGGAACTTTCCGGTGTCTTTATCCGACGCGGGCGAATTCGAGGGTTTGGTTGTGCTGAGTTGCGCGGTGTCCATCCCCTGGACTGCCAGGTTCACCTCCGGTGAACCTGGGTTAGCGATACTGCGACATCAGTTGTCGGTTAGTTTATCGCAGGTTCGGCTCTGTTTAATATCGTATTTTTCCAGTTGCCCCAATGGGGGTGAGATTTTCGGTGAACGCAAAAGGTGGACCTGGTGATGCGCTGGATATATGGGGGAGGTATCTTGTCTTATTACGTACATCACGGTGGGGTTTTTTTCAACAGCCCTGTGATGTGGTGCGCCTGGTGGGCGGGATAGCCAGCAGTACCTAGGTGCAGTTGTATTAATAAAGTACGAATACAGACTTGACTATCTAGTGGAAGGGAGTGGCGATGAGCGAGATCGGCGATAAGGGGGCGGTCGAAAACTGGCGCCATGTTCTCTCCACGATTGGCGCTGGCCGCGAAGTTTCCGGTGAGGGCATTCGATTCGCCATGGATCAAATCATGTCCGGTGCTTCCGGAGACGTGCAGACCGCAACGTTTGCTTTCGGTCTCCTCGCCAAGGGGATTACGGCTGCCGAGCTCGATGCTGCGGCTGAGGGCATGCTTTCATTTGCCCGCCCAGTTCATGATCCACAGCTCGCCGGTGTTATTGAGCGCGGTGCAGTCGATATCGTCGGCACCGGTGGTGATGGCGCAAATACCGTCAACATCTCCACGATGTCCATGATTGTTATCGCGGCCAGCGGTGTGCCGGTGCTCAAGCACGGTAACCGCGCGGCTTCCTCGAAGTCGGGCGGAGCTGACATGCTGGAGGCCTTTGGCATCGACATTGAGAACGGTCTCGTTACTTCTCCGGAACATCCGGATTTCTACGTGCGCTTCCTCTTTGCCGCTCGCTTTCATCCGGCCATGCGCTTCGCTGGACCGGTGCGTAAGGAGCTAGCGGTTCCGACAGTCTTCAACCTGTTGGGGCCGCTGACGAATCCAGCACGCCCGCAGGCGAGCTTGATTGGCTGTGCCTTCGAAGATCAGATGGAGACGATGGCGGACACCTTCGCCCGCCGTGGTCAGCGCGCGCTGGTGGTTCGCGGAAGCGATGGCCTCGACGAGATTACCGTTACTGGCCCCACCAAGGTCTTTATTGTGGAAAACGGTGGAGTTGCCGAAGATGCCATCGATCCACATGACTATGGCATGGAGTACTCCGAAATTGACGCGCTGCGTGGCGGTGACCCTGCTTACAACGCTGATGTTGCACGTCGCATTTGGGCTGGCGAGCTCGAAGGCCCGATTCGCGATGCAGTCATCCTTAACTCCGCCGCCGCAATCGCCATTTCGCGTGGTCTGAGTGGCCGTCCGCTAAAGGAAGCTATGGCCGACTCCATTGAAGAGGTCAAGGAAACGCTCCAGTCGGGGCTGTGCTTGGACATCCTTACCGCGGCGATGAAGGGTTAAGGTTCGCGTCGCGCTTCACGACGTGCTTGCTGCGCGTCAATTGCCCACTGAAGGTATTTTCCTGCGCCTAACCTAGGGTAGGAATACTCGCCTCCGGTGGGCTTTATTCGTACCTCCGGGCGCTGCAGCCATTTCCAGATAATACTGAGTTCATCAATCGATGCTCCTTTATATAAGGAATCATCTGGAGTGACTGTTTGGGCTGAACTCTCCATGAGCTCGATGATGTAGTTCATTTCCGCGCCACGTGGTGCGGTGCTGGCGCCGGCCAACCTGCCGTAGCGAATTTCCGCTAGATGCCAGCCGCCATTGCCATCGGGGAAAGCGGCTTGCAGAGATGGGATGGCGGCAAGCATGCTCAGGCGCTGCTGCTTGTCCAAGCTGATAATGAACTCCGCGGCGCGGTCACGTTGCACTGCCGCGCGTTGGAAGCGGTGTGCTTCGGCAAGTGCTGATATCTCTGCAATCATGTCTGCGATCTCGTCTGCGCCGGTGGTGGAGATCTGAGCGGTTGTTATCGCAAAGTCGTCGTTAAGCGCGGAGAACCTGTCGCGGATGGCAGTAGCGGTGTCGCGCGTGCGGAAAGGACCTAGGCTGCGGGCGTCGGTGACTGCCCGGCTAATCTTGGCAGGCCGACCGGGGCTAGTGGGGACGATGTACCAGCCGCGGGTTGGTTCGGTGCGTTGTCGGTTGTAGGGCGGACGGAGTGCAGAGATCAGACGAGCCTCGCGAATTTCTGCAGCGAAGCCGTGCGGGCACTCGATGATCTCGACGCGTTCGGCTAGAGAGACCATTTCCGTAATCTTGCGACGAGAATCAGTACCGTTGAAATACTGCAGAAGTCTACGTCGCAAATCGAGAGCTGTACCTATATATAAGGGGTCGTCATTTCTTGACCGAAAAACATAGACACCAGGGGTGTGCGGAGCTCCATCGGCAAGGTGCCGTTTAGCACGAACCTCTGGAGCGACGGTGGGCGAGTAGTGCACTAGCTCGGACGCTGTTTGTACTTCATCGCCAGCTAGTCTCTCCACGAGGTAGTGAAGGACGTCGACGGTTGCGATTGCGTCGTCAAGCGCCCGGTGGGTGGGGCGATTCGGAGAACCGACGTACCGTGCGAGCTGTGAGAGCTTGAAACTGCCAACTTGTGAGCGGTCGAGGACGCGACGCGCCAACGTGAGGGTGTCTACGACACTGGGGCTCGGCCAATCTAGGCCCAAATCTGTGCAAGCCTGGCGGAGGAATCCAATATCGAACTTGGCATTATGCGCAACCCAGACGCTTCCCCGGGCAAATTCGAGGAACTGAGTAATAACTGTGCCGAGCTGTGGGGCGGTTTCAACATCGGCGGTAGTGATGCCGGTCAGAGATGTGATGTGGTCGGGGATCTCCATACCGGGGTCGATGAAGCTGGAAAAGGTGCCAATTGTCTTACCGCCACGGGTTTTGATGGCCCCAATTTCAATGATGTGGTCGTTTTTGGCCTTCAATCCGGTCGTTTCCAGGTCTACGACGACAAAGGTGGTGTTGAAAAGAGAATCATCGACGGTGCCTTCGAGAGGGAAGTGCTGTTGTCCTGAATCCACGTCAATAATCCTATGCTGAGCGCTCCTAGTGGTGTTAAAACTGTGAAACTTGAGCAAATTGAGCTGTTGCAAGCTGGAGTGTGACATAAAACACGTTTTGAGCCCGCGATAAAAATGTGTCGACTTTAAGGCATTAAGTGTAAAGTTCTCGGCGGACTTCAAAATGCCAGGTAGTGACACGTTTATCAAACTGTTATTATTCCGCTATAGGGGGAGTGTTTAGTTGTAACAGCTTGGTAACGGTTTAGTTCTATCGATGGTAACAACCGGGCCTCGAGCGGTTTTCTGGACAAACGGCTAGACAAAACTTGATGCCATTTCGTAACCTTATCGAGACATTGAAACGGGGCCACTGAGTTGGTGCCGGTCATTGATAAGAAAACACAGAGCCTTATCGAAGGTCCTGAGGGTCTAAGTAGTGAGAGCCTCAGGGGATTCGAGCCGGGGACCCACCTCGAACCATGGGGTGAATCCCAAAGGGAAATCCCGGAGGGTAGGAAGTCTTCCATTCTTCCGAACCCGTCAGCTAACCCGGTCGGCTAAACAGGAAGATTTTGGAGTTTCAAAACAATGGGCAAGCACCACCGCCGTTCTAACTTTGCACGCAACGCAGTCGCATTTGGCGCAACTGTCGCCGGCGTTACCGCTCTCGCAGTTCCGACCGCTAACGCTAACCCGCTGAACGACATCCAGGGCGCACTGAACGGCTTCGATACCCCGCAGGTTGCAGGTATGCAGGATGTTGTTGGCAAGTTCAACGACATCGCAGGTGAGGTTACCTCCGGCAGCGTTGCAAACGTTGCAGCACCGTCCACTGGTTCGGCTATCGTCTCCGCTGCACGTTCCAAGATCGGTTCCCCGTATGTGTGGGGCGCTACCGGTCCGAACTCTTTCGACTGCTCCGGTCTGACCTCCTGGGCATACCAGCAGGTCGGTAAGTCGATCCCGCGTACCTCCCAGGCGCAGGCTTCCCAGGGTACCGCGGTCTCCAGCCCGGCACTGGGTGACATCGTTTCCTTCTACTCTGGCGCTACCCACGTCGGCATCTTCTCCGGCAACGGCAACGTGATTCACGCTCCGCAGTCCGGCGATGTCGTCAAGGAAGCTCCGATGAACTACATGCCGGTTCACAACTTCGTCCGCTTCTAATCTGTTTGAACGGATGACAACCTGCGGGGCCTTGATGCCCCGCAGAGCCTTGGCTCTCTTTTTACCGAGGGGGCACTGAGGCGAGCGCCCGGGTGCTGACGCTATGCGCGTCGTAAAGCACTATAGGGGCACTCGCCTCATTTTTTGTTTTTCTACTGCGGTTACGCAATGCGTGGAGTCGAAGGGCTATCCTGGTTACTCCCTTTGGATACCCCTTTGTGCTGGCGGTTTGTCGGTGTGTTGTTCCGCGGCAAGGCTGCTACAATTTGCTCGAATGCGTCAAGTGGTTTGATGTTTTGTTTTTCGGGGAAGAAATTTGAATACACAACTTGAAAAGGGTTTGGATTTGTCGCGTCACCGTGCCTCTCGCCGTCGCCACAACTCTCGTCGCGGTGTAGTCGGGCTTACGGTCGTGACTGGGCTAACCTTTGGCTCCGTAGGTTTGGCGCCGATTGCCTCTGCGCAGGATGAACAGCCAGCCCCGGATCTGGCTACTGCAGACGGCATTATTGCAGAGTTGGAGAAGATTTCTCGGGATACCGAAGCGGTTTCTGAGGAAGTTACCGAGCTGGATTCTCAGGTTCAGGCCAAGGAAGAGGAACTCCGGCACGCCGAAGGGGAACTGAAGCACTCTGAGGATCAGGTTCTCCGAGCACAGGATAATCTCAAGGCGCTCTCTGGTGAGATTTCCTACTTCGCGAAGAAGCGGATGCGTGGTGAAATCGTCGACCCATTGTCTGCCGCCCTGGGATCTTCCAGTGCTCAGGACGCTATCGACCGTGCCGGCTACATCAACAAGATGTTCCGCGACAACGATGAAGTCGTCAGCCGTGCGGTGCAAGCCCGCAAGGATGCCGAGGATGGCAAGGCCAATGCGCTGCGTCTGCAGGGCGATATCCGCAAGCAGCTCGATGACCTGGCCAAGCGCCGCGATGATTTGGACAAGCGCAGCGCCGAATTTGATGAGCGCGCCGAGCATGTCAAGTCCATGGTTGAATCGCTGAGCCCCGAACAGCGGGAAATCTGGATTTCCAAGAACAACCCAATTACCGAAGGGTTGGACAAACTGCTCGGATCTTCCGCCGCAGTTGATGCCGCGATGTCGAAGCTGGGTTCCCCGTACTCGTGGGGAGCTGCTGGTCCCTCCGCATTCGACTGCTCCGGCCTGATGTACTGGGCGTACCAGCAGATTGGTAAGTCCATCCCGCGGACCTCGCAGGCACAGCTCGCCGGTGGTACTCCGGTGAGCCGCGACCAGCTGCAGCCGGGCGACATCATCGGTTACTACCCGGGAATCACGCACGTGGGCATGTACATCGGCAATGGTCAGATTGTCCATGCTTCCGACTACGGTATTCCAGTCCAGGTCGTTTCCATCGACCAAGGTGGCCCGTACCAAGGCGCTGTCCGCTTCTAACTAGCGGCAGGTGACCTCGCGTCCTTTTAGTCAAGGTAGATAAACTCGGCTCCATGTCTGCGCGCGTACTGCTCATTACGAATGACTTCCCGCCTCGCGATGGTGGAATCGAGTCCTACCTGCGTGATTTCTGTGCTCGTTTGGATCCGGAGAACCTCGTAGTCCTCGCGTCCTCGCGAGCCCCCGAAGAAAAGCTCCGCGCCTACGACGAGTCGCTACCGTACCGTGTTTATCGCATGCGTGATTCCGTGCTGCTGCCACTGCCGCACGTAGCTCGTCGCGCCGCTCAGATTATTCGCACCGAACGCATTGACACCGTATGGTTTGGTGCCGCCGCGCCACTTGGTTTGCTTGCCGACGCATGCCGTCGCGCAGGTGCCACCCGCATCGTTGCTACCACTCACGGACATGAAGTGGGCTGGTCGATGCTGCCATTGGCCCGCCAGATGCTGAGGCGCATTGGTAAGAGCTCCGATGTTGTGACCTATATTTCCCGCTACACCCGTGGTCGATTTGCGGCAGCCTTTGGTCCGCAAACAGCATTTGAACGCCTGCCTTCCGGTGTCGATATCGAGCGATTTTCCCCGGACCCCGAGGCGGGACAGAAGATCCGGCAGCACCATGGAATCGGTGAGTCCCAGCCGCTTATCGTCTGTATTTCTCGGCTAGTGCGCCGAAAAGGCCAAGATATGCTGATTCGCAGCATGCCTAAGGTTCTTGAGCAGCACCCGGATGCCAGGTTGCTGATCGTGGGCGTTGGTCCGTTGAACCGAGAATTGAAAAAGCTGGCAGTAAAGCTCGGGGTCTCCGAGCAGGTTATTTTTGCCGGCAAGGTCTCTTATGATGACCTCCCCGCCTATTACAATGCGGCCAGCATTTTTGCCATGCCCGCCCGAACCCGCGGACGTGGCCTCGATGTAGAAGGCCTCGGCATTGTCTACTTGGAAGCACAGGCCTGCGGTGTCCCTGTCATAGCTGGCAAGTCTGGTGGCGCCCCGGAGACAGTTATCGATGGCGAAACTGGCATCGTTGTCGACGGGGCCTCGAAGCGCAGCGTCGCCACCGGGCTGGTTGAGATTTTGGATAATCCGGAGCGCGCGGCGGCGATGGGAGCCTGTGGTCGGGAGCATGTTGTGCAGTCGTGGACCTGGGAGGTCATGGCTGCTCGGGCTCGCCGAATTCTCCGAACCTGCGCAATCCCTTTATAATCAACTGTTATGTCCACCGATATTCCGATTCATCCGAACTCAGACGAGTCCGACGCCGCTGATCGCCCGGCTATCGGTTTTGATATTGGTGGAACAAACCTGCGCGCTGCAGTGGTCAGCGCTGATGGGCAGGTGCTGTATCGAGTTCAGACCAGTTCTGATGGCAGTGTGGATGCCATTGAACGTGGCATTGTCCAGACATCCGAGCGCTTGGTTGAACGCTTTCCAGATGTCAGCGCCATCGGTTTAGCTGTAGCTGGTTTTTTGGATTCTGACCGCCAGACGGTTCGTTTTGCCCCGCATCTGCCGTGGCGCGATGCGAACGTCGTCAAGCGTTTATCCTTGCTTCTCCCATGTCCGCTGCAGCTTGAGCACGATGCCAACTCGGCCGCCTGGGGTGAGTATCGCTTTGGTGCGGCTCGCGGTGCGGATAATTGGGTGCTGTTTGCGCTGGGTACGGGAATCGGCGGCGCGATGATGCAGGGGGGTGAGATTTACCGTGGCGCGTACGGCACGGCGCCGGAATTCGGCCACCTCACCGTTGTGCCGGATGGTCGTCCCTGCTCCTGCGGAAAGCGTGGTTGCTTGGAGCGTTACTGCTCGGGTACGGCGTTGGTTACCACCGCTCAGGAACTCTCTGAATCCGGTCGCTACTTCTCGCGGCTTACCGACGGGCTCGTGGCCGGCTCGGTAACTGGTACCGATGTCGTCTCGGCTGCTCGCCAGGGGGATGAATTGGCTCTAGCTGCGATTGATGACTTTGCTACCTGGCTGGGGCGTGGCCTGTCGATGGTGGGCGATGTCTTTGATCCGGAATTGATTGTTATCGGTGGCGGTGTTGCCTCGGCGTCTGATCTATACCTGGACAAGGCCAAGGCCGAGTTTGCCCGCAATCTCACCGGCGCTGGCTATCGTCCGGTAGCGGATGTGCGGGTCGCTGAACTAGGTGCGGATGCTGGGTTGATTGGTGCGGCGGATATTGCGCGCAGCGTTGTGGCTGCCGAGGGTGCGACATCGTCGTAAAGCGTCAATTTGGGGATTGCAGGGGAATTCGCCCGCGAAAAGGTGGGGGAATGGCTGCGGAGATGGATCGTCGGACCAACTGAACCTGTATAGTTTTAAACTGTGAATAATCGCTGGTACAAGTTCTTTAAGTACATCCTCATTGGCCCTTGGCTGCGGATCTATAATCGCCCGTACTACATCGGTGGTGAGAAGATTCCTCAGGAAGGTCCAGCGCTGATGGCGTCGAACCACCTTGCTGTGATGGATCACTTTTTCTTCCCACTGGTCTGCCGTCGTCAGCTGACGTTCCTGGCGAAGGCGGAGTACTTCACCACGCCGGGCTTTGTCGGCGGTATCCAGAAGTTCTTCTTCTCCTCGGTGGGGCAGGTGCCGATTGACCGTACCTCTGGTGATGCAGCTCGCGATGCGCTGAACGCCGGCTTGAAGGTGCTGTCACGCGGTGACCTGCTGGGCATTTCCTTGGAAGGCACCCGTAGTCCCGATGGTCGACTGTACCGCGGTAAAACCGGTGCGGCACGTGTCGCGCTGGAGGCCGGTGTGCCGGTGTTCCCAATGGCGATGATTGATACGGAGAAAGCCAACCCGATTGGTTCGTGGATTCCTCGTCCGGTGAAGGTCGGCACGATTATCGGCGATCCGATTGATCCGTCGGAGTACAAAGCCAAGTACAGCGATGAGTATGAAGCGGCCAGGGCACTGACGGATGACCTGATTAAGGAAATTCAGAAGCTTTCTGGTCAGGAATATGTCGATGCTTACGCGACTGATGTGAAGAAGTCCTTGGAGGCCGGCACCGGCTATCCAGCGGGAACCGAACCGGGTGGAGAGCTCACTACTCCGGCTCCGGGGCCGAAGCCGACCCCTCGTCGCTGGTTCCGACGCGCTCGCTAGAATAATTAGGCGCAGATAGTTTTCGCGACAGTGGGGCTGCACACTTCCTATGGCGATTCGGTGCATGGGTAAGATTTGCTCGGTAGGGCTCCACGGTCTTTTGGTCGCGAGGTAGCCGACGCGAGGCCGAGGCTGGAGAGGATTCCACACCGTGCGTTATTTTTATGACACCGAGTTTATTGAAGACGGCAAGACTATTGATCTTGTCTCCATCGGTGTCGTAGCTGAGGACGGCCGCGAATACTACGCGGTGTCTACCGAGTTCAATGAGAGCAAGGCCGGCCCGTGGGTGCGGGCCAACGTGCTCAATCAGCTGCCCAACCCCTCATCTCCGCTGTGGAAGAACCGGGACACGATCCGCGAGGAACTGCTGGCATTTTTCACCGAACCCGGTACGGGCAGCCCAGAGCTGTGGGCTTGGGTAGGCGCCTACGATCACATTGCGTTGGTGCAGCTTTGGGGTGATATGACCAAGCTGCCGCAGTTCATGCCACGTTATACCCGTGAACTCAAGCAGTACTGGGAGATGGCGGGCAAGCCACGGTTGCCGAAACAGACTGCAGGTAAGCACGACGCGCTGGCAGATGCCCAGCACAATCTGCTGAAGTTTCAAAAGATTGCACAGAAGTTGCCGCTTGATTAAGCAACGGAATTCGAATATTTGGTGACCTGACTAACACCCTTCTGGCAGGGGCACTACAATGAACTTCTGTGAGTTGGACTATTGATCTCCCTGTAGATGACCTGCCCGATCTGCCACCGCTTCCCGGAGACATGGCTGAGCGCTTTGCTGATGTCGTATCCCGCCAAGCCCTACAGCAGCCAAGCTGGGATGCCCGCGCCGCTGCAAACGTGCGTCGCATTCTCGAATCGGTGCCGCCAATTGTGGTCGCGCCTGAGGTTCGCAAGCTTCGTCAGGAGCTTGCCGACGTCGCTAATGGTAAGGCCTTCCTGTTGCAGGGCGGTGATTGTGCGGAGACCTTTGAGTCCAATACTGAGCCGCACATCCGCGCCAATGTGAAGACCTTGCTGCAGATGGCCGTTGTGCTGACCTACGGCGCATCCACTCCGGTCGTGAAGATGGCTCGTATCGCTGGTCAGTACGCCAAGCCGCGCTCGAAGGACATCGACGGCGACGGTTTGCTCAGCTACCGCGGTGACATGGTCAACGGTGTTGAGCCGACCGAAGAAGCTCGAGTTCACGACCCAGCTCGAATGGTGCGTGCCTACGCCAATGCCTCCGCGGCGATGAACCTGGTACGTGCACTGACAGGTTCGGGCACCGCTGACCTGCACCGTCTGCACGAGTGGAACCGTGAGTTCGTCAGCAACTCGCCGGCTGGCGCCCGCTACGAGGACCTGGCACGCGAGATTGATCACGCACTGCAGTTCATGGCTGCCTGTGGTGTTGCGGACTCGAACCTGCAGACCGCGCAGATTTACTGCTCGCATGAGGCGCTGGTTGTTGACTACGAGCGCGCTATGCTGCGCCTTTCTGAAAACGATGGCAGCCAGGAGCTGTTCAACCTCTCCGCGCATCAGCTGTGGATTGGTGAGCGCACCCGTGGCATTGAGGATTTCCACATCAACCTGGCTGCCATGATTGGCAACCCCGTCGGTGTGAAGATTGGCCCGACCACCACGCCGGAGGAGGCTGTCACTTACGCCGACAAGCTCGACCCGTTCTTCCAGCCTGGTCGCCTGACCCTGACTTCGCGTCTGGGCAATGACAAGGTTCGCTCCGTGCTGCCTCCCATCGTTGAGGCTGTGGAAGCTTCTGGTCACAAGGTCATTTGGCAGTGCGACCCGATGCATGGCAACACTTACTCGGCCTCCAATGGGTACAAGACCCGCCACTTCGACCGCATCGTCGACGAGGTTCAGGGCTTCTTCGAGGTGCACCGCTCGATCGGTTCACACCCGGGCGGTATCCACGTGGAGCTGACCGGCGAAGATGTCACTGAGTGCCTCGGTGGCGCGCAGGACATTTCCGATGTCGACCTGCCAGGCCGTTACGCATCCGCCTGTGACCCGCGTTTGAACACTCAGCAGTCGCTGGAGCTGGCCTTCCTGGTTGCCGAGATGCTGCGCAACTAGTTGCAACCAGCTCAGCTAGGTACAACTAGCCCAGCTGGTGCAGCGCCGCGTTCAGTGGAGCGCTGCACTTTTTACAGAGTGCTGACCGAAATGCGGTCGCCCGCCGTGGCCTTGGCGCCCGGTCGGGGTGACTGCAATACGATGCGATCCTCCTCGTTCGCAGAGACGTCGATGTCGAGCTGAAGATGCTGTTTCTCCGCTTCACGACGTGCCTGCGCAACAGTTTTACCCAGCAGCTGCGGAACCTTCACTGCTCTGGACACCGTCAGCGTGACAGTCGCATCATTGGGGTTAACCAAACGACCTGCACTCGGTGAGACTGCGTCGACACGGCCGTAGTCGCGCGAGGAGGAGGACGCGTCCTTTACTTCGCTTACCTCAATGCCCTCGCGCTGCAGAATTTGGCGAGCAGTATCCTCCGACTTGCCCACGACATTGGGCACTTCGATGCCGTTGTTAATGGTCAACGTCACAGAACTACCGCGTTCGAGGCCAGTGCCTTCCTCAGGAGACACGGAAAGAACCTCTTCCGGCTCAGCAGAGGAGGAGAACTCCGCCGATACCTCCCGGACTTCCAGCCCGGCCTTGCTCAACAGCTCACGAGCTTCATCCTCTTGAAGCCCCACGATTTTTGGCACCTTCACCGGTGCTGGCCCCTTGGAGTAATGCACAGTCACAACTGAGCCAACTTCGACGGTCTGTCCTGGAGCAGGAACCGCATATACCAAGCCGCCGGTGGAGACATCATCGGAAAAGACGGGGTCTCCGACCTCTTCTTTCAACGTCCGCTTAGCTAGGGCAGCACTGAACACTTCCTTTGAGTGGTTCGCGGGATATGCGGGCACAGTCGGGCGGCCGAGACTGACCAGTACGCGAACATCATCACCGCGGACAACCCGCGCTCCAGCCAGGGGGTCCGAGCCAATAATCTGGGACACTGCGACATCGTTGTCGTAGCGCTCATCAACCACCGGTTCAAAGCCCGCCTCACTGATTGCGGTCATCGCCTGTGGTTGCGACAGCCCAGTGATAGAGGGCACTTCGCCATAACGGCCAGAGCCCAGCCACCACGCGCCAAGCCCCATGCCCAACGTGGCAACCAGGGCGATAATCAGCCACAATGCACATCCACGGCGCGTCCGCTGTCGGGTAGCTCGACGGCTCTTAGGCGTCTGAGTCTGAGCAGATCGCGGCTGCGGATGCTGTGGGTGCTGTGGCCCCTGAGTGTCCGGCGGCAGCGGATATTCCGGAGCGCCTGGAACGTCGGCTGGTACGAGAGCTCCACCAGACGGCTCCGGGGATTCCCAGCCAGTGGGGTTGTACTCGTCATAGCGATCGAAAGTGCGTGTCCGCCCCGCATCCGGGTCGTCGAAATCATCGAAAACGTTTGGTGGTCCCGGTGGTCGGGAAGAAACGGGGCTACCGGGTGCGTCCGTCGAGAAGCCATAGCCGTCGTGACCGAAGCGCTCGGGTGCCGTCTCTGCGGTGCCGTGTCTGTCATCGAAATGGTCGTTGCCCGGTCGGTGGAAGTCCTCTGTGAGCCCCTCCATGGCGGCAGCGTTGGCGGCTGCTGAATTGACGGGCGATGGCACGCGGAATGGTGGCAGCGCGAGTTTGTCCGCAATGTCTTCGAGTGCGTCACCGAATTCCTCGGCCGTCTCAAACCGATCCTCCGGCCTGCGGGAACAAGCGCGGGCGACCAACTCGTCGAACTCCTCGGGAACGCCGTCGATGAGCTCCGAGGGTGGCGGGACATCTTCGTTCAATCGCTTCATGGCAACGCCGAGCGAAGAATCGGCGATGAATGGCGTGGTGCCGGTAAGCAGCTCAAAGAGCAAAATACCCGCCGCATACACATCGGAGGCAGGGGAGATGGATTCACCCGTGACCTGCTCCGGAGCCAGATAAGCGACGGTGCCGACGATGACCGAGTTAGAGGTCACCTTGGCATCAGCGGCCGCGCGCACTAGACCGAAGTCCGCCAGCTTCACTCGCCCGTCCGAGGCAATCAGCACATTTTCCGGCTTGATATCTCGGTGCACCATGCCGCGGGAATGCGCCACCGATAGGGCGCGCAAAACCGAGCGCATTACGACGGCAGCTGCATGTGGAGGCATCGGACCGCGCTGACGGAGCAGCTCGCGGAGGGTCCCACCGTCGACGAATTCCATAATGAGGAAAACATGCCCCGCCGGGTCCGTGCCCTGGTCGTAGACGTTGACGAGCGACTCGTCATTGAGGTGCGCGACCGCGCGGGCCTCACGTTCGAAGCGGATGCGGAAAGACTCGTCGTCGACAAAACGCGGATCCATGACCTTTGCGGCCACCCTGCGATCGAGCCGCAAATCGGTGGCGCAGTACACGGTGCTCATGCCACCGTGTGCGATGGTGGCTCCGATGCGGTAGCGACCATCGAGAATCTGCCCCTCGACAAGCTGCGACATAAACCAGCCTTCCCTGTTCCAATCAGTTGCTTCTAATAAGTATATGGGGACGTACCTACTGCAAGGCCAACGCGCTAAAGTGACCAGTGTGAGAAAGATTCCAACTTGCCACGATGTCCTGAGCGCCGACGAACCCACTCTTGCGCTGCCCGATGCCGCTGACCTCATTGGCGTCACCGTCACCCGAATTCACGCGTTGCTGCAGGAGGGTCGCCTTATTGCAGTCCACCGCGACGGCATTGCACAAATTCCCGCCCGCTTCTTTGAAGATGATGAGGTCGCGCGTTTTGTACCTGGCGCACTCGCATTGCTTGCCGACGGCGGCTACACGCGAGAAGAAACGCTGGAGTGGCTATTCACCGAAGATGAATCTCTGCCTGGACGTCCGGTGGACGCCCTGCACGGTCACCTTGCACGCGAAGTAATGCGCCGCGCACAGGCTATGGCGTTGTAAAGACCCGGACGGCGTCCTACGCCCGCCGTCCTACGCCCGCGATAGCTCCTGTCGTAATCGCCCGGCCACTGCTGTGAAAAGCAGCGGGAGGGCGATTTTTGCTTTTCGAGCGCGTCCCACTTGAGCGCGTTGCGCAAAGACGTTGTAGTTCATGCGCTCAATTTCGCCGAGAATGTCTGAGTAGAGAATCTCCGCGGCACGGATAGCCTGACGCCCTGGCACCTCTAACATGTCCACGCCGCTGCTGGCTTCGGCATAGAGTGCGCGGTTGCGAGCGATGAAGAAGGCCAATGCCTGACGTACCGCCGGGGTCGTCTGTCCCGTGGCGGCACAGTAGCCGATCTCCTCGGTACCCACTCCGAAGGCCTCCCACTCATTCAGTGGTAGGTAAATACGGCCACGGCGAAAATCCTCGGCGATGTCGCGGAGGAAATTCGTCACCTGAAAGGCTTTTCCCAGGAGCTCTGCGTAGGGAGTGGCTTCCTCCCGGGAGACCCCTGTGCGGGTGCCTAGGATGGGCATCATCTCAAGGCCGATGACTGCTGCGGAGCCCCACATATACGAGTCGAGTTGCTCCCATGTTTCAAAATGCGCAATGTGGCACGATGTGTCGGGCACGTCCATCAACATGGAGTGAACAAAGTCCGCAGAGAGCTGTGGATCGATGTCGTAGTCGCGAAAAGTCTGTGCGGCCGCCGAGATGACGGCACGGTCGCGGTCGCGGTGGACGTCGTCAAGCGAACCGATGACGACAGCTGAGTGGAAAAGCTCGCTTAAACGTGTGACCGTGGCTTCGATGTGCGTGGGGGAGCGGTCGGCGTCGGCGGGGCAGTCGACGTAGTCATCGACGATGCGTGCCCAGGCGTAGAGAGACCACACCGCACGCTGTTGGCGGGGTGCCAATAGTCGCGTGGCCAGGGAATACGTGCGACCGTGGGAGGCCATAATATCGCGGCAGAGCTCGTAGGACTGTGGCAGCGCGATGGTCGAGAGGGGCTGTGGGGTGGGCATGGACAACTATGCGACCTCGGTCGACCGCGACAGGGGCGCCACCGTGGAATCCGTGTCTGCGGCGGTTTTATCGTCGCGCCACGGGTACTTCCAGCTGAATTTTCCAGTGGTCAGCCAGCCGACGGCCAGCCAGCCGAGAACGGTAATGATAACCATCCAGGGCACGTCGTAGAAGCGGTGATTGCCGCCGCCGGCGAAGGACAGCGACAGGATGAATGTGAACAACACGGTGCCTTGAACCACCCATCGTGGCGGGCGAATCGTTCCCATGGGAGTCAATAAGCTGGCGTAGTACCAGGGAAGTGCCACGGCATTAAATACGCAGGCCACCACGTAAGCGGCAATCATGCCAGCGACATTGTTACGAGGGGTGGCTCGGAAGTAGAACCAGGAGATCACGAGTCCCACCAGCATGATGATAGAGGAGACCACGCGTGTGTGGCTGACGATGACATTGAAACCGATGTCGTCGTTGAACCACGCCATGACGCCCGAGATCACACCAGCGACCGCTGACGGTGCTGCCAGGGGGTTAATCACCTTGGTATTGCCGCTGATCTCGGAGATCCAGCCCCAGCTCGAGCCGGTCAGCCAGGTCACCACTGCAAGCGTGCCGACGCAGACTGCGACCAACACGATGCCCACACCGGCAATCGCCGGAATCTTGCGCAGCATCTCTTGAACCGTGGCGATGGGCTGGCGCCTGGTCAACACAATCCACACGACGAAGGGCAGCGCCAGGACAGCGGTGGCTTTCAGCGCGACGCCGATTCCGATGAGGACAGCAGCGACCAGGCCACCCCGCATGTGCTCCATGTGCAGTGCGGCGACTAGTGCCAGGCTGACCAATCCGACCATCAGTGCCTCGTTGTGCATACCCGCAATCAGATGCAGTAGCACCAGTGGATTGAGCACACCGAGCCACTGTGCGAAAGCCGGATTTGCTCCAAGCTCCCGGGCGATTCGCGGGATCGACCAGACAATGGCGGCGAAGCCCAGCAGACACACAATGCGGTAGAGAATCACGCCGACGGTGATGTTGTCGCCGACAATCCGCGTGATGACCTCGCCAATTCCCAGATGCAGCGGGCCATACGGGGTGGTGGTATTCCGCCAATCTGCGGATACCTCCAGCAGCATCGGCCCTGGATTGGCTGCAGCTCCCTCAGTGTAGGGATCAAACCCATCGCGGACCATCGCGCCCTGCATGAGATACGAATAGACATCGCGAGAGAACAGCGGTGCGGCCAGCGCGAGGGGAATTGCCCAGGCCATCAGGATTGAATTGAACCGACGCAACGTGGACTCATCGCCGCCAGCGTTCGCTGGAACCGCAGCGTCTGCTGCGTCGCCATCATGGGCAGAACCGGCCACAATGTCCCGGATGGTCCCCTTCGAGAACAGCAGTTCCCGCCCGATGCGCAGCCACGAGATAAGCAGCAGGGCGATACCTACCCAAATCACAATCTCACAGAAAATCTGACCGTGACCGTAGGTGATCCAGTCGAGTCCCAGAGCGTGGACAAGGCCGCCACGGTAGCGATTCGCACCGGAACCGTAGGAGCCCAGAGCAATGAGGATGCCACCGTAGACACCCAGCTGAGCACTCCGCGATAAATTCATGTCAACCTAAACAATCGATACATTGCTGATGCATTAATCCTAGTTGGTCAGTGACCACCGGCAGACATCCGGGAGACATTCATGAGCTAAGGCGTTTCAAACCGCTGTGCCGCAAGTCGTCCCGAAATCATGACCGTCGGCACGCCAACCCCCGGCACCGTCGTCGATCCCGCCAGCGTCAGATTCTTTGGCATCTTCGGAGAGAAGTTGCGGGGACGGAACGGCCCCGTCTGTCGGAACAGATGCGCCAGCCCAAACGGCGAGCCAACGCCCATGTCGCGTTCTTGCCACTGCTGAGGGGTATCGATCCGACCGACTCGCCACTTCGTAGAAATCCCGGTCAGTCCGCGCCGCTCCAGCTCAGCGGTTATTTTCGCAACGTAGTCCCCACCGATTCGTGACCAGATCAGATTGGCCGACTGCAAGTTGGGGCACGGCGCGAGCACACTGACGGGCTCCCACTGCACGCCGTTCGCATCTGTGACAATACGCTCCGGCGCGCTCACCGCAGGCCGGGTGACCAGCAATGATGGGTCCGACATTAGCTTTCCATGACGCGGTGACGAGATCTCCTCAAAGGTTTCGTTCCACTTTTCGCCAAACGAAATCAGGTGATGCCGCTTCGGCCACGTCGCAGTCTCCGAAACCGGAATCAGCCCGTGCGCCACCACCGCCGATGGAGAAAATCGAACTGGGAACAACCGTCGCGCTCCCGTCCGCTTTACGACGCTCCGAAGGCCTCGCCGCTTCGATGAGCTACCGGCGGCAGAGGTAGCCGCGTCGTGAAGCCAGCTCTGCACCACAGGTAAATCGGTCGTAGCGATGACGGCATCGGTGGGACGCTCGCCAGTTGCCGTGGTGATGGCGGAGACAAAGCCTGCTTCGTCAACTTTCAGCCCAGTGACATCAACGCCGAAGTCGATGGTTCCGCCAGCTCGACGGACGGCCTCGGCGAGCAACTCGCTGACGGCGCCTATACCCGAACCAAATGCGGGGGAGTGCGGATAGTAAACCCCCATCGAGGTATCCATGTGGGAAATGCAGCCGTAGACCGCACGGGCCTTAGCGGGAGGCACACCTGCGTAAAGCGCCTGGAAGCTGAAAACGCGAGCGAGATCATTATCTCCGAGGAAGGCACGAATCTTAGGTTCGAGGGCGCCGAAGGCACCGAGTCGGAGGAGCGTAGTGAGGTCGCGAAGCGCGCCGGGCCCGGTGAATAGGTCCGTAACGCGGTCAAAGCTGCGGGACATGAAGTTGTCGAAGCAGGCATTGAAGAGAGTTTGCAGCCACGTGCGAAGTTTGCGGTAACCGGCGACGGTGGAGTCAGAGGCACCGAAGCGCGCGAGTTCATCGGCCATCATGTCTTCGTTGGAAAACACGTCGAGTCCGCCGCGGGTGGCAAATTCCGCACGGTAGGTGGGCGTGATTGGGGAGGCCGAAAAACCCGGGTCGATATCGCGCGCGTAGAGGCCGACGGCGGCGAGGGCATCGTCGACAAGCGAGGGCATGGTCCATACAGTTGCGCCAGTGTCGAAGACTGCGGTGAGCGATTGCTCGTCGATATCGACTGTGATGGGTTCACTGGCGCAGCGTCCGCCGACGAAACTTCCCCGCTCGACAACGGTGACATCGTAGCCATCGGCGATGGCGTAGAGCGCGGCGGTAAGTCCGGACAGGCCTGCGCCGATGATGGTCAGTCGTGGTTTGGAGCCCTTATGAGGACGAGTGACCGCACGTCGCAGACGCGGGGAATTAATGGGGGCACGAGTGGGGGAAGCAGCGGGCATGACTACGCAACACCTGGTCTAATGCTGACGAGCGGTGGCGCGAACGCCCATAGCAATGAGGTTCTCGCGCGACGTTGCAGGCAGGTCGGCATTCTCGATAGTGGAGAAAGCGCGGCTGGTCAGGCGGTCAATTTCACGTTCGACGGCATCGGCAGCGCCGGAATCAGCGATGAGATTTCGTAGCTCATCAATATCTGCAGCAGACGAGACCGCTCCCAGACGTTCATCGATAAAGCGGGCCTTTTCAGGTGCGGAATCGAGGTAGAGGCTTAAAGCCTGGCCGACCAGTACGGTTCGCTTGCCCTCGCGGAGGTCATCGCCGGCAGGCTTGCCCGTGACTTCGGGATCGCCGAAAACACCCAGCTGATCGTCGCGGAGCTGGAATGCCACACCGATATCGCGGCCGAAGCTGCGGTAGGCCTCAACCAATTCCGCTGGGGCGCCGGCAATCGCAGCACCAATGTGGAGCGGCCGCTCGATGGTGTAGGCGGCGGTCTTGAACAGATTGATTTTCTCAGCGGTCTCGACGCGACTGTCCCGGCTGGCTTCGGCCGTGATATCGAGCAGTTGGCCGCCAAGTACTTCAGTGCGCATCGCCCGCCAGGGGACAAGTGCGCGGGTTAGCGCCTCCGAGCTGAGGCCTGAAGAGTGCATCATGTCATCAGCCCAGGTCAGGGCGACATCGCCAATGAGAATCGCGGCGGAAATACCGAAGCGGTCGGCGGCTCCATTCCAGCTATTGGCCTCGTGCTTGGCCTCGAATACCTTGTGGATAGTCGGTGCGCCACGGCGCGTATCAGCGTCATCGATGATGTCGTCATGAATGAGTGCGCAGGCTTGAATGAGTTCCAAGGCACTCACCGCGTTCATCACAGCCAGGGAATCCTCGGCTGGGGAGAAACGGCCTTCGAGGCCGCCTGCCCCCAACCACCCCTGCCAGGCGAAGGCTGGACGCACGCGCTTGCCCCCATTGAGGACGAAGGAGTGGAGCGAATCTATGGCCTCGGTGTACACCGCATCGACCGACGCGACATCGTCGCCACGGCTTTTGAGGTAATTCTCCAGCGTTTTGGTAACAGTAGCTGGTACTTCGCGGGGCTGTAGCGCGGCCAAATCCAGTTCTTCGCTCATGTGAGCCTCTCGTCGATGACGGGTAATGCTGACTCAAGAATAGGACACCGCTTAGTATGAGTGACTATGTCCTCAACAATGCCACTGTCGCCAGGCCGCCAAGTGACAATCCGCCAGGCGCTTTCAATGCCGAGCGCGGGCAGTATTCCCTTCTCGGTCGAGTTCATGCCCCCGCGTGACGACGCGGCCGAGGAACGTCTTCTCCGAGCAGCTGAGGCTTTCCATGATCTTGGTGCCTCCTTTGCATCCGTGACCTACGGCGCCGGTGGTTCTAGCCGCGACCGCACCCTGCGAATCGCCCAGCGCGTTTCGAGGCAGCCGCTTACAACGCTTGTGCACCTGACATTGGTAGAGCACACTGTCGACGAGCTGCGGGAAATCCTGCGCTCTTATCTCAGCGCGGGGCTGACGAATCTGCTCGTTCTGCGTGGTGACCCACCGGGAGACCCGCTTGGCCCTTGGGTGGAGACCGAGGGCGGTCTGCACTACGCCAGCGAACTGATTGAGCTAATTAAGGCCGAGCCGGAGTTCGAGAAATTTGAAATCGGCATTGCGTCGTTCCCGGAGGGACATTACCGCTCGCCGGATTTGGACCATGACACGCAGTACACGCTGGCCAAGCTGCGCGCGGGAGCCGAATACTCGATTACGCAGATGTTCTTCGATATTGAGCACTACTTGCGCCTTCGAGACCGCCTGGTGGAAGCCGACCCAGTGCACGGTGCCAAGCCCATCATTCCGGGGCTGATGCCGATTACATCGCTGCGCTCAGTGCGCAGGCAGGTTGAGCTCTCCGGGGCACAGTTGTCATCCGATTTGGAGGAACGCCTGATTAAGGCAGCAGATGGTGACGAGCAGGCCAATAAAGATGAGATTCGCAAGATTGGTATCGAGTTTTCGACCAACATGGCAGAGCGGCTCATCGCCGAAGGCGTGCCGGGGCTGCACTTTATGACTATGAACTTCGCTCGCGCCTCCCAGGAAGTTTTGCACAACCTCGGCATGGCGCCCGAATGGGGCACCGGCCAGGATATGCTGCGCGGCGGTTTTTAATTGCTAAAAGTCCTGCATGTCGCGAACTCTTCGCGCCCACAGGACACCTAGCACTGAGGCTAGGACACCGGCGGCTGTGGTCACACCGGCAAATAATAGGAATTGATTCCGCTTGGTGGATCCAGCCGGCGACGAAGCCCATACATTATGGTTCTCGCCACTGGCGAGCTGCCATTCCACCTTGTTCGGTTCGGTCTGGCGGCCATTGGAGTCAGTAACCTGCTCCGGGAACGCGACGACGAAATCAACCTTCGCGCCGGGCAGGTGAGTCAAATCCATGTGGCCGTTCATCGAAATCTTGCCGCCACCGGTACGGTCTAGGTCGATGTCTACGCGATCGTCGGAAAGCTGTCGGAGCGTATCGGTGAGTTCAATGAAGTGCAGCTCGTTGAACGAGACTTCCATCTTTCCTGTGGAGGAGTCGATTACTCCCTGCGAGACGCGGTCGGAGAGATCTTCCGGTACTTGCCACTGCTCAAATTGGGAACGGACTTCCTCCGTGGGTGTTACGTGAATTGTGCCCGAGACCCTGTCGTCGCCGGAAATGGTAATGCCAGCCTGTGCGTCAAAGCAGCCGCTGAGCGGCAAGATGGCGGCAATTCCGGCCATTGCTGTGGCAATGCGCAGAGGCGAAAGCCGTCGACGTGGTGTGGAAGGTTCACTCGGTGATGATGTCACGGGGAAGATCTACTCCTAGAACTGCGAAGGGACGGGAGTCCCCTGTGAAATAAAAGTTCCTTAAAACATCCTTGAAACCAAATTGGCGGTAGAGCTGCCATGCCCTATTGGCCTCATTCGGGTATTCCGGGGTTGACAACAGAACTCGCGTCTCTGGGCGGGAATCGACCAACTCGCGGAGCAGTCGTTTACCGAGTCCCCGCCCCTGAAAGCTGGGGTGTATGTGAATCTCAGACAGTTCGGCGTAGTTGCCCAAGAGCTTGACGACGTCCGGTAGCGAGCGCCCGTCCATGAGCAGTCCATCTCTTACCTGGCGATACCACCAGTGCGTGTCCAATCCTGTACGGCAGTAGCCGATGCCAACCAACCTGCAGCGCGGGTCGCGGAGAGCCTGGGCAGGGGAGAGCTCTTTGGGGTGAGCTATGGCTGCAGCAGCCATGAAGCCGGGTTGAGTGGTTTGCTTCTGCCATTCGTGGAGACGACCGGGCAAGATTGCGGGGTTGTACTGCATCGCGGTGATGTAGAGAGCCACTGCTTCTTGCAGGCGGAGATTGAAGTCTCCTGCTGTCATCGGAACCACGCTGTATTTCACAGTGACCAGATTAGCGACTTGGACGAACTTAGTTGTGAGATTACTGCAATAACATCGAGTCGAACAGGTGTGCGAAAGTGCGCATGGCGTAGTCCGGGCTTGGGGATAGATTGCAGTCAATCCCGCTAAGGAGAAGCGGAAAATCCGTGCTCATGTGAATGCTGTGTGAAAGGAGAAGCAGGGTGGTGGCAAGGTCGAACGTGGTGGAGTTTAGGGCGATTTCGCAGTCGGGTTCGGTCGCCCCGGTCGGTGTCTCAAGGCAATCGCTGGAGCTGCTGGGGCGGGCAGAGGCTCTGCTAGCGAATGCTCGGAATGCCAGCTCTGATGAGATGTTGGAGCTTTCCTACTGTGCGGCGCTGCGTTGCGCAGGCGCGCTGTTGAATCGCGACGATGTGTCGGTGGCTGGGGGTTCTGGCTCGGGCGCTCGTTCGGGCTCGGTAGTTAAGCGTCGTCGTTCGGCAACACAGAGTGCCTGGTTGCGTTTAAAGAAAGAGCAGCCCGAATTTGATAGCTGGGTCACCAAGTTTGAGCAGTTCACCGCGCTGCGTGAGGAAGTCCGGTTGGGTATTTCGCGTCGCATTGACTCTCGGCGGGCGCAGGAGTTGTGGGATTTAAGTTGTGCATTCTTGGGGGCTGTCCGGGCTGAGCTGGGTGTTCTGCCCGCGGCTGCGTAAGCCGGTGGGGGCGTGTTAGAGCGTTGCTTTCCTAAATAAATGGGGGATTGTTCGGATTCATGGAACAATAGAGGTGAGTCGCCCGTTGAAGGGGTAAGAATGAAGCTAACGGACGCCGCGTTAGCAGCACGTGGCCTGTAATTAACTTTGTTGTATCGGCATTGTTAGTTGAGGGGTCAAGGCTCGCCAGTATCGCGGTGGGCAATGCTCAAGTAGGCGATGGAGGAATTGTGGGACTATCTGAGCACGAACAGCGGATGCTCGACGAAATCGAGTCTGCACTCTACGCTGAGGATCCTAAATTTAGTTCGACGATGGCCGGAAATGCGTTCAGCTTTCCGGAGGAAAACAGCGCACCTCGTGGGTTTTCCATCCAGGTTTTTGCGCTCATGCTCCTCGGTCTGCTGATGTTGATTGGCGGCGTCGCTCTTTTCTCTGTGAGCAATTGGTTCATTGTGTTATCGGTTGCCGGCTTTGGCCTTATGTTCGGTTCCGGCGTTTGGGCTCTGACCGGCGCCGGTAAGCAGGAGAAGGCTAGTTCTGCTTCGGGGCTGAGCTTTGGAAAGTCTAAGTCCGGGGCGGCAAAGAGTCGTCGAGGGACCTCGGGTAGCCGTGGCTCCTCTGGTGATTCCACGTTGGAATCGCGTTTCCGTGGCCGCTTCGAGGGGCGTTAGGGGATAAGCCTCAAGAATTAACAAGTGAGGGCAAGCCAGCGATGGCTTGCCCTCACTTTTTTGTTTTTCTAGACGTGAATCGTCTCCACAAGATCTCACCCACTTTGCCCCACCCCGAGTCCCCACTTTCCCCCACTTAGCTATTGGGATGGAGGAATTCTTATCTGCGGTCGTTGTTGGTATCTCCGAAAGTTTGGCTCTGGCGACACAAAATTGCAGGTCAACGCACTAAGTCTGGCGACCAGGTTGAATCTGGATGGTTTTTAGCAGGTAAGTGGTGGGTAGTGGGGCGTAAACTGCTTTCTGTTAACAATGTGGTTGGTGTGGCGTCGTTATCGGCGTGGTCGCGGGTGGGTGCCCCACTTTTTATTCGCGCTTTAATTGTCGAGGTGATTCTTTAAAAGTCCAGGTCAATTGGGTTAAAGCAGATGTCCTAGCGGTGGGGTTGCGCTGATGCTGTGGCTATTTTTCTCCTTCTTGTGTTGATAGTGGCAGATAGTGGGGTAAAGTGGGGCATGATGTTGATTGAGGTTGGTCAACATTGCAGAAGTGAATATCCGATTTGCGCTTAAAGTTTGGCGAGATTTTGGCACAGCGGGAAAGCACAGCCCTCCGGCTCTGCTTGAAGGCAACGCCTAAATCCCTGAATTCGGTAAGCGTTTGTGCGTTGACATTGAGGTTGACACGGGGATAGGAGGCCAGTGACGCATGTTTCTGGGCACCTATACGCCGAAGCTTGATGACAAAGGGCGCCTGACGTTGCCGGCGAAGTTCCGTGAGGATCTCGCAGGTGGCCTGATGGTCACTAAAGGGCAGGATCATTCTCTGGCGGTGTATCCGAAAGAGGAGTTCGTCAAATTAGCTCAGCGGGCTACTAAGGCCTCTCGTACGAATGCCAAGGCGCGAGCTTTCATCCGAAATCTTGCGGCGAGCACCGATGAGCAGCGTCCTGATGGCTCGGGGCGAATCACGTTATCGATGGATCACCGTCGGTACGCGAATCTCTCCAAGGAGTGCGTGGTTATCGGCTCTATTGACTTTCTGGAGATCTGGGACAAAGAGTCCTGGGAGGCCTACCAGGCGGAGCATGAAGCTGATTTCTCCGAAGGTGAGGATGACTCGCTGTTCGGCGTTTTATAAACCGCTTGGAATAACCGAAAAGAGGGAATGTCCGCATGGACTCTGCCTGATAGCCCCTGGTGTACTTCCCCGATACCAGGTTCTGTCAGGCGGGGCCCTGTGAACATCCCCGCTTTTTGTTTTAAGCACCGATAGCAGCATTCCCAGTAGTGCTCATGAGGTGCGGTCTGGTTGCTGGCGCGGCACTCGTCGTTAAGCAAACCGGGAATACACTCGATAGATTCTCTGACCAGTGCGAACATACCCGGTGAGGAGGGGAAATGAACGGATCGGCACCTGCGGATGATCGCAAGTCCGGCGAGTTTGGTCATGTCCCCGTTTTGCTTCACCGAGTGACTGATTTGTTGCGCCCGGGCATCGAGGCACTGGGTGACGACGCAGTAGTTGTCGACGGCACTCTTGGTGCCGGTGGGCACACGGAATACCTGTTGGAGCAGTTCCCGAAGCTCTGCGTTGTTGGACTCGATCGCGATGACAATGCATTGCGAGGGGCAGAAGAACGTCTCGCGCGCTTCGGTGATCGCTTTGTATCCTTCCGTGTGCGTTTCGATTCGCTCGCCGAGGTGCTCAGTGGTGAGATTCCTGCAGCCGCTGGTGGCAGTGGCGCGGAGGACATTCTCGCCCGCGCCGCTGAGAAGGGCATTGCAGGTGCGCTTTTCGATCTCGGTGTTTCCTCGATGCAGCTTGACCAGGTCAATCGTGGATTCGCCTACCGAGTCGACGCCCCGCTGGACATGCGCATGGATGCAAGCCAGGGGATTACCGCAGCGGATGTGCTCAATACCTATTCGCACGGTGATATCGCGCGTATCCTATCGACTTACGGCGACGAGCGCTTCGCCGGCAAAATCGCCTCGGCAGTCCTGCGTGAGCGGGAGAAGGAACCGTTTACGACCTCCGGTCGTCTGGTCGAGCTGCTCTACGAAACCATTCCGGCGGCATCTCGCCGCAAGGGCGGACACCCGGCCAAGCGTACGTTTCAGGCTCTTCGTATCGAGGTAAATCGTGAGCTTGAAGCTCTGGAAAATGTACTGCCACAGGTCTGCAATGCACTCGCAGTCGATGGGCGTGCAGTGTTCATGAGCTACCAGAGTCTGGAAGACCGCATCGTCAAGAAGGACTTTGCGGAGCGCGTGAAGTCGACAACCCCACCGGGGCTCCCGATGGAGCTTCCGGGGCATGAACCGCACTTTGCTCTCATCACGAGAGGTGCGGAGAAGGCGTCGGCAAGCGAGATCGAAGACAACCCCCGAGCCGCACCGGTGAGAGTTCGCTGTATCGAGCGAATTCGAGCCGATTGACCCAAACCTTTCAACCGCACCAAACGCACCCTTAACGATCTAAGTACTGGGAGAACTTTCGAGCATGGCAACGACAATCACGGAGCACGCCCCCACCCGGCGCACCTCCCGCGGCGCATCTGCAACCGTCGCCGGTGCCAAGACGAAGACTCGTCAGCGCGGTCGCAGCGCCCGCACGAAACAGGATCTTTATCAGCGCCGGCGGTTTGGGCGCACAGGTTCTCAGCAGGTCATCTCGGTGCGTGGGCGTCGCGTTACGACGTCCTCGAGGGATAACCACAAGTTTGCCGGTGCGGCCGTGATGATCATTCTCGTCGTTGCCGGAATCGTGGCGGCGATGTGGCTGTCGGGTATTTCGACCTCGACATCCTTGCAGCTGGATGCTGCGCAGACCAAGGAAAAGGAGCTGCGTAACCAGCTGGAGGTGCTCGAGCGGGATGTTGCTTACATGAAGTCAACCGGTGCTATCGCGCAGCGTGCTGTGGAAGAGGGCATGGTCAATCCGGAGCAGCCTGCCGTTTTGACGACTGATCCGGAAGGCAAGGTCGTGGAAGTGCGACCGGGCGATGAGAAGCAGCAGAAGATTATCGACCTCAACAGTGAGTCGCCGAATGTTCCGCATGCGCCGTCGTCGAACCCGAAGGACACCGAGAATGTTCCAGGGATGCAGGCACCGGCCATTGAAGAAGCGCACCCACGTCCCAACGGGTTGCCGGCAACCGCTCCGTATGCGCCGCAGAACCATGAGCCCGCACCAGCACCTGCGCCGGCTCCGGCACCCGCGCCTGAGGCTGAAGCTCCAGCGCCAGCTCCGGAAGCGCCCGAAGCGCCAGCCTCGGTGCCGGAAGTACCGGAAGCACCGGCACCCGAGCCAGCTCCAGCACCGTAGGAACTTAGAAACTAAACACGGCCAAACTGGCCAACTGTCCGATATTCTGGCGGTTCCACTGTTTCTGGTCAGGCGACTGTAGACTAATTAATTCAGTACTCGCGATGGCAGGGAATACCGCCTAACGTTATCGCGCGCGGGAGAATCGACTTAGTAGAAAGCACTAGCGCATGATTCGATCTGAAGACGACTACCCCAACCGTGGAGGGGGGTATGACTTCGGCGAACGTGCTTACCGAATTACATCCCGTGAGCGCAGAGACCAAAGTCGAGTTCGGGATGGTCAGCGCAGCCGGAGGCTCGATGCTAATACCAACCGAAGCGTGCCCCCGCGCGAAAAAATGCGCATTAGTAATAAGGACTTCATCCGGCGTCGCAACTGGCTGCAGTTTATAGGCGCTATCGCAGTCGTAGTGCTGGTCTCCCGTTTGGCTTGGGTGCAGCTCGTCGCAGGTCCTGACCTTTCTGCGGCGGCACAGAATCAGCGCACGGTGGAAGTTGTTGATGCAGCTCGGCGCGGTGCGATTCTCGACCGTAATGGAGCTCAGCTTGCCTTCACGATGGAGGCACGCAGTATTACCGTGCACCCGAACACTTTGCGCAAGTGGATTGGGGACGCACATAAGCAGCGCCCGGATGATGTCGCTGCCTACGATGAACGCCTCGAGCAGATCGCCAAGGATTTGCCGAAGCTACTCGACGTGGCCGACATCGACGCGGAGAAGTCGGGAAGCAGTCGCCGTCGTCAAGCGGAACCCGAAACCGAGGAGAACTCGGTGATGAGCGCGCCGTCCCGGGTGAGCTCGAAGGACATTCTAGAGAAGCTGCGCAATGAGGACAGCACCTACGAGGTGCTCGTGCGTAATGTCGATCCGGACAAGGCCGCCGCCATCGTGGAAAAGTATCCGGAACTGGTGGCGGAGCGTCAGGATATTCGCCAGTACCCGAATGGGGCGACGGCGGCTAACGTCATCGGCAAGATTGGCATGGATGGCGTCGGCCAGTTCGGCTTTGAAGCCTCTCGTGATGCCACTTTGCAGGGTATTAACGGTGGCAAGACCATTGATATCGCCTCCAACGGCGTGGCAATCCCGGGATCCACGCGCGATGTTCACGCGGCTGTGGACGGTACGACATACGAGCTGACCCTGGACCTCGACATGCAGTACTTTGTCCAGCAGCAGGTCAACCAGGCGAAGGCCAACTCGGGAGCGAAAGATGCGTCGGCAGTTGTGCTCGACGCGAAGACCGGCGAAGTGCTAGCAATGGCGCAGGCGGACACGGCTAACCCGAATAAGGATATGGGGGCCGAGCTCGAAGAGGGGCGCACTATCGGAAACTCCGCTGTATCGAACCCATTTGAGCCGGGCTCTGTAGCAAAGATCATTACCGCCGCGGCCGCTATCGAAGATGGCAAGACCACACCGGATGAGGTTCTGCAGGTCCCGGGCACGATTGATATGGCGGGTGTCACCGTGCGCGATGCATGGGAGCACGGCACGGAAGCTTTCACGACGACCGGTGTATTCGGCAAGTCCTCCAATGTCGGCACCCTAATGCTGGCAGAGCGTTTGGGTCAGGACCGCTTCGCTGAGATGCTGCATCTCTTCGGGCTGGGGCAGTCCACGGGTATCGAGTTGCCCAGTGAATCGTCCGGCTTTGTGCCACAGCGTCCGCAGTGGTCCGGCGGTACATTTGCGAACCTGCCCATTGGTCAGGGTATGGCCATGACACTGCTGCAGATGACAGGAGTTTTCCAGGCAATCGCCAACGATGGCGAGCGCATCCCGCCGCGTATGATTCGTTCGACAATTTCCCCGGACGGCACGAAGACGGCAACAGAGCGCCCGGAAACAGTGCGTGTGGTTAGCCCGGAGACCGCCCAAACTGTGCGCGCTATGTTTGAAGGCGTTATGCAGTCTGATCCCACGGGGCAGCAGTCGGGTACCGCGGCCGGCAATAGTATTGAGGGATACTCGCTCACAGGCAAGACAGGTACGGCGCAGAAGTTTGACCCCGACACCGGCGCGTACTCGAATTCCAAGTACCACATCACGTTTGCAGGCATCGCGCCTGCCGACGATCCCCGTTTTGTCATTGGCATTATGCTTGACGAACCCCAGCGTGGTGTCCATGGTGACGGCGGTCAGTCAGCAGCCCCACTGTTTAAGGACATCGCCGCTTGGGCGCTTAACCGCTACAACGTACCGCCGTCGCCACCCCGCGAGGGCAAGTTGTTGCTGCAGCCGTAACGAGGTCACCACCACAATGAAGTTACCGCGACAGCACTAATACACAGACTTTTATTACTTTGGTTTCTGCAAAGTGAATCTCTTGAATTTTTCCAACCTGTTGTACACCAACGACTGACTTGAAAGAGGGAACAGCCAATGACCGCCACCCTTGCGAAATTGTGTAACCTCGCGCATGGCCGACTTGACGGCATTACCGAATCCGCGGCGGCAGGAGCGGATATCGCCGCAATCGAACTCAACGCTGCCGAAGTGCCTGAAGGCGGAATGTTTGCTGCCGTCCCAGGTACTCGCACGCATGGTGCGCGCTACGCGCAGCAGTCGGCTGCTACAGCGATCCTGACTGATGAGGAAGGTCTGAAAATCCTGCGGGAAGCAGGGGAGACTCGACCAGTCCTGGTTGTCGACGATGTCCGGGCCGTCATGGGGCACGTTGCTGCAGAAATCTACGATCACCCCTCGGATTCACTGACCATCATTGGGGTTACCGGCACCTCTGGCAAGACCACCACGACCTACATGCTGGAGGGCGCGCTCCTGGCAGCTGGATGCTCGACAGGCATCATTGGTACTACCGGCACGCGCATCAATGGCCGTGCCGTTCCGTCGAGCCTGACTACCCCAGAAGCTCCGGCCCTCCAGCGCCTGTTCCACCAGATGCTCTCCGAGGGGGTGACGCACGTTGTCATGGAGGTTTCTTCTCACGCACTGTCGTTGGGGCGTGTAGACGGAGTCAGTTTCGAGGTCGGGTGTTTCCTCAACCTCTCGCAGGATCATCTGGACTTCCACAAGACCTTGGAAGAGTATTTCCAAGCCAAGGCCAAGCTCTTTGATCCCGCAGGTCCGACACATGCACCGAAGGCTGTCGTGTGCATCGACGACGACTGGGGTGTCCGCATGGCAGATATCGCTGCCGGCGACCCGGATGTCCAAGTCACCACTGTCCATACTCAGCATCGCGTAACCGACAAGACGCCAGCTGCCGAGGTCTTTGCAGAATGGCACGCCGCTGCAGCCACTGTCGCCACCAACGGTGTCCAACATGTGGAGCTAACGCGAAATAACACTGACACAGTTGAGGTGGAAGTTCCTCTGCCGGGTGCTTTCAACGTTGCCAATGCCGCAGTCGCATGGGCTGTGCTCGATGCGATTGGGCATGCCAATCACGCGGCCAAGAGCGGTCTGGCACAGGTGCGTGTGCCAGGCCGCATGGAGCGCATCGATCGCGGACAGGACTTCCTGGCTGTGGTGGACTATGCCCACAAGCCAGCCGCAGTAGCTGAAGTGTTGGCCACCTTGCGTGCACAGACCGAAGGTCGCGTGCTGGTTGTCGTCGGCGCCGGTGGCGACCGCGATAGTGCCAAGCGTCCAATTATGGGAGCTGAGGCTGCATACGGTGCCGATGTCGTCATCATCACCGATGACAATCCACGCTCCGAGGTGCCCTCTGAAATCCGTGCGGCCGTGGTCGCCGGTGCGAAGGAAGCGGTTGCCAGCGGCAAGGCCAGTTCTGACACGGTTGTTGAGGAAATCGGCGATCGCGGCCAGGCAATTCGCCGTGTCGTCGAGCTCGCCCACAGCGGCGACAGCATCGTGGTGGCAGGCAAGGGACACGAAACCGGCCAGAATATCGGTGGCGTAATTCACCCGTTCGATGACCGTGAACAGCTGGCCGAAGCACTCACACAGCGACTGGAGGGATCCGCTGATTGAGATTGCTGAAATCGCTGAGGAAGCGCACCACCTGACATGCCTACCGCGAACCATTCGCGGTAGGCGAATAAAATCAAGAAATCATCCTTTACTAGGCGCCTGGAACTCTAACCAACAAGGACTATAGACATCATGATTGCCCTGACCGCCGCGGAAATCGCTCACATCGTGGGAGGTGAACTCGCCCACGTCAATGATGACGCCACAGTGACTCAGCCCGCAGAATTCGACTCCCGAAAGATTCGCGAAGGCTCGCTCTTCCTCGCCCTGCCGGGCGCGCGTGTCGACGGCCACGACTTCATCGATCAGGCTGTAGCAGCTGGAGCGCCGATGGCACTGGCGGCACGAGATGTTGGGCAACCTGCGGTCGTCGTCAAGCCTCTTGGTAAGCAGGACTCCAATGCCGACGCATTTGCACACGATCCGGATGGTTCCGGGGCGGCGGTGCTGGAAGCGCTTGGTAAGTTGGCGCGTTACGTCGTCGACGAGCTGAAGAAGGATCAGCTGCATGTCGTCGGTGTGACGGGTTCGGCGGGAAAGACGTCGACGAAGGACATGATGGCGACGCTGCTGCGTACCGACGGTCCGACGGTGGCGCCGAAGGGGTCGTTTAATAACGAAATTGGGCATCCGTACACGGTGCTGCAGTGCACTCCGGAGACGAAGTACCTAGTTGCGGAGATGAGTGCGCGCGGAATTGGGCATGTGGCCCACCTTGCGCGCATCGCACCACCGACGATCGGTGCGGTGCTCAATGTTGGTACGGCGCACCTTGGTGAGTTTGGCTCGCGCGAGGCAATCGCGCAGGCTAAGGGCGAGCTCGTGGAAGCGCTGCCGGCTGCGGAGCAGGGCGGTGTGGCCGTACTCAATGCCGACGATGACTATGTCACTGGCATGGCTCCACGTACCCAGGCGAAGGTGGTGTTCTTCTCTGCCGATGAGAACTCCGAACGCCACGCAACTGCGGATTACCGCGCCACGAATGTGCAGCTCGACGATTTTGCTCGTGCGTCCTTTGACCTGCATATACCGGATGGGCGTACATTCCCGATCCAACTGCAGGTCTATGGTGCGCACCAAGTGGCCAATGCCCTGGCGGCGATTGCGGTGGCAGTGGAGTCCGGTATTGATGCTGAGCAAGTCGCAAAGGCGATGGCCGCGCATGTGGCAGCGTCAGAGCGGCGCATGGATGTCCAGCAGCTCACTGGCAATATCGTCGTAATTAACGACTCCTATAATGCCAACCCTGATTCGATGCGTGCGGGGATTGATGCTCTGGCTTGTACAGCAGCTGGCCCAACGCACCAGGACGCCTCATCGTGGGCCGTGCTGGGACAGATGGGGGAGCTTGGCGATTCCGCTGAGAATGAGCACTCGTCGCTTGGCGAGTACCTTGTGGGCCGCGGCATCAATCGACTAATTGCAGTCGGAGAGAGTTCTAATGTGCATGCCCTGGCCGACAAAGCGGAAGAGTTGGGGTTAAATACTTCTAGGGTGCCGGATACATCCGCTGCCGCGGATTTGGTGGCGGCTGAGGTGCGTCCGAACGATGTTGTGTTAGTCAAGGCCTCCTACGCGGACGGTATGTGGCGGGTCGCGGACTCGCTAGCTGCCAAGATTGGAACTGCGCCCGAAGGTGAAAGCGGAGAGGAAAAGTAAGTGATTCAACTTATTCTCAGTGGTGCGATTGCATTTCTGGTGAGTGTCTTTTTAACACCAGTGCTTATTCGCAAATTCTCTGCTGAAGGTCTTGGCCAGGAGATCCGTGAAGAAGGGCCGAAGAGCCACCTGCGCAAGCGGGGAACTCCGACTATGGGCGGCATCGCCATCATCGCCGCAATCGTCGCTGGCTATTTCCTCTCACACCTCGTTACGTATATCCAGACTGGCGTGGGGCCGTCCGCCTCCGGTCTGTTGGTGATGTTCCTGGTTCTGGCGATGGGCGCATTGGGTTTTGCCGATGACTTCATCAAACTCTACAAAGGACGCAACCTGGGGCTGAACAAGACAGCGAAGCTGGTTGGGCAGCTGGCGGCAGCGCTGATTTTCGGCGTGCTGCTGCTGCAGTTCCCGGATGCGTCTGGCTTGACTCCCGGTTCGACGAGCTTGTCGCTGATTCGAGATATTCCGTTCCTGAATCTGGCACCGGGACCGGTGTGGTTCGGCATGACTGTCTTCCTGGTATTTGTCTTCATCGTCATTGCCGCATGGACGAATGCCGTCAACCTCACTGATGGCCTTGACGGCCTGGCCGCTGGCGCCACCGCGCTGCTACTGGCCACCTACACGCTGATTTCCTTCTGGCAGTTCCGTAACTCTTGCGAGGCTTCGCTGGGCAGCGGTTGCTACAACGTCCGCGATCCACTGGATATCGCCGTTATTTCCGTCGCGGGTCTGGGCGCCTGTTTGGGCTTCCTGTGGTGGAATGCAGCACCGGCAAAGATCTTCATGGGAGATACCGGTTCGCTGGCTCTTGGCGGTTTGGTAGCGGGTCTGTCATTTGTCACCAAGACTGAGCTGCTGATGGTTATCATTGGCTTCATCTTCGTGATGGAAGTTGCTTCCGTGGCAATCCAGATCGCGGTTTTCCAAACGACTGGCAAGCGCGTATTCCGCATGGCTCCTCTCCATCACCACTTCGAAAACGGAGGTTGGGCGGAGACAACTGTTGTCGTTCGCTTCTGGCTACTCGCAGGCATTTTCAACATGATTGGCGCAGCCATCTTCTACAGTGACTGGCTCTCTCAGGTAGGCGTATTTCAATGATTAACTCACCAGACCCGACCAACCTCACCGATATCCGAGATCTCGACTTAGTCGCTACGGTGCGCTCTGGTCGAGTTCTGGTGGCAGGAGCCGGAGTTTCCGGTCGCGGTGCCATTGCGATGCTCAAGGACATCGGCTGTCCGGAAATTGTCGTCGTGGATGACTCCGCGCTCGGCGCACTGGTTGCCGCCGACTTTTCGGTTCGGCACGTCACAACCGCAGACGCTCGCGACGAGCTTGCCGACGCGGTTGCGATCGTGACCTCCCCGGGGTGGCGTCCGACCAGTCCGCTGTTCGACGCCGCCGCTGAGGCCGGTGTCCCGGTATTCGGTGATGTGGCGCTGGCTTTCGCCGGCGACTGTGCCCAGCTGTGGGGTCCGAAACGGACCTGGCTGGTAGTCACCGGCACTAACGGCAAGACCACAACCACCTCCATGCTGGCCGCCATGCTCGGGGAGCAGGGCGCAGCTGTGGGCAACATTGGTGTGGCCCTGTACGACGCACTGACTGCTGAGCCTCGTATCGAGGTGTTGGCCGCAGAGCTGTCCAGCTTCCAGCTGCACTGGGCTCCAAACATTCGCCCAGATGCGGGAGTACTGCTGAACCTGGCGGAAGACCACATCGACTGGCACGGTTCTTACGAAAACTACGGTCTGGACAAGACCCGTGCGCTGCGCGGTACTGTCGCAATCTACGGTGCGGATGACGCAGATGTCGTCGAGCACGTGGAAAAGATGCTGAAAAACGACGAGCTCGGCAACTCCGTCGTGGGCTTTACCGATGGTCCCCCGGAGGCACACCAGGTCGGAGTTCGCGACGGCATGATTGTCGACCGTGCTTTTGGCGGCGGCGATGCCGCAGCTGACGACTCTGGTCCGGGCATTGTCATCGCACCGGTAGCGGGAATTTCTCCTCCCGGCCGGGCAGGTGTTCTCGACGCGGTGGCCGCCACTGCGATGGCGCGCAGTATCGGTACCTCACCGGAGCAAATTGCAGCGGAATTGGAGACTTTCGAAGTTCGCGCACACCGCGGTCAGATTGTCCATAAGGCAAATGATGTCGTGTGGATTGATGACTCCAAGGCCACCAACCCCCACGCTGCCGACGCTGCACTGTCCGGTCATGAGCGTGTCGTTTGGATCGTCGGTGGTCAGCTCAAGGGCGCGGAAATCTCGCCGCTAGTGGCGAAGCATGCTCATCGCCTGCAGGCCGCCGTGGTTCTGGGCGTCGATAGGCAACTAGTCAGCGATGCGCTCTCCCGCATCGCACCTGCTGTGCCGGTCGTTGTCATTGATGACACTGACAAGGTCGATGCCATGGCAAAGGTCTGTATGGCAGCTAGTGAATATGCCAACCCTGGGGATGTGGTGCTGTTGGCACCAGCTGCCGCCAGCTTGGACATGTACTCCGGAATGGCTGAACGTGGCGACTTGTTCGCGCAATGGGCGCAGAAGGTGACGTCAACTGATGGATAACTCCCGCAAGGCTCGTAATTTAAGCGCTAGCGCCGCGACGGCACAAAAGGGGACGAAGGCTAC
Source organism: Corynebacterium sp. HMSC055G02 (assembly GCF_001809065.1). Taxonomy (NCBI): domain Bacteria; kingdom Bacillati; phylum Actinomycetota; class Actinomycetes; order Mycobacteriales; family Corynebacteriaceae; genus Corynebacterium; species Corynebacterium sp. HMSC055G02. The sequence continues at coordinate 141,771 of NZ_KV795672.1, read as the reverse complement.
CAGTTCACAGCGGCCCTCGTCGTCAAGCTCTAGTGCTCGAGAGCGGCCGGCGTGGGTGGAGCGTTTTAACGACTGGAAGTCGCGTCCGCTGTTCGACTACCACCTACTGATGATCATCGTCGCGCTGCTGACGTCGATAGGCCTGGTGATGGTGCTGTCGGCATCCATGGCCAGCGCGGGTAACGACTCGGGCAGCGTGTGGTCGGTGTTCATCCGTCAGCTGGTCATGGTGGTGGCGGGTCTTATCTCCATGTGGATCGTGCTGCGAATGCGGGTGGAATTGATTCGCTCGCTATCGACAGCAGCGCTGATTTTGTCCTTTGTGCTGCTGGTTTTGGTGATTATCCCTGGTATCGGCATCGGCCTGGAGGAAACCGGTGCGCGTTCGTGGCTGAGTATTGGTGGTATCACCATGCAGCCATCAGAAATCGCGAAGATCGCGCTGGCACTGTGGGGTTCGAAGCTGCTGGCTGAAAAGGTCCGCACTGCTGTGTCCTATACCGATTTGTTCGGGCTGTTCGGTGCGGTCAGCTTCGTGGTATTGGCACTGGTGATGCTGCAGCGTGACCTCGGCATGGTTGCTTCCATGGCGTTCGTCGTGGTGGCGTTGGCGTGGTTTGCTGGCCTGCCGCGAGTATTCATCACCGGGCTGCTTGCCGCTGCGGCTTTCGCCCTGGTGATTTTTACCGTCACCGCGGGTTTCCGTTCGGCGCGAATCAGGGTCTACTTGGACTCGCTGCTCGGTAACTTCAACGATGTGCAGGGAGATGCCTATCAGTCCTACCAAGGCTTTCTTTCGCTTGCCGACGGATCTCTCACCGGTGTCGGTCTTGGTCAGTCGAGCGCGAAGTGGGGATACCTACCGGAGGCGAAGAATGACTTCATTTTCGCCATTATCGGTGAGGAGACTGGTTTCCTCGGCGCGCTGATGGTTATTTTGCTCTACGCAGCGCTCGGCTGGGTGGGACTTCGTATCGCCGGTCGCCAGAACGATCCGTTTCTCCGTTTGCTCGCGGGCACGATTACTGCTGCAACCGTGGTGCAGGCTTTTATCAACATCGGCTACGTCGTCGGTGCGTTGCCAGTGACTGGTCTGCAGCTGCCGCTGATTTCCGCCGGTGGTACATCGGCGATGGTGACGTTGTTCTCGATGGGGCTGCTGGCCACATGTGCCCGCCACGAATCGGAAGCAGTCTCTGCAATGCAGACTTCGGGACGTCCGGGGCTGGACAGGTTCCTGGGTATACCGGAGCCAATCCCGTATGACGAATCGCGTCGCCACGCGCCGAAGGTGCGTGCCCATCGCGATCCGCAACGCTTCGGTCCTCCCGTGGTGACCAGTGGAGCGCGTACTCCACGCGGCGAGGGGGCGCAGGTGCGGGAAACCTACAGTGGCCGAGCTGACCGACCCAATCGGGCCGGCCGTAGTGGAGGCAGCCGCAGTGGTCGAGGTGCCGCCCCGCAGCGTGGCTCCCGAACCTCCGGCAGCTCCGGAAACTCGGGCAGCGTTCGTGGCCGCGAAGTGGATTATTCCTCTCGTAGTGACAACGGACGGACGCGGGGATTTACAGCGAGGTCGCCGCGGGCTGGACGGTCACAGGGCTCCTGGTCGTCGTCAAGCTCAGGCCGGGGCAGTAGGATTCGGGGCGAAGGCCGTGGCGGACAGTCGCGTTCGCGCCAGCGCCCGGGCCGAAACAATAGGAACGGCGGTTCAGCACCGCGGAGGAGGAATCGATAACACCATGGCAGACAAGAATCTGGGCGCAGCCGCTGGGGCGAAAGGCGCTTCGGAGTCTGAGCAGTTTCTCAAGGAAGATGGCTCTGCTCCGACCATTGTGGTGGCCGGCGGTGGTACGGCTGGCCATATCGAACCCGCATTGGCTGTGGCGGATGCGATTTTGAACCTGCAGCCGGAAGCCCGCGTCATTGCACTCGGTACGAATCGGGGGTTGGAGTCAACCCTCGTACCGGCGCGAGGCTATGACCTGGAGCTGATTCCGCCAGTGCCGGTGCCGCGCAAGCCGACTGCGGATTTGTTCAAGCTGCCTCTCAACGTCGCTCGTGCGGTGCGTGAGACCCGCAAGGTTTTCAAGCGTATTGACGCTGATGCGGTCATCGGCTTTGGTGGCTACGTATCGGCACCGGCCTACATGGCGTGCCGTGCGGGGAAGAAGATTCCGTTCCTGGTTCACGAGGCCAACGCCCGTGCGGGCCTGGCCAATAAGCTCGGTGTCGCACTCGGGGGCGTCGGCTTGGCCGCCGTGACTGGCTCTGGCCTGAAGGCCGAGGTTGTTGGCAATCCCGTGCGTGCCAGTCTCGCGGCGTTGGACCGCGACGCCAAGCGTGCCGAAGCCCGCGAGTTCTTCGGTTTACCGCAGGAGGGTCCGGTGCTCTTTGTCACCGGTGGTTCGCAGGGGGCACGTTCCATCAACGAAGCTGTTACCGGTGCAGCCGCAGAGCTCGCCAACGCCGGTGTATCTGTACTGCATGCCTACGGCAAGAAGAATCACGTCGAGGTCGAGGCTATCCGCGAGGACGCCCCCTATGTCGCTGTGCCGTACATCGACCGGATGGATCTGGCGTACTCCGCCGCCGACCTGATTTTGTGCCGTTCCGGTGCGATGACGGTGGCTGAAGTCTCAGCTGTCGGCTTGCCTGCGGTGTATGTACCGCTGCCACACGGAAATGGGGAACAGGCGCTCAACGCCACCGATGTCATCGATGCTGGTGGCGGTATTCTCATCGCCGACGAGTCGCTGACTGCGGCATCAGTTTCGGATATCGTGATTCCGCTGGTCACGTCCCCAGAAAAGCTTGCCGACGGGCGCCGCGCCCTGGCCAACATTGGACATGGTAACGCTGCGGAGAACATCGCCCGTCGGGTGCTGTCTGCGGCTGTGAACTCTAAGAAGTAAAGCGAGCATAAACATGAACGTTAATTTCGATGACTTTCAGCCGGTAACGGGAGAGCTGCCCGCAAGTGTCCACATGATTGGCATTGGCGGTGCCGGTATGTCCGGTATCGCTCGCATCCTGTTGGCGCGTGGCATTCGTGTTACCGGTTCCGATGTCAAGGAGTCCCGCGCGGTGGTGGGACTGCGTGCGATGGGAGCCACCATCGCCATTGGGCATGACCGTGCGAATCTTGAGCTTGCTGGCGAGGGAGAGCTGCCGGACGCAGTGGTCATTTCCTTCGCAGCTATTCCGAAGACGAATCCGGAGCTGGCCGGTGCACATGAGCTGGACATTCCGGTGCTCAAGCGCTCCGATGTGTTAGCGCTGTTGATGCAGGACTCCAAGGCTCTCCTGATCGCCGGTACTCACGGCAAGACCTCGACTACGTCGATGACCGTCGCCGCTTTGCAGGCAGCTGGTTTGGATCCGTCTTTTGCCGTTGGCGGTCTGATGAGCAAGGCCGGTGTCAATGCTCACCAGGGCAGTGGCGATGTCTTTGTTGCTGAGGCCGATGAGTCGGATGCCTCGTTGTTGACCTACCAGCCGGAAGTGGCCGTAATTACCAACATCGAGCCCGATCACCTTGACTTTTTCGGTGACGACGAGACCTACTACGCCGTCTTTGACGCTTTTGCAGAGCGCATTAAGGATGGCGGTCATCTGGTCATCTGTGCTGAGGATCCGCATGCGGCCGCATTGGGCGAGCGCGCGGTGGAGCGCGGCATTAACGTGCTGGCTTATGGTGGGGAAGAAGCCTTGGCTCAACACCCGACGCTGCCGGTCGGTGCCGTTTTGCACGGCTGGACTCCGGTCGGTGGTGGTGCCCGCGTGGAGGCCACTGTTGGCTCGACATCGGTGAGGTTTGAACTTCATCAGCCCGGCCGTCACATGGCGCTCAACGCGCTGGCTGCAATGGTCGGTGGCGACTGCGTCGGGGCAGATTTGGGGCGTATGGCGCGCGGTCTCGGTGAATTCACCGGTGTTCGTCGCCGCTTTGACTACCACGGCAGTATCGGCGAGGGCCCATTTGTTGGCGCTCGTATCTACGACGACTACGCGCATCACCCGACCGAGGTCTCCGCAGTTCTGGGCGCAGCTCGGGAGTTGGTCACCGAGGCCGGTCGTGGCAAGGTCATCGCTGTGTTCCAGCCTCACTTGTACTCGCGTACTCGCAACTTTGCCGAAGAGTTCGCTGCCGCCCTGTCTCTGGCGGACAAGGCCGTATTGCTCGATGTCTTCGGCGCCCGCGAGGAGCCACTGCCGGGCGTCGACGGCGCGCTCATTGCCAACAAAATGACCATCCCTGTGACGTATGAGCCGCATTTCACCAGCGTCCCGGCTCGCGTTCGCGAAATCGCCGAACCGCACGATGTCATTCTGACCATCGGCGCTGGCTCTGTGACGATGCTTGCCGACGAAATCGTGCGCGAGCTCAGCGGCGACAACGACGAACAGGTGGAGTCGTAGCACTGTGAAAACCAGCCGAAAGCAATCTCAGCAGACCGACGGTGCAGGCCGGGGCACAACAGCGTCGCGGCGTCGGCGTTCAGCGCGCGCCCCGCGACGCGGCTGGCTCATCGGCGGTGGCCTGGTCGCGATTATCGCCATCGTTGCAGCGGTGGTGTGGTTTTCGCCGTGGCTGGTTGTGAAAAACATCGATGTTGAGGGCGTCGTCCACGGGGATAAAGACGCGATTGTCGAGGCCAGTGGTATCTCCGAGAATCAAAAGCTCATTCGCTTGGACACGGATGCCTCAGCGCGCTCCGTGGCGGGGCAGCCGTGGGTCGATAGCGTGACGGTCAGTCGTTCGTGGCCGCAGGGCGTGACTATTTCGGTACGGGAATTCACCCCGGTGGTGTTTGTCCGTGCCACTGACGGAGAGCATCTGTTTTCCGCAAATGGTCAGGAGTTCGTCACGGCAGCCCCGCCGGCGGGTGTCATCGAGGTTGTTGATGCACCTCGCGTGGATGAGCCAACAGACGGCAAAGTTGACCCCGAACCGCGCGTTATCAAGGCGGTTTTGAACGTCGTCAAGGCGTTGCCAGAGCCCGTTGCACACCGTGTGGAGCGGATTAGCGCTCCTTCCGAGGCAGAAATCAAGCTATTTCTGACCGATGGATACGAGGTGTACTTCGGGTCCTCGGATAATGCGGCAGAAAAGGCACGCGCGACGGAGATTGTGCTGAACCGTGGCGAGAAGATTTGGAATGTCTCCAACCCCCGACTACCCGCTGCTAAGGGAGAGTAGAGAATGGTGGTGTCTGGAGTGATTTCTGTGGCTAAACACTATCCCTCAAGTGCAGGTTTAAGGTAGCGACACGCGCTAAAAGGTCGCTGAATTATTTGCAGTTTTCGACCACAATGGGGTCAACAGCTTTTCGGCCATGATGCACTTCTTCCGTGCGGTGTCATGGAGAGCTGTACTGCCCGGCGGTGCCAATGCTGTCGTGCGGCCCATGTGCAACGTGGCTAGATGAAATTATTTAGGACCTATAGGAAAGGGCGAGAAACGCGCAATGACCTCCCCGAATAACTACCTCGCCGTTATCAAAGTCGTCGGTGTCGGCGGCGGTGGCGTCAATGCTGTCAACCGCATGATCGAGGAGGGGCTGAAGGGTGTCGAATTTATCGCAGTCAACACCGACTCGCAGGCCCTGATGTTCTCCGACGCTGATGTCAAGCTCGACATTGGGCGTGAGGCAACTCGTGGTCTGGGAGCTGGCGCTAACCCCGAGGTTGGCCGCACTTCCGCGGAAGACCACAAGGACGAGATTGAAGAGACCCTCAAGGGCGCCGACATGGTCTTCGTTACCGCAGGTGAGGGAGGTGGAACCGGTACCGGTGCAGCTCCGGTTGTCGCGAGCATCGCCAAGAAGTCCGGTGCCCTGACCGTCGGCGTGGTAACCAAGCCGTTCGACTTCGAGGGCAAGCGCCGTGCACGCCAGGCCGCCGAGGGCATTGAAACCCTCAAGGAGGTCTGTGACACCCTTATCACCATTCCGAACCAGCGTCTGCTGCAGATTGGTGAGCAGGATCTGTCCATGATGGACGCGTTCCGCTTCGCCGACGAGATTCTTTACAACGGTGTCCAGGGTATTACTGACCTGATTACCATTCCGGGCATGATTAACGTCGACTTCGCCGACGTCCGCTCGGTAATGGCTGAGGCTGGCTCGGCTCTGATGGGCGTTGGCTCCGCGCGCGGCGACGACCGTGTGATGAACGCCGCTACTCAGGCCATTAACTCCCCGCTGCTGGAGTCCACCATGGATGGTGCACAGGGTGTGCTTATTTCCGTCGCCGGTGGCTCCGACCTCGGCTTGATGGAGGTCAACGCCGCCGCGTCCATCGTGGAAGAAAAGGCTGATCCGGATGCCAACATCATCTTCGGTACCATCATCGACGACAACCTCGGTGACGAAGTTCGCGTCACTGTGATTGCTACCGGTTTTGAGCAGGGTAACGGCAACCCGCTGGACAAGCCAGCCGCAGGTGCCGCTGCACGTCCGGATGCACAGGATGCCGAGGCGCGTCCGGCCGCTGAGCAGGCACCGCGACAGGGCAGCGCACTGCCGGGCGGTGACAACCTCGGCGCTCCGGCCCCGCGTGCGGAGGAAGAGCGCCCGGTCGCACAGCCGCGCGAGCGTGAGGACCGCGACCGCTTTGTCCCGCGCACCAACCCGAACAGCGGTGGTCTGTTCACCGACAACCCGACACCGCGTACGCAGGAAAACCGCAACTACCGTGGTGCTCACCGTTACGAGGATCGCGATGACCGCGACGACCGTCGTGGCGGTTACCAGGCTTCCAGCGACCTGCCGGAGTGGGGCTTCTAAGAAATCATGACTGAATCCCGCCGCAGCCGAAAAATTCTGACGAATCGGCGCGGCGGGTTTTCGCTGCCACCATATGATTCCTTCAATCTTGGAGATCATGTCGGCGATGACCCGTCCGCAGTCGAACGCAACCGCCAGCGGTTGGCCGATTCTCTGGGAATCGACCGCGCCCGCTTCGTCTACATGGAGCAGCTTCACACCAACACGGTCACCGTCGTCAACGAACCACAAACCGAGCCTGTCCCGGCTACTGACGCCATCGTCACGACCACGCCGGGTCTCGCGCTGGTAGTGCTCGTTGCCGATTGCGTTCCGGTCTTGCTTTCCGACGATCATGCGGGTGTCGCCGCTGCGGTACACGCGGGGCGGACCGGTGCCCGCAACGGGATCGTTCGTAAATCTGTCGAAAAGATGATTGAGCTCGGTGCCACGCCCGAGAATATCCATGCGCTTCTCGGTGCAGCGGCTTCTGGTCACAATTACGAGGTGCCTGAGTCGATGGCCGATGACGTCGATAAGCACTTGCCCGGAGCGAAGACGCGAACGAAGCAGGGGACTGCCGGTGTTGACGTGCGCGCCGGCTTGATGAGGCAGCTTTATAGCCTCGGTGTGCGGCATGTCAACGTCGAGCCCAACTGCACTATTGACAATGAGCAGTACTTTTCCTACCGGCGGGAGGGGAAAACTGGCCGTCAGGCGGGCATCGTGATCCTGCCTGAGCGGGGCTAAGTTTCAAAGTTGTAATTTTGGCTCGCCAAATTTGCGCGTGTCTATGCGATATTGCTGACCCAGCCGGTAGGTTGTGGGTAGCACAGACTTAAATTCGCACACTAAGAAGGACGTAGCAGAAGATGGCTGATTTCTTCCGTGGGGTTTCAAATTTCTTCGGTCTTACCCCGACTGATGACGCGGCTTACGACGAGCACTACGACGAGTTTGACCGCCGTGACGAGGAGCGTTTTGATGACTCCTATGCCGACTCGCGTCGTGCAGAGCGCCACCGCTACGAGCTGCGTGAAGAGGCTCCACGTGAGGCTGCAAGTGTGAACTCCCGCGAGGAGGACTACCGCTATGGCAACCTGCACTCCGTTGCTGAGACCAAGGAACCAGAGCAGGTCTTTATCAAGCCGGAAAGTGGTTTCCAGGACAAGTACTCCAAGGCTCCGGACATCGGTTCGCACTTCCGCGACGGTGACATCGTCACCTTCGATCTGAGTGGGCTCGACCCATCTGAGGCTAAGCGCTACGTCGACTTCGTTGCTGGACTGGTTTTCGGTCTGCGCGGCCGGATCAAGGCTGACGGCTCCGTGTTTACCCTGTACCCGCACGGCTGCGATGTCAACGAGGGGCAGTTCGACCGGATGTCCGGCTAGTCAGCCGGCTCGCATGACTTGTTAGTGTTTCGTATTTCGATCAATTAGCTAGACTGTTTATTCGTGTCTTCACTACTGCTAGTTCTGCTAATCCTGCTGAAGCTTTTCACCTATCTGCTGTTGGCTCGCATTGTGATTGAAATGATTCAGTCATTTTCTCGCTCCTGGCGACCAGGCAGGGTGTTTTCGTCGATTGGCGAAATTGTCTTTGTCATCACCGACCCGCCGGTGAAGCTGTTGCGCCGACTCATCCCGCCTATGCCGATGGGCAACGTGATGGTGGACATGTCTGTGCTTGTTTTGTTCTTCATCCTTATGATTCTGCGAATGGTGCTGCAGGTAGCTCTCGGCGCAGTGGCGTAAATATCGCTAACTGTTTGCTTGGTGTCCACAATGTGGATTTCGGTGGAGCTGTGTTGTTTTGACTGTCCCGAATGTGATGTTCTCGGGCATTGAATTGCTGCCGGGGGTGTTAATCGGGGGCAATAATAGGAACCCGTTGGGGAATGTAATCCCCAACGGGTTTTTGTTGTGTCGGGGGTAAAGCTCTGTGGCTAAAGGTGCAGGGTAAGGGCGAGGTTTAACGTTTTACTAGAACTTTGCCACTGGTTAGAACGTGGGAGATAGAGTCCTGCCCAAAATAAATGGGGTGAGGACTGTGACTAGAGCAGGTAGGATTGGCCGGGTAAACAGTACTACTGGAAATAATTCTCTTAAGATTTCTTAAGAACTGTCCGCTCAAAGTGTTAGGGGAACTCACCATGCCGTTGACTCCGGCTGATGTGCATAATGTGGCTTTCAGCAAGCCTCCGATTGGCAAGCGTGGTTACAACGAGGATGAGGTCGACCAGTTCCTCGACCTCGTAGAGGACGCACTGGGTGAGCTCCAGGATGAAAACGCTGAGCTGCGCCAGCGCGTTGAGGACCTTGAAGGTCAGCTAGAGCAGGGTGGCGGCGCAGACTATGCCGCTTCCGGTGCTGCCGCTGCGACACCGGCTGTCGATGAGGACAAGCTGCGCAAGGAAATTGAGCAGGAACTGCGCGCTGAGTACAACGAGCGCCTGAGCGCTCAGCAGCAGGAGATTGAGGCTCACTACCAGGATCGTCTGGATGCTCTCGAGAAGCGTGCTTCTGAGGCAGAGGCTTCTGCACAGCAGGCTTCCTCCGCATCTGCGGAGCAGCCGCAGGCAGTTGCAGCAAGCACCGGCACTGAGTCGCAGGAAGTTAGCCTCCGCGCTGCTCGTATCCTGCAGGCTGCTCAGGACACCGCTGATCGCGTCACCACTGACGCCTACGCTGAGGCCAACAAGCTTGTCACCGAGGCTCGTGAGAACGCTGACCGCACCGTGGCAGAGGCCAATGAAGAGGCCGAGCGCACTATCACCAACGCTCGCAATGAGGCAGACGCAACTTTGGCTGATGCCAAGGAGCGCAGTGAGCAGCTGCTGGCTGATGCCCGCAACGAGTCTGAGTCGACCCTCACTGACGCTCGCCAGCGCAGCGAGCAGATGATCAGCGACGCAGACGCTCGCTCTAACGCCACCATCACCGCAGCGCAGCAGAAGGCAACCGCGCTGCAGGATGATGCAGAGCGCAAGCACCACGAGATCATGACCACCGTCAAGGAGCAGCAGACCGCTCTGGAGGGTCGCATCGAGGAGCTGCACATCTTCGAGCGCGAGTACCGCACCCGCCTGAAGACCTTCCTGGAGTCCCAGCTGGACGACCTGAACTCTCGCGAGTCGGCTGCCCCGGCCGACGGCTACAACAACTAATTACGTAGCCAATACGTAGAAAACCACCACGCTCGGCTCCCCTTCCTGAGGAGGCAGAGCGCGGTGGTTTTTGTTATCGTTCCCTGCGAGTCAAGCGCATTCTTTGTTTCGGTCAGGGTTGTAGTAGTTGCCTGAGACACTGCTATACTGACCCTCATACACGCAATGAGCCGGCCATCACCGGGGAGCGTTTCGGAAGAACAGTCCAGCAATAAATGGACCCAGTAGAACCGAACGGTTTGGCACCGTTACAAAGCCTTATTAAATAAGCGGGCTATCGCGTGAAACCGCATGGTTCTTGTTTGCAAGAACCGTCGTAAAGCGTGATGCCAAGCGGGGTGGTACCGCGCGAGACTCCTTTTCAGCGTCACCAGTAACAACGCCGAAGGGGCTAGGCACGCGTCCCCGTGGTGAGTATTAATGATGTTCGACCACGGAAGCGACGTAAAAACGGTGTCTAATTCGAACGATGTAAATGCCTCTGCTGAGGCCACTCCGGCAGGTGGCGCATATCCGCGCACTGCTGACTTTGGTAAGTACACCTCGAGCCCGAAGTTCCCGGAACTGGAAGAAAAGGTCCTGGACTACTGGGGTAAGGACAGCACTTTCCAGGCCTCTATCGATCAGCGTGATGGTGCTGACGAATACGTCTTTTATGACGGCCCTCCGTTCGCCAACGGTCTACCGCACTACGGTCACCTGCTGACCGGTTACGTTAAGGACATCGTTCCGCGTTACAAGACCATGCGTGGCTACCAGGTTGGCCGTGTCTTTGGCTGGGACTGCCATGGTCTGCCGGCGGAGCTGGAGGCAGAGAAGCAGCTCGGTATTAAGGACAAGGGCCAGATCGAGGAAATGGGTCTGGCTAACTTCAACAAGTACTGCGCTGAGTCGGTGCTGCGGTACGCGGGCGAGTGGAAGGAATATGTCACTCGTCAAGCGCGTTGGGTTGATTTCGACGGCGGATACAAGACCATGGACATGAGTTACATGGAGTCCGTGATTTGGGCCTTCAAGGAGCTCTACAACAAGGGCCTGGTCTACCAGGGATTCCGCGTGCTGCCGTACTCCTGGGCAGAGCACACCCCGCTGTCCAACCAGGAGACCCGCCTGGATGACTCCTACAAGATGCGGCAGGACCCGACTCTGACCGTGACCTTCCCGTTCACCGGCGCCAAGGCAGGCTCGGCAGCGGAGAAGACGCTGGCGGACAACCCGGTGCTCGCTGACACTGCAGCTATCGCTTGGACCACCACGCCGTGGACGCTGCCGTCCAACCTTGGTCTGGCCGTGAACCCGAAGGTCACCTACGCCGTAGTTAAGGTCGGCGAGGATTCCTCCGTGCCGGAGTTTGCAGGTAAGACCTTCCTGCTGGCAGAAGCGCTGATTGGTGCCTACGCCAAGGAATTGGGCAAGGAACACGAGGTCGTGGCTACCTTCGCTGGTGCTGACCTGGAAGGTCTGACCTACCAGCCGATCTTCGACTACTTCGCAGATCACCCGAACGCTTTCCAAATCATGGTGGCCGATTATGTCACCACCGAGGACGGTACTGGTGTGGTCCACCAGGCGCCGGCCTTCGGTGAAGACGATATGAACACCTGTAATGAATACGGCATTGATGTCATCATTCCGGTGGACATGGACGGTAAGTTCACTTCGCAGGTGCCGGAGTACCAGGGCAAGTTGGTCTTTGACGCCAACAAGGACATCATCCGTGACCTGAAGGCCGCTGGCCGCGTCGTCCAGCACCGCACCATCGAGCACTCCTACCCGCACTCCTGGCGTTCGGGCGAGCCGCTGATCTACATGGCACTGCCGAGCTGGTTTGTGTCCGTTACCAAGATCCGCGAGCGCATGGTGGAGCTCAACCACAACGAGATTGAGTGGATGCCGGAGCACGTCCGCGACGGTCAGTTCGGCAAGTGGCTCGAGGGCGCACGTGACTGGAACATCTCCCGTACCCGCTACTGGGGATCGCCTATTCCGGTGTGGGTTTCCGACAACGACGAGTACCCGCGTGTCGACGTCTACGGTTCCCTCGATGAGCTGGAGGCGGACTTCGGCGTTCGCCCGACCACACTGCACCGTCCGGAGATTGACGAGCTGGTTCGCCCGAACCCGGACGACCCGACCGGTAAGTCCATGATGCGCCGCGTCCCGGATGTCTTGGATGTCTGGTTCGACTCCGGTTCCATGCCGTTTGCGCAGTTCCACTACCCGTTCGAGAACAAGGAGTGGTTCGAGTCCCACGCACCGGCCGACTTCATTGTGGAGTACATCGGCCAGTCCCGCGGCTGGTTCTACCTGCTTCACGTCCTGTCGGTTGCACTGTTTGACCGCCCGGCGTTCAAGAAGGTCGTCGCCCACGGCATCGTGTTGGGCGATGACGGCAACAAGATGAGTAAGTCCAAGCGCAACTACCCGGACGTCAACGAGGTCTTCGACCGCGACGGCTCCGACGCCATGCGCTGGTTCCTCATGTCCAGCCCGATTCTGCGCGGCGGCAACCTGATTGTCACCGAGCAGGGCATTCGCGAGGGCGTGCGCCAGGCGCTGCTGCCGATGTGGAACGCATACTCGTTCCTGCAGCTCTACGCTTCCAAACCGGCCGAGTGGTCGGTAGACTCCGACAACATCCTGGACAAGTACATCCTGGCCAAGCTTGCAGCAACCGTCCGTGCTGTTACTGAGTGCCTGGACAACACTGACATTGCTTCTGCCACCGATGAGGTCCGTCAGTTCTGTGACGCACTGACCAACTGGTACGTGCGCCGCTCCCGCGACCGCTTCTGGGCCGGCGATGTCAAGCACCCAGAGGCCTTCAATACCTTGTACACGGTGCTGGAGGTTCTCACCCGCGTGGCTGCTCCGCTGCTGCCGATGGCCACCGAGGTCATCTGGCGCTCGCTCACTGGCGGCCGCTCGGTGCACCTGGAGGATTGGCCGGACGTCGACAAGCTGCCGACCGATGACGAACTCGTTGAGTCCATGGACATTGTCCGCAATGTCTGCTCGGCAACATCGCGCATCCGCAAGGCCAACCAGCTGCGTAACCGCCTGCCGCTGAAGAAGCTGACCCTGGCATTCCCGGATGCCGAGCGTCTGCGTGAGTACACCGACATCGTTTCCTCCGAGGTCAACGTCGACAAGGTGGAGTTCACCTCCGACGTGGACTCGGTGGGACGATTCGAGGTCTCCGTCAACGCTCGCGTGGCCGGTCCGCGCCTGGGTAAGGACGTCCAGAAGGTCATTAAGGCTGTGAAGTCTGGCAACTATGAGGTTGTCGACGGCGCGGTTGTCGCCGATGGCATTCCGCTGCAGGAGGGCGAGTACACCCGCAACCTGGTCGCGATCTCGCCGGATTCCACCGCTGAGGTCGACGGCGTCAATGGCCTGGTTGTGCTCGACACTGAGCTCGACGAGGACCTGGAGTCCCGCGGTTGGGCCGCTGACCGCATCCGTGGTCTGCAGGATGCCCGCAAGAACGCTGGCCTTGAGGTCACCGACCGCATTTCGGTGAAGTTGCAGGTGCCGGCCGAGCGTGAGGAGTGGGCCAACCGCCACGCTGACCTCATCGCCCGCGAGGTTCTCGCAACCGCTTTCGAGGTCGTCGCTGGCGGAGAGTCGCTGAGCTACGACGTGGCGGACGGCTGCTCGGCGGATATTGCCAAGCAGTAGGGGAGAGTAATCTCTATGCCGACTTCCGGGCGGTGGGTTCTGCACATCGACATGGACGCGTTCTTCGCGTCCGTCGAGCAGCTCACCCGCCCGACTCTGCGCGGGCGGCCAGTCCTCGTCGGCGGACTGGGCGGTCGAGGTGTGGTCGCCGGTGCCTCCTATGAGGCCCGCGCGTACGGCGCGCACTCGGCTATGCCGATGGCTCGCGCACGTCGTCTCATGCCACCGACCGCAGTGACGGTCAGCGCGCGCAAGGGCATCTACGGGCCGGTGTCGCGCCGCGTGTTCTCTGTAATCCGCGAGCGCGTGCCCGTGGTCGAGCAGCTCAGCGTCGACGAGGCTTTCATGGAACCCGAAGAGCTTCAGGGAGCCTCGAAGGAGCAGGTCATTGCCTGGGCGGAGCAGCTGCGGGCAGATATCCGGCGGGAGACCGGCTTGGCTTCGTCGATAGGCGCGGGCGCGGGCAAGCAGTTCGCGAAAATTGCGTCAGGCCTGGCGAAACCCGATGGCGTGTACGTGCTGGACCCCGCACGCAATCACGAGCTTCTACACCCATTGCCGGTAGAGAAGCTCTGGGGTATTGGCCCTGTCACCGCTGCGAAACTGCACACGCTGGGTGTGGAGACGATCGGTGATTTTGCCGCCATGTCCCAGCGCGATGTCGAGGTTTCGCTGACATCCAAAACCGGCGTGATGCTGTGGCAGCTGGCGCAGGGGACAGATGATCGGCCGGTTAAGGAGCGCGATGTCGCCAAGTCGGTATCGGCGGAGTACACCTATCCTGAGGATTTGGAGTCGCAGGCCCAGCTCCACGCCGCCGTCGATCGCGCGGGTGAGTCCGCTTTTCGACGACTCAAAAAAGATGGCCGTGGTGCCCGCACCATCACTTGCAAGGTGCGTCTGCCTGACCTGAGCATCCATACCCGATCTGAGACGCTCGCCTACGCCACACAGGATTTCGACACCCTTATGGCAGTGGCGCACCGAATCGCGTTCACGCCCGCGGAGGTCGGCCCAGTGCGACTGGTGGGCGTCGGTTTCTCCGGGCTGGATTCGCACATACAAGAAGTCCTGTTTCCTGAGCTCGACCGCGCAATCACCGTCGAAGATCGAGTACCAGCACCTGCGCTTTCCGACGCTCCCGCCGGCCTGGTCGAGCTATCTGGAACCGGTGCGTTGCCGACCGTTCGGCTTTCCGACTCCAAGTGGGCACCCACCTCGGACGTACACCACAGCGAGTATGGACATGGTTGGGTGCAGGGTTCGGGGCACGGGATTGTGACTGTCCGCTTTGAAAGCCGCACCAGTGGCCCCGGGCGCATGATCACGCTGAAGGAGGACGACCCGGAGCTGCGTCCGTGCTCCGCGGTGTGCAGTTTGGACTGGCCGGAGTGGCTGGCATCCGACGAAGCAGCAGCTCTCGACTTGCCGCAACCTGAACGGGAAAGCGAAGACGAACTCGGCCCCGACGCGGATGCGTGATGCGGTTGCCTGCCTCGATGCCGTTCGCGGCGCTCTGTTTATGCGCTGTCCGTAAATTGGGGCACTATGACTACCGAATCCCGCATTGCAGAGCTCGAGGCAGCTCGCCGCGCCTCGTTGCGCAACACCGATCGAGATCCGAATCCGTCGACCACACTTCCCGACGACGGTCTGGATAACCGCCAGCGCATGTTAAACGGTCAGTGGTATATCGCGGACCATCCGGAATCGCAGGCTCTGAACGTGCGAATTGGCCAGGTGGCTGCTGAATTTGAGGTCGCGTTCCGCGAAAACCAGCAGGCAGCACAGCAAGTGCTGGCACCGGCATTGGGGTCTTTCGGAGAGAGCAGCACCGTTCGCCCGCCCATTTACCTGGACTACGGCGATAACATCCACATCGGCGACAACGTTTTCATCAACTTTGGGCTCACCGCACTTGACGTGGTGAAGGTGACAATCTGCGACTACGCGCAGCTCGGGCCCAACGTGCAGCTTCTTCCACCAGTACACCCACTGGGAGCTGAGGCCCGCGCCGCTTATCTAGAGTCTGGAGATGAAATCATCATCGGACGCAATGCCTGGATCGGTGGCGGAGCCATCATCCTGGGCGGTGTACACGTCGGCGACAATTCCGTGGTCGCCGCGGGTGCCGTGGTGACTAAGGACGTTCCCGCGGGCGTAGTCGTGGCTGGAAACCCGGCGAAAATCATCCGCATCATCGAGGCGTGAATTAGAACAGCGTCTGCGGATGCACATTCGCAGCCAGCGCGGCGGCGAGAATGATGCGCGCCTGCGGTGCATGCACGCAACCAGCGCTAATCACACCGTGCCGAGCCAGCGTCGCACCGCCACCGGCACCGCCGTAGGCGGCGTGGACATCACCACGCGGGACGCGCGTTGCCATCACGACGGTCACATCAGCGGCAATGGCCCGGGCAATGGCAGCGGCAAACTCATCGGAGACATTGCCCGACCCCAGGCCTTCTACGACAATGCCGCGTGCACCGGCGGCGACTGCCGAATCCAGCAGTGATCCATCTGCACCCAAGTAGGCGGGGATAATCTCTACCTTCGAGCCCGCCAAAGCCGCCAGAGGCAGCGGATCTGGACGAACCGGCTCCTCCGGTGCATTAGTGGCAAAAGCCAAAGGATCGGTTGTGTGCCACTTCGTCGCACCTCGTACCGGCAAGACTGCGTGGCCAAAGACAATAAGAACGCCAATTCCCTGCGCAGAGGCATCGGAAGCAATGGTCACGGCCTCAAAGAGGTTCCCCGGTCCGTCGGTTTCCGGATGATCATAGGGAAGTTGTGCACCAGTAAAGACAACCGGACGCGAGTCAGCATGGAAAATATCGGCAGCCATGGCCGTTTCCTCCATCGTGTCCGTGCCATGAGTTACGACGACACCGTCCACGGAGTCGTCATCAAGCACTTCGTGAATAGCGGCGAGAACACGGTCAACGTCGGTGAACGCGAGATTCGACGAGTCCAGCATCCCGAGCTCACGAACTTCCAGCTCTAACATGCCCTCTGGATAACGCTGCGCGACCGCTGCGACGAGCTCCGTGCCCGAGATGGTCGGGGTTAGCGCACCGCTGCGATCCGTGGTGCAGGCGATGGTGCCGCCGGTGGTGATGACAACGATTCGGCGAGGGGAGACCGTGCTAGACGAGGCCGAGCTAGCCGGGGAATGATCCTGAGTCGACATGTCCACCATCTTACCCAGGCGATGTTTTGGCCTTGTGTAGGATTATGGAAGGCGTGAAGCCAGCGAATCTTCATGCAGATTTTATTGGAGTAGTGCACATATGAAAGTCCCCTGCAACCAGCGCGTTAGCGGAATGCGTTGGCGCACAGCGCGTGGTGTGACAGTAGCGGCGATTGTCTCGGTCAGCGCACTTGGGCTCGCTGCCTGCGGTGGCGGCAATACTGCAGCGCCGACGACTGAATCGAAGACATCCAGCTCGGCGGAACCCGTCATCATGCTGCCGACGCGCGCAGAGCTTAACGACGTCCTCGCACGCCTTATTAACCCCGATTTACCTATCGAGGAAAAGGCGCTGACCATCGAGGACGGAGATACTGCCGGCGATTTCTTCGACATTGTCACCAATAGTGCCAATGAGCAGGAAATTAGCTTTGATGTCATTGATCCGATCACGCCCGGCTTCACGACGAAGCAGGCCGTAGCCGGTGTCAATATCCTCCGCCCGGAGGAAGATCCGATGCTCGTGGATCAGGTGGACTTCATTTACAGGGATGGCCGTTGGATGCTGAGCAAGGAATGGGCCTGCAACCTGGCATCGACGCTTGATCCGGAGCACAAGCCTGGGTTCTGCCTCGCGCCGGGCGAAACCCCTCCGCCGCCACCTGAGCCGGAGGAAGAAGCCCCAGTTGAAGAGGCTCCGGTTGAGGAGGCCCCAGCACCGGTCGAGGAGCCAGCCCCGGCTCCGGCGCCCGAACCACCCGCTGAGGAAGTTCCGCCACCCGCGCCTGAACCGCCGGCTGAGGAGGTCCCGCCACCGCCAGCTCCGGCTCCGGCGGAGGACGCGCCTCCTCCACCTCCACCGGCTTAGGTGCCGTTGGCCCAGGCATCACAGCCTAGCCCGGTCGGGTGCACTGGGGCAGACAAAAGAAAGTGTCTAGGTTTATGACAGTTCCGCCCATTTTTTGGGAAGAAAAGTGACATAAACCTAGACACTTTCTCGTCTTCTAACCTTGCGCTGGCCAGAGCTATTTCTTCTGGGCTACTTCTTCGACCCGCTGCCGTCCTTAAACTCCAGCCCGCGGTGCGTCTGCTGAGTGATGCGCACATCGGAGTTGCCGTCGCCGTAGGTCACGGAGGTCACAAAGTCGATGTTGCCCTTCATCGGAAGCGGCTTAGTCAGGTCGATGGTGACGCGGTCGGCAAGCATGTCAGTCGTGGCCTCGACAACCTTCAGTGCACCCTCGCCGCCAGTGTCCAACTCCGTGACGGTCGGCACCTGCTTGACATCGACCTTCAAATTAACAATGTCGCCCGCACGGCTGAGCAGGGTATAGGTCACCTTCTGCGTCATCGTGGTCTGGCCTTCGACCTCGCTTTCGACCGTCCAGGTTGCATCCTTTCCGATGTCCTCGGAGGGGAAGACGATAGGTACGGAATGCAGCTGTTGCAGCGCCATCTCCACACCAGCGCGAGCGGTGTCGGTCGCCTTCTCCGGCGCTCCCAGCTTGAGTTCCTTGACCTCACCAGTGGCTGTTGTTGACCAATCAGAGATAAAGCCCTGTGCGGTAGCGATATCCTCATTCAGCTCATCGTTGGAGCCGTGGGGTTTACCCACCTCTGACGTCACCACACGAGTATCGTTATCGCTGGTAACAGTGCTGGTCAGGGGGATTTCCAGGCGGGTGTCCGGGAACGTCTGGTCGCTATCGGCGTTTCCGCCACGCTGCGCGAAGCCCTGCGTCACCGCCACGGTCGACTCCTGCTCTGCACCGTCGTCCTTCCAGCGCACGCTCGCCAGCTCACCGCTACCAGCACTGGTCAATTCGACCTTGGGTTGTGCAACGTCCACGGGTTGCGTTTCCACCGAGCTTTCCGACGAGCACGCGGCCAATGACACCACAGTGGTAGCGGCAACAACAGCGGTGCCGACCCTCGCCAGCAGGCCACGCTTGGTGTGACCAGGCTGGTCGCTGCGGCTAGGTCGACGGAACCACGAGGAGGTGGTGCCTCCTGCACGTCGTAAAGCAGAGGAGGCCGGAACAAACTGAGATTGGAAACGTCGAGTCACACCGGTTAGCGTACCGGTTTCGTGGTGGATATGAACCACCCGGGCGGTGTCAGTTGGCTGAATATGGGTTTGTTAGGCCATTATGGGACAGTGACTAAGAAGGAAACGAGGACATATTTCCCGCGGCGGGGGATTCTCGCTGCGGTTATTGTGTCAGTTGCGATCATTGATCAGCTGACCAAGATTATCGCTTTGAAGACTCTCGATGGCCGTCCTGCGGTGCAGGTCATTGGCGATCTCTTCGAGTTGCGGCTCGTTTTTAACCCCGGTGCAGCCTTTTCCTTTGGCACGAACGCCACCTGGGTTTTTACCACGTTGCAGCTGGTTTACATCCTGGCTGTGATGTGCTTTTCCCATTGGCTGCGCAGTCCTATATCGGCGACTGCAGCGGGGCTTATTGCTGGTGGTGCGCTGGGCAACCTCATCGATAGGCTGTTTCGGGAACCCGGTTTCTACGTCGGCCACGTCGTCGATTTCCTGTCGGTTAAGGGTTTTGCCGTATTTAATATCGCGGACTCCGCGATTACTGTGGGCGTTATTATCCTCGTTATCTGGATGGTTTTTTCCAAGGAGCCGGATCTCTTCGCTGATCAGATTGCAGCGGAGAAGAAATCTGCTCAGCAGGATCAGAAGCAGTCGGCGGAGGGAGGACAGCAGTGAACGACAATGCAGTAAATGGTGGTGCAGCACTCGGGGGAGCGCACCAGCCCGACCGAGAAACCCGGCAGATGCCCGTTCCACCGGGCTTGGCTGGTATGCGGGTAGACGCCGGTGTGGCTAAGTTGTTGGGGCTCTCGCGCACAGCGGTGGCTGATTTGGCAGCGGCTGGGGACATCACGGTCGATGGCGTGAGCGTTGGCAAGTCCGACCGATTGGAAGAAAACGCTTTCCTCTCTGTGTTGTTGCCGCCGGTGGAAAAGCCATTGGTTCCCAAAGAGGAACTCGTCGAGGGCATGGACGTGCTCTACCACGACTCCGATTTGGTGGCTGTTCACAAGCCTGTCGGTGTGGCCGCACATCCGTCAGTCGGTTGGGAAGGCCCAACGGTTATCGGCGGACTGGCGGCTGCTGGTTTCCGCATTTCTACCTCCGGTCCGCCCGAGCGAAAAGGCATCGTGCATCGCCTCGATGTTGGCACCTCTGGCGTGATGGTTGTCGCCTGCTCCGAACGGGGCTACTCCGTGCTCAAGCGGGCGTTCAAAAACCGTGAGGTGTCCAAGACCTATCACGCTCTGGTTCAGGGGCATCCGGATCCGCTGTCCGGGACAATTGATGCGCCGATTGGCCGTCATCCGTCGGCGGGTTGGCGCTTTGCCGTCCGCCAGGATGGCAAGCATGCTGTGACGCACTACGAAACGCTTGAGGCCTTCGCCCCAGCAACGCTGCTGAAGGTGAATCTAGAAACTGGGCGTACGCACCAGATTCGCGTGCACTTCTCTGCGCTGAATCACCCATGCTGCGGCGATCCCATGTACGGTTCTAATCCGGCATTGGCCAAGCGGCTGGGGCTCAACCGCCAGTGGCTTCACGCGGTCTCGCTTGGTTTCCACCATCCGGCAGATGGTCGCTGGATGGAAATCGAATGTCCATACCCAGATGATTTGAACCACGCATTGGAAGTTTTGAGGCAGAGCGCATGACGCAGACCCCATCGGGATCCAAGACCCCACCACGCCGTGAAACTCGTGCGAAAAGCACTGGTGACGGCAGTATTTCGCCAGTGATGGCACTAATCTCTGGTTTCTGTGTTGTCGTATTGGTGATTGTGTTAGCAGTCGCTTCGACCTCCGATCGGGTAAGCAAGCCGCAGAACCTCAACGGCGATGCGCTCGGCCCGGACCCGTGGGAAGCAACCGAGCAGTACGTAGAGCGTGCCGACAAGTCCCTCGAGAATATGAAGAAAGAGGACCACCGGCTAAAGACAGGCCAGCCAGTCGTGGAGGACCCGAAGTTCTGGGCGATGGTGACTTTTGATCGGCTGCTTGATGCGCAAGAAGCGGCACAGGTCTATGAAAAAGAGCCCTCTCTGCGAGTATCGACTGCAATCATCGGCGGTGTGAGCACCCGGTATTTGCCGCAGCCGAGTAAAACAGCTAGCGAAGAAAAGCTGCTGCAAGATCAGCTGGAGTTAGCGGCTGCTTACGCGGACGTCGCGATTGACGACGAACGGCTCGGCTTCAACGGTTTACTGGTCTATGGTGACGCTGAATCGTTGATGGATGTCAAGAAAATGCCCGATGTGAAAGCTGTCGAGGCGCTGCCATCAGATGCGGCGCGTGGCCGCTTTGGTATTCGCCCGGTGCTGAGTTCCGGCTTCACGGATAAAGATCCGCTCTTTGCGCCAGGGCTGAGCCAGAACTAAGCGGCCAGAACTAATAGAAACCAGAACTAAGTGTCCTAAATCCAAACGACTAGGATGAAGCGGCTAGAACTCTGCCGCCAGTACGCAGTCAGTTTCAACAAGAACGAAAAGGAGTCAGTCAACAGTGATTCAGGCATTCGGTGCGTACCTTTTGTGGGCGCTGTTTCCGCTCTATTTCCCCTTGCTGGAACCAGCAGGGGCCGTAGAGATTTTGGCGCACCGATTCGTCTGGACCCTTGTCTTTATGGTCATTGCCCTCAGCTTCATGCGCGCATGGCCAGAGCTGAAGGCCGCGAGTGCCAAGACCTGGGGCACTATTTTTATTGCCGCACTGTTGATCTCCGTCAACTGGGGTGTGTACGTCTACCTGGTCAACAATGGGCAGGTGGCGGAGGCCGCGCTCGGCTACTTCATCAACCCGCTGGTCAGCGTTTTGTTGGCGATGGTTTTCTTCCGTGAAAGCATCTCGCGGTTGCAGCTCGGCAGTGTCATCCTGGCAACCATTGCGGTCATTGTTCTCACAATTGGTGTGGGACATCCGCCGTTGGGTGCGCTGGCGCTGGCGTTCAGTTTCGGTTTTTACGGACTAATGAAGAAGCGGGTATCGCTTTCCTCCGCAGCTTCGCTGACGGCCGAGTCCGCCGTAATCACACCGATTGCTCTGGCCTACATCCTCTGGTTGACCTACAACGGGCAGAGCACGTTTAGCTCCGAAGGAACAGGCCACACGCTGCTCATGATGAGCGCCGGTGTTGCTACCGCCATTCCGTTGCTGCTCTTCGGCGAAGGTGCCAAACGCCTGCCGCTGGCCACCTTGGGTCTGATGCAGTACCTCACTCCGGTTCTCCAAATCACCCTGGCAGTCACTGTGCTGGGCGAGCAGCTCGAACCGGAGCGCTGGATCGGGTTCTTCATCATCTGGGGTGCCGTCGCGCTGTTCATCTGCGACCTCATCTTGAAGATGCTCCGGCAGCGTCGGGTTCGCCGGGAAGTCCGCAAGGCCGGTGTTGAACCGGCCGCGGTTTCCGACGATGCCGCTGACCAGGCGGATGGGGCGGTTACCCGGGACGTCGTAAAGCCGGCAGATAATTAGCAGAAAAGTTCGCGCAGGTGCTCGTTGAGGAAGATTCCCTGCGGGTCGACCTTTTCCCGTAGTGCCTGGACCTCGCCGAACAGCGGATAACGTTCCGCGAAATCCTCCGCGCGAAGCGTGTGCAATTTGCCCCAGTGCGGGCGACCTTCGTGGGCCTTGAAAATCGGCTCGATGAGGTTGAAGTACTCTCGATAATTTTCCTTCCAGTAGCGGTGGATGGCGATGTAGGCACTGTCGCGACCGTACGCAGTGGATAGGGCCACATCATCGGCTTTCGCGGAGCGCACCTCGATGGGGAAGGAGACTTTCATCCTCTTGCGGGCAATCGCGTCGCGGATTTCCCCGAGGACATCGGAAGCGGCCTCGAGCGGGACGGAGTACTCCATCTCGGAAAAACGCACTCGGCGCGGCGAGACAAAGACCTTGTGCGCCTCATTGGAGTAGCTGCGCTCTGGCACGGTGTTGGTGGCAATCCGGTTGATGGTATCGGTCGTAGCGGGAATGGCCTTAGCAATCTCGCAGCACGCCAAGAGTCCCATGTTGTTGACGACTTCGTCGTTAAGATACGTACGCGCGCTGCCCAGGCGCTGCTTCAGGCTATTGCGGCTCGGGCGGCGGTGGCGCTGCGGTTCAATGCGAGTATTGTGCTTGACCAGCGTCTCGCGCTGTCCCGGGAACCAGAAAAACTCCAGGTGGTCAGCTTCTTTGCAGCGCTCGGCGAAACTCTTGCGCAGGGAATCAAACTCTTCGCGGTGCTCGTCGGCGTGCAGATCAAACGCTGGCACGACGGACATCGTGACCTCCGTAAGCACGCCGAAGACACCCAGTCCCAGCCGTCCGAGGCGGTAGAGCTCGCCGTCGATTCCCTCAGCGTCCGGATGGCAGTGCCTGACGACGCCATCCGCGGTGACAATCTTGAATCCTTTCACGGTGCCTGCGAAGCCGGTGAATCCAAGCCCGGTGCCGTGTGTGCCAGTAGAGATAGCACCGGCCAGCGACTGCGGATCGACATCGCCCTGGTTGGGAAGTGCCCAACCGAGCGGGCGCAGAATACCTGGAGTGTCGCGCAGGCGAGTGCCGGCACGCAGCGTGGCGGTCTGGTTGGCGGCGTCGAGTTCGACCAGACCAGAGCAGCGGTCGAGTTGAATGCGGTGCCCATCGGTGGTGGCCACGGAAGTAAAAGAATGACCGGCCCCTAGCGGGCGCACCGTAGTTCCTTCGGTCTTCGCCGCTTTAATTACCGAGATAACGCCCTCATCATCGTGCGGCTGATGAGTGTAGGACGGGGTGCACGATTGCGTGTGCGCCCAATTGCTCCAATGAGAGTTGGCGACGGCTTTTGCCTGCGCACGCCGACGTACGCGTGGTACGCGGGACTCAACTGTAGAGACTGTGAAGCGGGCGTTGTTGCGTGAATTGCTCATGTGAAGATCAATCCCTTTCCTCGGTACGTGGGCCAGTGGGCGATGATGGCGCCATCTCGAACTGCAATGACTTCTTGTGTGTGCTCGGCTATTTCGCCGGCCTTGGCGTGGCGGAACCACACGGGATCTCCCAGCGAAATTGCGTCGGCGGTCTTGCCGAGCAGCGGAGTCTGCACCTCACCTGGTCCTTCCTCTGCCGCGTAGCGCAGGCCAGTGGGGTACCAGGGGGTTGGCAGCCGGTCAGCTCCCGCCGGTCCAGAGGCAATTCGACCACCGCCAGACACCGTGACCACGCCCTTCTTAGGGCGTCGCGTCGCCGGCAACACAAACCAGGACGCCGGGCGCAGATTGAATGCGCGATAGTTATCGAAGAGGGTTGGTGCCAGGAACCCCGACCCCGCCGCTGCCTCGGTGACTGCGGCCTCGGCGCACGTCGACTCCAGCGACCCCGTGCCACCACCGTTGACAAACTCCAGCGGCCCCGCCACTTTCTCGACTGCAGCGACAACCTTCGCGCGGCGCTTTGCCAATTCCTTCTTTGAGACGGCCTGCATCACTCGAATTGCGCGCGCACGCAGGGAGTTTCCGGCATCGCCCACTCCGGCAATGTGTCCCTCATACATCATGATTCCGGCCAGCTGCAGCTCCGGGTGGGCAATGATCTGCTTGGCAAACGCCGCTGCCTGCTTCGGCGAGAACAGGCTTGAGCGCAGCGTACCGATATGCACGCCGGGGAGGGGACGAAAGGATGCGTCGACGTCCATGCACACGCGGATTGGCGCATTTTCGCTTGCCGACGACGCCAGCGCCTCCAGATGCTCGGGACGGTCAACCATGACGCAGATGGCGGCACGCGCTGCATCATCGTCGGCAAGCTCTGAGATAGCGCGGGCGTCAAGAGTTGGGTAGGCGACGACGATGTCGTCGCTAATGCCTTCTCGGAATAGGTACAGCGCCTCTGCCAGTGAATATGCCAGCACGCCCTGGAAACCGGGGAAGGCCAGGACGTGCGAAATAAGCTGTGGAATGCGAATCGATTTCGAGGCCACGCGGATAGGCATCCCGTTTGCACGGCGGAGCATATCGCGGGCATTGGCTTCGACCGCCGCGAGGTCGACGACGACTGCAGGAAGGGAAGTGCAGTTAAGCAGCGTGTCGGTAGCTAGTGGCGGGCGGGCTGTCTGGGGCGTCTGCGGCGGCAGCGCTTCAGGCAGGTGAGACATCGATGTCGGAGCCGGGCGGGATGTGTCCGAGGACTCCGGGGCAGAAGCTCGAGAAAGTTTCATGCCCTAAAACGTAATCATTGAAAACCTGTACTGTCTTTGATTTTGAAAAGAAAGTCAGAATTTTCCAGGTCTGCGCCCTTTTAGACCAGCCAGCTGTAGCGGGCGGCATCCATGTTGGAGGTGATGACATCGCCATCGATGAGGTAGCCGGCGGCAACTGGGCGGCGGTCGATGGTTGCAAGAACCTCGTCAAGCTCGGGCTTGGGGAAGTAGGTGAAGTGGCCATCGGAAAGTGGTGCGAACACTGTATTGCTCCTTTGGTTCTTTGCTCGAGGGCAGTGCGTTTCTTTGTGGCCGCGAGGAAAACATGAGAACTTCCTCACGAACCGTGGTGTCGAGTATTGTTAACTGGTTTTGAAAAGTAAAGGAAAAGTAAGAGTGATGTTGCACACGTCTTTAGCTATAACTGTGCAGGCATAAGGGGCTGCTTCATTTTGGGTGTTCGAAGGAATCTTGTTCAGTCCGGGGGATTGTCTACAATCTGGACTCATGGCTAACTCCTCCTTCGTGCACCTCCACAATCACACCGAGTACTCCATGCTCGACGGTATGGCGAAGATTGATTTGCTCGCCGACGAGGTTGCGCGACAGGGAATGCCTGCGGTCGGTGTCACCGACCACGGCAATATGTTTGGCTCGAATGCGTTCTATCGGCAGATGAAGTCCAAGGGCATCAAGCCAATCATCGGCATTGAGGCATATATGGCGCCGGAGAGCCGTTTTAATAAAAAGCGCATTCAGTGGGGTGAACCGCATCAGCGTCGAGACGACGTCTCGGGTCGCGGTTCCTACTTGCACCAGACCATGTTGGCTGCGAATGCGCAGGGTCTGCGGAACCTGTTCTACCTGTCGTCGATGGCATCGTATGAGGGACAAATTAGTAAGTACCCGCGTATGGATGCCGAGTTGGTGGCAGAACGCGCCGAGGGCATTATCGCGACCACTGGTTGCCCGTCGGGTGATGTGCAGACGCGTCTGCGTCTGGGGCAGTTCGACGAGGCTCTGCAGGCCGCCGGGATGTGGCAGGACATCTACGGCAAGGAAAACTACTTCCTTGAGCTGATGGATCACGGGCTGGATATTGAGACCCGTGTGCGCAGTGAGCTACTGGAGATTGGCCGGAAGCTGAACCTGCCGCCGCTGGTTACGAATGACTGCCACTATGTCACCCGTGACCAGGCCAAGGCTCACGAGGCTATGCTCTGTGTGCAGACGGGTAAGACGCTCAATGACCCGGACCGTTTTAAGTTCGACGGTGACGGCTACTTTATTAAGTCCGCCGAAGAAATGCGCGCGACCTGGGATCACCTAGTCCCGGGTGCCTGCGATAACACGCTGCTCATCGCAGAGCGCGTCGAGGACTACGACGAGCTGTGGGAGGAGCACCCGCACGATCGCATGCCGAAGGCGGACGTTCCGGAAGGGGAGACGCCGACGACATGGCTGCATCACAACGTGATGGAGGGGCTGCGCAAGCGCTTTGAAGGGCGCGAGGTACCGGAGGAGTACATCCGGCGCGCGGAGTACGAAATTGAGGTGATTGACGGTAAGGGCTACCCGTCGTACTTCCTTATCGTGGCGGAGTTGATCCGCCATGCCCGTGAGGTGGGCATCAAGGTCGGTCCGGGGCGTGGTTCCGCTGCCGGTTCTTTGGTTGCATACGCGACGTGGATCACCAATATCGACCCGATTGAGCACGGTCTTCTCTTCGAGCGATTCCTGAACCCAGAGCGCCCGTCCGCGCCGGATATCGATATCGACTTCGATGACCGCCGCCGCGATGAAATGATTCGCTACGCCGCCGATCGCTGGGGCGAAGACAAGGTGGCGCAGGTGGTCACCTTCGGTACGGTGAAGACCAAGCAGGCTCTGAAGGACTCGGCGCGTGTGCAGTTCGGTCAGCCGGGTTACCAGATTGCAGACCGCATTACTAAGGCGCTGCCACCTGCGATTATGGCTAAGGACATTCCGCTGAGCGGCATCGTCGACCCGGAGCACCCACGCTACGGCGAGGCCGCCGAGGTTCGTCAGCTTATTGAAACCGACCCGGATGTGGCTCGAATTTACGAGACGGCTCGTGGTCTCGAGGGCGTCGTTAGGCAGACCGGCGTGCACGCCTGTGCCGTGGTGATGGCGTCGGTGCCACTCTTGGATCACATCCCGATGTGGAAGCGACAGGCTGACGGCGCGATTATCACTGGCTGGGACTATCCGGCGTGTGAGGCCATCGGTCTGTTGAAGATGGACTTCCTGGGTCTTCGAAACCTGACGGTTATCGGTGACTGTATTGAGCACATCAAGTCCAACCGAGGCGAGACAGTTCTGCTCGATGACCTTCAGACCGATGATCCGAAGGTCTATGAGCTGCTGTCGCGCGGTGACACCCTCGGTGTGTTCCAGCTCGATGGTGGCGGAATGCGTGAGCTGCTCAAACGCATGCAGCCAACGGGCTTCGACGACATCGTGGCATCGCTGGCGCTGTACCGTCCGGGGCCGATGGGTGTGAACGCGCACTTTGACTACGCGGATATTAAGAATGGTCGCAAGCCTTATAACGCCATCCACGCGGAACTGGATGAGCAGCTGAAAGAAATCCTGGAAGAAACACACGGCCTGATCGTGTACCAGGAGCAGATCATGAAGATCTCGCAGAAGCTGGCGAATTACACCGCGGGCCAAGCAGATGGTTTCCGTAAGGCCATGGGTAAGAAGAAGCCCGAGGTGCTGGCCAAGGAGTTCGTGAACTTCGAAGGCGGCATGTTGGAAAATGGTTTCTCTAAGGATGCTGTCCAGAAGCTGTGGGATATTATTCTGCCCTTCGCCTCGTACGCGTTTAACAAGTCTCACGCGGCGGGCTACGGCCTGGTGTCCTACTGGACCGCGTATCTGAAGGCCA
The DNA here is from genome assembly GCF_001809065.1 of Corynebacterium sp. HMSC055G02. Taxonomy (NCBI): domain Bacteria; kingdom Bacillati; phylum Actinomycetota; class Actinomycetes; order Mycobacteriales; family Corynebacteriaceae; genus Corynebacterium; species Corynebacterium sp. HMSC055G02. The sequence goes on along the minus strand of NZ_KV795672.1, from coordinate 113,832 downwards.
ACTACACCGCTGAGTACATGGCGGCGCTGTTGACCTCGGTGGCGGATGATAAGAACAAGCTGGCTATTTATCTGTCGGACTGTCGACACCTTGGCATTAAGGTGCTGCCGCCGGATGTCAATGAGTCGGGTATGGACTTCGAGCCGGTCGGTGAGGATATTCGCTTCGGCCTTGGCGCTATCCGCAACGTCGGCCATGATGTGGTCGCGTCGATTGTGAAGACGCGCGAGGAGAAGGGCAAGTTCACGTCGTTCTCGGACTACCTGGACAAGATTGAGACGCTGCCGTGTAACAAGCGCATCACCGAGTCGTTGATTAAGGCCGGCGCTTTCGACTCGCTGGGGCACCCACGAAAGGGCCTTGCGCTCATTCACGAAGAGGCCATTGACTCGGTGCTGTCGACCAAGAAGGCTGCAGACAAGGGACAGTTCGACCTGTTTGCGGGCTTCGGTGGGGAAGAGGACACCGGATCGGAGAGCATCTTTGAAATCCGTGTGCCGGATGAAAAGTGGGATCGCAAGCACGAGCTGACCCTGGAACGAGAAATGCTGGGCCTCTATGTCTCCGGTCATCCACTCGATGGGTTCGAAGAATCGCTGGCCGCGCAGACCGATACCGCTTTGACCACGGTCGTCGGTGGGGAAGTCGCTAACAACACCGAAATCACTATTGGTGGCATTGTCTCTAGCGTTGACCGTCGCGTGAATAAGAACGGCCAGCCCTGGGCGATTATCGGTATTGAGGACCACAACGGCGCGCGCGTGGAAGTTATGGCTTTTGCGAGAACCTACGCGATGATTGCCACCAGCATTGCTGAAGACGCCATCGTGCTTATTCGTGCCCGCGTTCAGTACCGCGATGACCGCATGAGTGTGGTCTGTGATGACCTGAAGCTGCCGGACCTTGGTCGCAATGGCTCCACTTCGGCGCCGCTGCGTCTGACCATGCGCACTGATCAGTGCACTCCGGAGATGATTGCCAAGCTGAAGTCAGTACTGCTGGACAACCCAGGCGACTCCGACGTTTACCTCAAGCTTGTCGACGGCGATTCCCACACCACTTTGGTTCTCGGCGAGCACTTGCGGGTCGACCGGGACGCCAGCTTGATTGGTGATCTGAAGGCGACGATTGGGGCCAGCATTTTGGGGTAGCTTATCGCGGCCCTGATTGTCGCAACCGGTTGTATGACCGAGTAGAGTCATAGCTCATGAGTGAGAATTCTGTGCCTGCTTCCCAGACCGAACGCCGACTTGTTCACGCGGCCGATATTCAGATTGCGCAGGCACGAATTTCTTCGGTTATTGCGGCCACTCCGCTGCAGTTCAGCCCACGTCTTTCCGAAATCACCGGTGCAAAGGTATTCCTCAAGCGGGAAGACCTCCAGGACGTGCGCTCGTACAAGATTCGCGGTGCCTACAACGCCATGGTTCAGGTTACCGACGAAGAGCGAGCAGCAGGCGTCGTTGCGGCATCTGCAGGAAACCACGCTCAAGGCGTGGCATATGCCTGCCGCCAGCTGGGTATTAAGGGGCGCATCTATGTGCCCAATGCCACGCCGAAGCAGAAGCGCGACCGTATCGCTTACCACGGCCGCGATGCCGTTGAGATTGTCGTTGTCGGGGACTCCTTCGATGAGGCCGCCGCTGCGGCGCGTGCTGACGCACAGCGCACTGGTGCCACCATGGTGGAGCCATTCGACTCCTTCAACACCATCGTCGGACAAGGCACTGTCGCAGCTGAAATTATTGCGCAGCTCTCCGGTCAGGGGTTGACTCTGGATACCATCTGCGTACCGGTCGGTGGCGGTGGTCTGCTCAGCGGTGTCACCTCTTACCTGTCGGATATGTCGCCGAACACCCAGGTCATGGGTGTGGAACCTGCGGGTGCGGCCTGCATGCGCGCAGCCCTGGAGAACAATGGCCCGATTACGCTGGGGCACACCGATCCGTTCGTCGATGGCGCCGCGGTGGCCCGTTTCGGTGACCTGCCATGGCACATCCTGGAGGCCAACCGCAACCGCGTTCATCCGATGATTGCGCCGGAGGGCGCGGTCTGTGAGGCGCAGCTGGATCTCTATCAGAACGAAGGGATCATCGCTGAGCCGGCCGGTGCGCTGTCTGTGGCAGCTCTGGAGCAGATGCAGTTTGAACCGGACGAGGTTGTTGTCTGCATCATCTCGGGCGGTAATAACGACGTGCTGCGCTATGCCGAGATCATGGAGCGCTCGCTGGTCTACCGCGGCCTCAAGCACTACTTCCTGGTCAACTTCCCGCAGAAGCCCGGCCAGCTGCGTATGTTCCTCAGCGATGTTCTCGGCCCGGATGACGACATCTCGCAGTTCGAGTACCTCAAGCGCAACAACCGCGAAACTGGCGCGGCTCTTGTCGGTATTGAGCTACGTCGTGCCTCTGACCTCGAGGAATTGCTGGCACGCATGGATGCCTCGCCGCTGAAGTGCCGCCGACTGGTACCCGGCACACCAGAGTATGACTTTTTGACCTAGACTTGCTGGGTCCAGCTGGGAAACCTCCGAGGAAGTCCTCCCAGCTTCGTTAATTAAATGAATCTTTTCGAGCAAGCTTTGTAGCGAAGGGGAGCGTCCACCCACTATGACTGGGGCAAGCAGTGTCGACCAGGGTGTCCGAGTGGAAAATACCGTGATTGTCGAAATGTGGCTGGCTGCCGCAGAGCAGGACCTGGCCACCCGGATTCCGGGTCTGCTGGAATCCGCCACACAGGCCAAAGTTGAGCCACTGTTTGTCTGGTCAGGGCTGGCGATGGACGAGGTTGAGCGTATCGACCGCTTCCTGGGAACGCTCCTGGCCCATCATCTGGTGGGTGGTACTGCTGCCGATATTGAAGCTGCGAAGAGTGTCGTTGACAATCACCCGCTGGTCACCCTTGCCTCGCTGGTAGGACGCGCCGCGCGTGTTGCGTCGGCAAGCGAAATGTGGCTGGACTGGCCAGCCGCTCTGCAGCTGGATCCAGACGCTGACACTACCGGCGCGCTCATCGAGCACCTCGCCGCCGCAGTGCCGACAATGCTGGCCAATGCTGGTTTGCCTAACGACGTCGACAGCAGCCAGGCCGACGCGGATCCGCTGCAGCGGGCAGCGCAGGTGCTTCTTCTGCACGCGGGTGTGCAGCTATCAGTGATGCCACTGATTATCGAGCGCTGTGAGGAGCTTGCGGGCGTATCGGAGCTATCCGACCCTTCATCAAATGACCTGGTACAGGCGCTGTCGAAGGTTCATCCGCTGCTCGAGGAGCTGCTGACCGAAATCGCAGAGGCGGAAGATGGTGTCTACCCACTGGCGCTGCGTCAGTTGGCCAGGACGGCACCTCGTCAGGCGCACAAGTTGTTTAAGGCAACCCTCGGCTATGCCATTGCCACCGCCGCTGATCCGGCCAACTGGGAGGCTCGGGAAGAACTCGGCCAGCTCGATGCGGGGCTGCCGCCTATTCTGGTGGCCGCTGCGCGTGAAGAGCTGCGTATGCGTCCGGCGGGTACTGCGAATCGTCGTGAAGCCGTGGGCGTGGTGGCAACGACCGGCCGCCCGCAGCTGTACTTCGATGAGCTGACGCAGACCGTTGGCGTACAGCTACCGACGCCGCTGGATCCGGCGGGACGGACCTGGCGTGTCACCTTCGGCGGCACGGTAGCAACGACGCCGGTGGTGGGCCTGCAGGATTCGCTGCCGCGTCCAGTGGTGACCATCGATGAGCCGGTGCGCGATGTGCTGGTGGAAATCGGCGATGAGAAGCACTGGCGAGTCCCCGCGATTAGCACTGAGGACCCGATTCTCATTTTCGGTGCCGACGGTCAGTCAGTCACAGACAAGGTCTCGCTACACTCGACGTCCGCTACGGTGGTCTACCCGGTTGATGCCACACTCGTTGACCCCGTCACAGGCGCTGAGGTGCCATTGCTATCGGACCCGCGCCCATTTAACTGGGAGCTGTGGCAAGTCGCTGAGATCGACCTTCGCGATGTTCATGCAGTTCAGGTTCGTCGGTCCGGGGCGGCTGGCGAGGTTCGCTCGGCATCACCGCAGCGGCAACCGCGAATGACCATGCCCCACGCACGTCTCGACGGCACGGTGTCTGCCTACGGCACCCCGGTTTACGCCGGTGGGCCGGTCGCTGTGTTCCCGCCGACGCTGTCCGGTAAGGACGAGTCCTGGCGCGCCATTGTCACCGATTTTGGTGGCTATGGTGCGTTTACCACGGATTCCGTCATGGTCTATGACCTCGAGGTGCCCGCCGCGGGTGGCGAGGTTGAGATCCTTACCGATGATGATTATCCGTGGGTCGGCGAGTTCGTGGTTCGCCTGGTCAATCCGCGTGGCCGCAGCTTCCAGAAGCACTTCGCCATTGCCGAGCAGGCAGACCTCACGATTACTTACAGCGGTGGTGGCGACGGCTTCCGCATCCCAACCATCGACGGGCTGAGCCCCGCCGACATCCGCGTTGTCTCGGGTGACAAGCCGCTTGACGCCGAGCCCGCTATCGTACGCCTCGGGGCAGACGAAGTCACAGGTACCGTCGAGCTTTCCACCGAAGAAGGCGCATGGCTGCAGTTGCAGGTCACGCCAGGCACGCTGCAGTTTGAGGTTCCGCTTGCCGACGAATCCGTCGCCCGCCGCACCACTACATTGGTCACCCGCCCGAAGCGTGTCGATGCCTTCGGCAAGATTGTCGTCAATGCCCCGGGCGAGTTGCGCCATGCGCATGTTGCAGTTTCCAGCGGTGAGCGCGACATCTGTCGTGTCCCCATCAAGCGTTTCGGCGATACTGGCTACGCGGAGTTCGGCAAGTTTGCCGACCGTATCTCCCTGCTGAAGGCCCTGCGCATCAGTTTGGACTGGACACGTGTGACGGGACGGAAGCGCCTGTCTGTACCACTGGTGGAGGCTTCCTCCCGCGATGCCATCCGCCAGATTGCCTTCAACGATGAAGCCACTGACATCATCGAGGTTGATGTCGCTGACGACGTTTCGCACTTGCCGATGACCCTGTGGCTCTGGGCCGCCGGTCAGCCGTGGCGCGAACCCGTCGCCCTGGAAGTCGTAGAGGGCGAATGCGAGCTTCCCGCCGAACTCCGCGGCCTTGGCCCATTTGTCGCGCAGGTGACTCTCGGTGTGGAAAAGGAACGCCACCCGCAGTGGCCGGCGGCCGGGTCGACCATTCTGAATCATGTCGATGATGCAGAGGCTATCGACCTCGATGGCGAGGACACCGATCCCGTTGCTCGCGCGCAGGAACTGTGGGGCGAGCTAAATCAGGATCAGCTCGCACGTTTGTGGACACTACTGGCGACCTTGCGGGCTGGTCGTGCAACCGACATGGTGCAGGCGAATCCGCTGCTGGCCGCACCTAGGTTGGGTGCGATCTTGTGTGCCGAACCACGCGCCGGTCTGGCAGCGTTGAACCGTTCAGTCATCGCGCTCGACGATCAGCCGGGTATGTTTATCGCCTCCGGACTCGTGCTGGGAGACTTCAGCGCTACTAAGCCAGTGCCGGGGCGTCGCCGTGTGCCGTGGCTCGGTGCATTGGCAGCATTGGCGGATCTCACTGATGAGAGCGTGGACCGTTCTCGTCAGCTGGATTACCTGCGCACAACTGGTGGCCAGGGACTGCTGGACATTGCTGCCAGCGGCCAGGACACCACCCTGGAGTCCGCTACTATCGACCAGAGCTCGGTGCAGATTACCTCGCTGCCGGAAGCACAGGCCAGCGCTATTCTGTCGCAGGTCTTTGATCCTTACCGCATGGTCCCGGGTCCGCTGACCGACGATGACGCTCGCTTCACCGCAATCTACGAAGTGGTACGCAATCGTGCTGAGATTGTGGAATCCGGTGTCATGACCCAGCTTGCCGCCGCCTCTCGGGTGTTGTTTAAGACGGTATCGAAGGCGTCTCCACGACTGCGCAAGGCGGTCAATGTGCGCTTCCACAAGCTCGACGGCATCGATGCGGATGATCCTTCGCTGCACTGGACTCTGGTGCCGGGAACGTCACTGCTTATTGCAGTGGCTGCCCGCGTATTGGCTCGTACTCAGGCTGAGAACTCTGATGCCAGTGTCGCCGCTGTCCGTGAGCTGATTCCGATGTGGGCTCAGCTGGCGGACCTGGTTCCGACGTTGGTGATGAGCGATATTCTCATCGCAGACGCGTTGGTGGCTCACGTCCTCCACGGTGATGTCACCGAGTTGCCGTGGCCAGCACCCGAGTCGGGTGCAGCGGATGAGGAAGAGTCCGACACCGAGGCTGAAAATCCGGCTGACTAGCTGAGCGAGACGACAGCGTAGCCCCACGCTGGAAGCGAGATTTCGGGACCGGCAGCTTCGTCATTGACGATGCTGGCTGCTGCGTCTTCAAAAGTGTGCAGCAGGTGGGCGGAACCGAACTCGGAATCCAGGCTGACGCTGGTTTCGGCGTCGGAGAAATTCGCCACCAAAGCGACAGTTTCAAAGGCATCCGAGTTTCGGGCACCCATTTCGCGCTCATCCTGGCTGCGCACAACGACGAGGCAACGATTGTCCTCGTCATACTCAGTCACCACAGATGCCGACCAGGGAGTGCGAAGCGACGGGTGGGACTTCCGCAGCGCGAAGAGATCGCGGTAGGCCGCCAGAATAGTGGCGTGCGAGCCCTCCGAGACCTCCTGCCAATTGAGCTTCGAGTGGTGGAAGGTCTCTGGATCCGATGGGTCGGATACCTCCTTCGGATCCCACCCGGCACGGGCAAACTCACGTAGGCGTCCCTCGCGCGTGAGCCGTTGCAGCTCCGGATCTTCATGGGAACAGAAGAAAGCAAACGGGGTAGAGGCGCCCCATTCCTCACCTTGGAAGAGCATCGGGGTGAAAGGACTGCAGGCGATAACTGCTGCCTTTAAAACCTGCTGCGCCGGAGTGAGGTTCATCGACGGACGGTCACCGACAGCGCGGTTTCCCGTTTGATCATGTGTGGTCGTGTACGTTACGAAAGCATGCATGGGCTGTACAGACAGGTCGAAGAGACGACCATGAGTGCGACCACGGAACGTCGACATTGTGCCCGTATGCCAGAAGCCAGTTTCCAAAGCACTAGCTAGCGCTTCCACCGACCCAAAGTCTGAGTAGTAGGCGTGGTCCTCGCCAGAGACCAGCGTGTGCAGTGCATGGTGGACGTCATCATCCCACTGAGCGTTGAGGCCAAAGCCACCTGCAGCGCGCGGGCGGACCAAACGCGGATCATTCTGGTCGGACTCTGCAATCAAAGAACGCGGAATACCAGTCTCGGCTGCGACAGTGTCTGCGACAACCTGCATCTGCTCCAGAATGTGGAATGCCCCCTCGTCATGCAGGGCATGGACCGCGTCCAGACGAAGACCGTCGACGTGGTAATCCACCAGCCATTGGCGCACTGCATCCAAAATATACGCACGCACCTCATCAGAGTTGTCGCCAGTGAGATTGACAACCTCACCCCAACCCGTCGAACCACCAGCGGTGTAGGGGCCGAAAAATCCCACATAGTTGCCGTCTGGACCAAAGTGGTTAAAGACCACATCCAAGATGACAGCCAAACCCTTTCGGTGACACGTATCAATCAGCTTCTGTAGACCCCGCGGGCCACCGTAGCCCTCGTGCACGCTGTGCCAGGACACACCGTCATAGCCCCAATTACGGTCACCACCGAAAGGCTGCACTGGCATCAGCTCAATATGTGTTACCCCCAGCTCAATCAGATGGTCTAGATGTTCCACCAAACCTTCGAAATCACCAGAATCGCTGAAGGTGCCCACATGCAGCTCATAAATCAGACCTCCTGGCAGAATCCGGCCCGACCAGGCCGAGTCCTTCCACTTATAGGCACCCAGGTCAACGACCTCGGAGAAACCATGCGGACCATCCGGCTGGGACTGTGAACGCGGATCCGGCAGCGGTATTGTCCAGTCACCGACAGCGGGGGAGGAGCCGTCCCCCGATTCGCCATCAGGCGCGCCGTATCCCGCATGTGCCCGCAGCGAAAAGGCGTAGCGATCCCCCGGTGTGCGAGCCACGTCAGCTTCGAACCAACCGGAGTTGGCGCCGTAGCCATTGGTGGCATCAGCGATTGGATGCATATCAAAAATCGCAGGCGCGTCAGGATTACCCAACAGCAGACGGACTTCGGAAGCGTACGGGGCCCAGACTCGGTAGTTGCTCATGAGCACCATGGTAGGTCAGTCAGCGGATTGACACAGTGAAACTTTTTCGACCACTGCGGATTTGAGGTGAGCCCAAGGTGAGGTCGAGATAGTAGCGACCGACGGTGATTGGGTGTGCACGAAGCCCATACGCAACAATGGACACTATGACCACCGAGCCATCCACTTCGACCGAAGCGACGCAGAATCAGCGTGACATCGAGCTGATTGTCCCCGCCGACGGTGACATCGTCACGAATGAAATCGAGATTAAGAAATCGCGCTTCATTACGTGGATTGCGCGTGCCGACGACGAAGATAGCGCCCGAGAGGTCATTAATTTGGCCAAGGCGGAGTACCCGGATGCTCGCCACCACTGCAGCGCATACATTCATGAGGTCGTCGGAGGAAATCGGGTGGAGCGATCCTCAGATGACGGTGAACCTGGTGGCACGGCAGGGCGCCCGATGCTCGATGTGCTCCAAGGCTCTGGAATGACGAATGTCACCGCCGTAGTAATCCGCTATTTTGGCGGCATCAAATTGGGCACGGGCGGGCTTGTAAGGGCTTATTCGGATTCGGTCTCAGAGTGTCTAGAAAAAGTCACGCGCATGCGTCGAGTGCAAAGAGCCCTGAGAGTAGTGAGTGTCTCCGCTGCAGATGCCGGTCGCATCGAGGCAGAATTGCGTGCTCGCGGCTATGAGATTGTGGAAACGCGGTGGGGGCAGCACGTGGAGTTTTCCATCGCAGTGACTGCCGATGGGATTGCCCAGCTTGACGGCGAAATGCAGGCGCTGACTAAGGGAGCTAGCGAGCCGTCTACGGACGGTGGCGAAATCTGGTGGGAGCTGCGCGCCTAACAGCCACTAACCCTGGTTCGGGGACTCCTCGCCGTTGTGTGCGCCGCGATGACGCTTGAGAATTTCCACCAGTTCGTCCTTGTTTTCCGCAATCTTTTCCGGCCGACCGAAGACACAGACCGCTGCCACAGTAGCGCCGTCTTCCTCCACTGCGATAGAGACACCATCGACGCCACCGCCTTCGGCAATACCCGGGGCAGCACAGACGCCGGTCTCTGCGATTTCCCCAGCCTGGCGGAGGAAATCATCCACATAAACCTGGTCTTCCGGTCGCGCGGAGTTCAGGTAGGACCACAGTTCGCGCTTTTCAAACCGACTCATCAAAACCCAACCTGCAGAGGTGCGCAGCAGCGAGCGTGGCAGGAAGTTCTCCGTCAGGTACTGGTAGCGCATGGATTCACCGACGGTTTTGAGGTAGAAAAGCTTGCCACCAACCGGCAGTGCCAGCACGGTAATCAAGCCAGTTTCGTTGTGAATCGCCTCAAGCTCGGCCGTCGGAACGTGGACCATGCGACGACCGGCCATGACATTGAGCAGAAACGGCGCCATGCCGAGCGTGTAACGCTTGTTGGACTCGTCAAGGTAACCTGTCACAGTCAGACCGTTGACAAGGCCCTGCGTGGTACTGAGCGGATAGTTCAACGTGTGGGCGATGTCTGTGAGGGTTAGACCTTCGTTAGAGCGCGCAACGAGTTCGAGGATCGCCGCAACGCGGTCGACCATACGGTGGCGGGGGCGGACAGTTTCTGTCATAGCGCTAACTCTAGCAACCTAGCTACGCCATTGTATTAATTACCTACTCAAATAGGAATATTTAGCAGGCTTGCTATATCTGTCGGGATTTTTCCCGAATTGTACGCCCTATCGACCTATGCGATGCGTCAGGGTGACCAGAACGCTCTAATATGTACTCCATGAGCTATCTTCAGCCCCAACCTCAGAACCCCATTGAGCTCCGCAAGAACGCGGTGCGAAAGTACTCCCGCAATGCCGTTGTATGGGCAGGCAGCGGTGTCGTCGGCGGTGCAGTGCTCGGACTTCTAGCCGGAAGCATGTCGCTATTCCTCATCCTGGCAGTAGTCGGCCTGGTCGGTGGTTTTCTCAATTGGCAAAAGGTTCAGCGGATCGTCAACTACAAGGATCCGCAGTAAGTGCCTGCTCAGCAGCAATTGTCTACCGAACCAGTGCGTATCGATGCCTGGATCTGGGCGGTCAGGTTGCTGAAAACTCGCTCATTGGCCGCAGATGCGTGCCGTGGCGGCCACGTCAAAGTCAACGGCGAGGCCGTGAAACCCTCAGTTCTAGTCGTCCCAGGGGACAGAGTGCGATTGTGGGCAAACCACCGCGAACACATTGTTGAGGTCACCAAGACTGTGAAGAAGCGGGTCGGAGCTCCGGTGGCCAGGCAGTGCTATATCGACCACTCTCCGCCACCGCCTCCGAGGGAGATTCTCGCATCGATGCCGATGCGCGACCGCGGTGCCGGGCGGCCTACGAAGCGCGATCGCCGTCAGCTCGATCGTCTTCGGGGACGTCGCTCATAGGCATCCCGGCCTCAGCTAGTTGCTGCAATCGTGCGCGCAAACGAGCTGGTCGGCGCTTCGGGTTATGGCTGGTATCCGCAGTGGCCTTGATGTGCTTGTCGCCGCGAGCCGCTAGTAGCAGGTCATCGATAACACGCACATGACCTGGGTTAAAGCGGTACTTCATGGCCTTGCTTACCGCGCTGAGACGCTGCGGATTAAGTAGCTCTCGCAGCTGCCCGACAGTGCGAATGCCATTGCGCTCCAGCAGTTCTTCTGCCCAGCCGTAATGCTCTGATTTCGAGCGGGGTGCATCGGGAAGCAACATCGTCAGCACTCCGGGTAGGGTTTCCTCAGTCACCACAATGTCATCGGCTGTGGTCTTTGCCGGAACTGAGGGCTGTTCGCCCTCTCCTTGCGCGGAATCGTCTGGCGTAGATTCCTCCAGCACGGCAACGACTTGGTCGAACTGCTGATCCGCGAGCTCAATAAGGCCAGCGGCCAGCGCAAAAGCTCTATCAATCCGCGGGTCTGTCGCTCCCTCAGGGGCCTTGTAACGAATATCGTGCTCAAACTCCGCCCACGCATGCTGCAGCACAGTGCGCAGTTGCACCTCAAACTGCATATCCGCATATGGAGCTAGCTCTGACGGCGCCGCCGTCGACACCTTGCAGATCAAGTGCTGGGAGCCGTATCCCAACCGGCCGCTGATTCGTGTCTCCGCGGTCTTGTCGATCGTGCGCAGCACAGTCAGCGAATCTCCCAGCGCATCCATAATCGCGGGAATCTCCGTCGAATGGTACGTGGTTACACGCACACCGATGATGTCGTGGATATCGTGCCACGGGTCAGGGTAGACGTAGCTGCCATCCGCTTCACGACGCAGGGCCTTCTGCCGCAATGAGCGGAAAGACTTCACCCGCGCCGTGACATTGTCAAAGGCCAAACCGGCATCGGAGAGAATCTCTTTAATCGCATCGACAAAGTCCTGCGCGGCGGTGGGGTGCCGAGTTGCCCACGAGTCGTACTTCGACTGCAGCGCACGTGTAACCTCTCGATCCTCCGCCAACTGAGCCTTGCGGGTTTGGTCGCGGGAATCGTCGGGAAGCGAATCCTTCATGCGCTTAGTCGTCATCGTCCTCGCGTACCAGCAGTGCTACTGGGAAGGAGCTGAACAGAGAAGCCACGGCGATGGTGCCTGACCAAGTATGGCCGGTGAAACGGTCGGTCCAGAATCCCTTGGGAAGTGTCACTGTAGTGTCGCCCCAACCGCCTTCGCGTTGCAGCCCCAGCGGACGCCGCGTCACCAGCGCGATAACATCTTCCGGCTCGCCCTTCGGTCCACGTGCTGCACCGACCAAATGACGCTCGCCGACACCCACGGCGAATACTGGCTGGTAGGCGCCGCCGACGAAGGACTCCGGGCGTTCCGCACGCAGCTTCACTCCGTGGTGAGTCACCATCAGCTTTGCGACGTCCGCATCGGCATCCGTAAAGTCCTCCGGCAGCTCAGCTGGGTGCTCTGGACTCTTAGTTACCGACGTGACCTCATCGCGAGCAACCTTATCCAGCGCCGCGACGCGCGCATCGTAGTCGACGAACCGGCGGTTGTCAGGATCAACCAGGGAGTCCTCTGTGAACTCCGTCCCCTGGTAGGTATCGGGGATGCCGGGGCCGACAAGCTGGAGGAGTTTGCGCGACAGTGACGTGGTCAGGGCAGCTGGCGCAATGGAGCGGACGAACTCTGTGATGGAGTCGGTCAGGGGGCCGTCGAGAAGCGCGTCGATCCAGCTGCGAATGCCGAGTTCGAACTCCTCGACCGGCTCCGTCCAGGAGGTGTGCACATCTGCCTCGCGGATGGCCTTAATGGCGTAGTCGTGGAGGCGTTCACGCAGTTCATCGGTAATTACGCCGTCGGTCGGCCAGACTCCGATGATGTTCTGCAACAGGAAGTAGCCGGTGGCATCGTCCGGGGCGGGGGTGATGGCCATCCAGTTGCGGACATTTTCAGCCCAGTCGCCGGAGACATCGGAGAGCTGGAGAATGCGGGCTCGGACATCTTCGCCGCGCTTGGTGTCGTGCGTGGACAGCGTGGTCATGGTTCGTGGCCAGAGGCGAGCACGTTCCGACTGCAACAGGTGGAACTCCGCCGCCGACATGCCGTAGCGACCCAAATCACCGCCGACTTCGTTCAGGCTGATCAGGCGGCAGGCGCGGTAGAAGGTGGTGTCTTCGACACCCTTTGCCATGACCGCACCACAGACCTGCGCGAACCGCGTGGCGGCCTCACCACCGGCTACCAAACCTGCCGAAATGAGGTCGAGGGCAAAGACACGAGAGGGGAAACGCGCTGCCATTTCACCAATGACCGTGGAAGCCACTCGTGACAGGGAGACATAGTCCGAACGATAGACAGGCATGGCAGCGACCAGCTTGCAGATGGTGTCGATAAGTACCTCATCGCTGACGCTGGTACCGCTGATAGACCAGTTATCGCGGCGCAGGGCACGTGCTAGACGACGGACCTCCGCAGCCAGCTCGTGAGCCGCGACATCGTGCTTGAGGGCCTGCGCAGTTGCCTGCACGGCAGTCTTGTCCCAGGTTGAGCCGGACTGCTGCAGAGCCAACATACTCATGGCGTCTCGGGAGTCGCGGTTGACGAAGACATTGTCGAACTCACGCAGGGCGTCGTAACCCGTGGTGCCGTCAACCTGGAGCCTCGGATCCAGTGGCTCTTCGGCACCCAGAATCTTCTCGATAACCAGCCACTTGTCATCGCCGAGTAGACGGCGCAGCTCACTGAGATATCCGAATGGGTTGCTGAGGCCATCTGGGTGGTCAATGCGGACACCGTCAATGATGTCCGCAGCTAGCAGCTCGCGGATGATGCGGTGTGTGTGCTCGAATACCACCGGGTTTTCCTGGCGGATGCCGGCCAGGCCGTTGACGCTGAAGAATCGACGGTAGCCAATGACCCCGTCCTTCCAGTACATCAGGCGATAGGCCTGGCGATCATGTACTTCCTGCGGGGTGCCGTCCTCGGTGCCCGGGCGCACCGGGAATGTGTTGTCGTAGTAGCGCAGAAGTGGCTCGTCGCCAGAGGTGTCGAGCTCCAGCTTGTCGATATCCTCCGGGGAGCCCAGAATCGGCAACCCCATCTTGCCGTTGGCACCGTTGTCCTCGTGCCAGTCGATATCGAAGTATGGCTCGAACTGAGAATCCTTGCCATAGGTCAGAACGTCCCACCACCAGGCATTGAGCTTGGGCTCCTCAACACCGAGGTGGTTCGGTACCAGGTCGATAATGATGCCCAGACCGGCCTTGTGCGCCACCTGCGCGAGCTTCTGCAGCTCTTCCATGCCGCCGAGCTCCGGGTTCACCGTCGTCGGATCGATGACATCGTAGCCATGGTTAGACTCCGGTACGGAGGTGAGGATAGGCGACAGATACAGGTGTGAAATTCCGAGGTCTGCCAAGTAGCCGACCTGTTCAGCCGCGTCAGCGAACGTGAAAGCGCGCCCGTTTGGGTCGGCCTTGGGGCCACGGAGTTGGAGACGGTAGGTGGACGTAATTGGTCGGCGACTCATGTTCCCCTTTATACCGCCCACCAGGAAAAGCTGCTGCCTGACCGCTGTGGCAGCAGCTAGCCCCAGAGTCTGCGCCCGCCGTCCGAATGCGAATTTCTTCTCGTGAACGTGGCCTAGAAGGGTGGCATTCCGTCATCGCCGGGCAGGGAAGTAGAACCGAACAACGGAACCGACTCACTGGAGTTGTTTCCGGCGCTGGCGCTAGGTGTCCCTTCCGCAGTGTCTCCTGCTTCGGACGCGCCATCCTCTTCCGGATTCAGCCCGAGTGCGGTGAAGAGCTCCTTCTCAGTCCAAATCTGGATTTCCTGGCCTTCGGCCTGCAGCTGTCGAGCCCTCTTCTCCTTCGACGTCGCCGAATCCCACGGACCGGCGACCAAAATTGTCGTCTTCTTCGTGACACCCTTATTGATATTCGCACCTGCAAAGGCAATCTTGTCCCACAGAAAGCCCTTGTCATACGGGGCAAAATCACCGGTCAGTGTCACCCGCTGCTGGTACAGCAGGCCGCTTGGATCCGCGTCCGGATTCGGGTCTGGAATGGTGTCCGGTGTCTTTGCCGCATCCCATTTCGCATTGCGACGCGGCCGACGTGACGGCGCGGAACTGCCGGACTGCGCACCAGCACCAGCACCAGCACCAGTTCCCGCGTTGGTCCCGGCACCAGTGCTGGCGACACCAGACGGGTCATAGCGCACCATCCGCACTCGTCCACTGCCAATCTGGCCCAAGCTCAGCGAGACCTTCTGGCTCAAATCAGCCACCGATGTCGCGCGCTGCTGCTCCATCAACCACAGCGCTACCTCAGCACATGCGACCGCATCTGCCGTCGCATCATGATGATTCTCCAGCGACGCCCCCGCGGCCTCCGCCAACGTCGGCAGCTTCAAGTTGGGCAGCCCCAACTGCATCTGCCGAGCCCACATATAAGTACACGCAAAATTCAACTTCGGTGCTGGAATGCCTTCCGCCCGGCACGCCCGCGACAGGGCTGTGAAATCAAACCGCGCATTGTGAGCAACTACGTCCAAATCCCCAACGACGTCAACAAACTTCGCCAGCTGCTCCGGAAATGACGGCTCACCGGCCACATCCGCCGCCGTGATGCCATGAATCGCGACATTGGCTTCATCAAAATACTCCAGACCCTTTGGCGGACGGCACATCCAGGAATAACGATCCGTCACCTTCCCGCCACGCACGACCGCAACACCAAGCTGAATAATCGAGCCGGTGTCTTCGTTCGCTGTCTCTACATCGAACGCTGCAAACGGTGCGATGTCCGACGCCGCAACCTCATCCCCAGTAGGAAGCGGTGCAAAAGGCACAGACTGCTTTACGACGTCGCCCGCGCCCTCAACCACACTCACGCCTTCGGTGACTGCCGCGCGCTGTGCCACCCACGGCATCAACGTGGAAGTAAAAGCATCTGCTGAATTGTAGAACTCCGGATTCTTGGCCATCTCCGCCATGAGGTCAGCCAGCAACTGCGCTGCTGCCTGACGATGAGACATCACACGGGCCTTTGGCAAAGCTACTCCGAGGTCTACCGTGCCGGGGAAGAAGCGGTTGGCCGGAGTGTAGACACCGTTTTTACTTGCCGATGCGACCTCGGCAACGTCGGCAAGCGGGAGGGGCTTCGCGGGGTCGGTGCTAGCCGTGTTGATGGTGTGGGTAAGGCGGAGCCCATCTGCGGTAATAGTCACCGTGTCGCCGGTGAGC
Source organism: Corynebacterium sp. HMSC055G02 (assembly GCF_001809065.1). Taxonomy (NCBI): domain Bacteria; kingdom Bacillati; phylum Actinomycetota; class Actinomycetes; order Mycobacteriales; family Corynebacteriaceae; genus Corynebacterium; species Corynebacterium sp. HMSC055G02. Next base: position 97,970 of record NZ_KV795672.1, on the reverse strand, counting down.
TCGAAGACGACGGCGGGCTCGGAGGATGGCGTGGTCGTAGTCATGCACTAGATGGTAGCGCCGATGGCGGATTGAGCCCCATAGAGGCTGCGGTACCTGCGGTTCTCGCCGAGTACACATGGCTTCCGACAATGTGGAAATGTCCACAGAAATAGGAATATTTATGGAGTGTTCGGACAGTGGGGGTGTCTGTACCCCTGAAAACCACATGTTTTGGGAGGTTAAATGTCCGGATGCATTTTGAGCGGGCGCTCCTTATACTTTTCGACGAACGGCGGTAACTGGTCGTTCGAGCTTTCGAGCTCAAGCGAAGGGCAAAGCGGAAACAACGTATGCCAGTGAAGCGATGAAATAAGGAGTAAACATTTTGAGCACGCATTCTGTGCACCCTGGTTCTATCTTGAACGATAATTTCCTCGAGCCGCGACACCTCTCTATCTACCGACTGGCTCTTGCCATCGGCGTGCCAAGCTCAACTCTGGAGCGCTTTCGCACCGGCCGCACTGCGGTCACCACTGACCTCGCAAATCGACTGTCCGACTACTTTGACACCGAGCCGGAGTACTGGTTGAACTCTCAGGCGGAGTTTAATATGCGCGCATCTGCGTAAGAAGACTTCACGCCAGCTCGGCTCCCGCAGTGCTGTGTTGACCCAAACCCTGTTTTGAGTTGAACTCAGAGCCGAAAATCCCCTGTCAGTGGAAGAAAAGTCTTCCGCCGACAGGGGATTTTTTGTGTAGGATCCAACCCAGGCCCAGGCCCCTACACCCAACGCGGACGCGGCTAGTGTCGCTCGATCAGCACGATGGTAGAACGGGCTGGCACGCGGAGCTCGCCTTCTGGCTCAACGATGCGCTCGCGGGTCGGGCGACCCGTGATCTCTGTGGTGTCGATGATGACTTCCCAGCTGTGTGCGTATTCGGTGCCCGGAATTTGGAACATGATGTCCTCGTGGTGGGCGTTGAAGCACAGCAGGAAGGAGTCATCCTCAATCCTGTGACCTCGGCGATCAGGCTCAGTGATGGCATCGCCGTTGAGCCAGACCATCAACGACTTGCCGAAGTCGAAGTTCCAGTCATCGGTCGTCATGACACGACCCTCATAGGTCAGCCAGGCAATGTCACGATCGTCGGTTTCCGCACCGAGCGGGCCACCGCGCAGGAAGCGGCGGCGTCGGAAGACTGGGTGTTCCGCACGCAGCTCAGTCAGGAACTGGGTGTATTCGACCAGTTCAGAGTTGGTACGAGTCTGATTCCAGTCGACCCAGGCCAAACGGTTGTCCTGGCAGTAGACGTTGTTGTTGCCCTTCTGGCCACGTCCCATTTCGTCACCGTGGCTAATCATCGGAGTGCCCTGGGACAGCAGGAGAGTGGTCAGGAAGTTACGATGCTGGCGAGCGCGCAGCGAAATGATGCGCTCGTCGTCGGTCGGGCCTTCCACACCGCAGTTCCACGAACGGTTGTGGGACTCGCCATCGCGGTTGTCCTCGCCGTTGGCCATATTGTGCTTCTCGTTGTAGCTGACCAAGTCATTGAGAGTAAAACCGTCATGCGCGGTCACGAAGTTAATCGACGCAGTTGGGCGGCGGTCATTGTTTGCATACAGGTCCGAGGAACCGGTGATACGTGAAGCGAACTCGCCGAGCGTGGATGGCTCACCGCGCCAGAAGTCGCGGATAGTGTCGCGGTACTTACCGTTCCATTCAGTCCACTGCGGTGGGAAGTTACCGACCTGGTAGCCACCTTCGCCGACATCCCACGGTTCTGCGATGAGCTTGACCTGGCTGACAATCGGATCCTGCTGCACCAAGTCAAAGAAGGCAGAGAGGCGATCCACATCGTGGAATTCTCGAGCCAGGGTGGATGCCAAATCGAAGCGGAAGCCGTCGACATGCATCTCGGAGACCCAGTAGCGCAGCGAATCCATGATGAGCTGCAGCGAGTGCGGGTGGCGCACATTCAGGGAGTTACCGGTGCCGGTGTAGTCCATGTAGTGCTGGCGATCGCCTTCGACCAGGCGGTAGTAGGCCTCGTTGTCGATGCCTCGGAAGCAGATGGTTGGGCCCATGTGGTTGCCCTCGGCGGTGTGGTTGTAGACCACGTCGAGGATAACCTCAATGCCGGCATCGTGAAATGCGCGCACCATGCCCTTGAACTCGCTGACTGCTCCGCCTGGCTTTTGGGAAGCCGAGTAGTCCTGATGTGGTGCTAGGAAACCGAAGGTGTTGTAGCCCCAGTAGTTGCGTAGCCCCTTTTCGCGCAGGTGGTCGTCCTGGAGGAACTGGTGGACCGGCATCAGTTCGATAGCCGTGACACCAAGGTCCTTGAGGTAGTCAATAATCGCCGGATGCGCGAGACCGGCATAGGTACCACGTAGCTCCTCCGGAATATCCGGGTGAGTCATGGTCATGCCCTTGACGTGGGCCTCGTAAATCACGGTCTCGTTGTACGGCGTGCGAGGTGCGCGGTCAGCGCCCCAGTCGAAGAATGGGTTGATGACCACGGAGGTCATGGTGTGTCCCAGGCTGTCCTCGGTGTTGCGCTTCGAGTGGTCATGAATGTCATAGTTGAACAGTGATGGGTGACCGTCGAATTCGCCGTCGAAAGCCTTGGCGTATGGGTCGACCAGCAGCTTGTTGGGGTCGCAACGCTTACCGTTGGCCGGATCGAATGGGCCGTGTACGCGGTAGGCGTAGCGCTGGCCCGGCATGATGGACGGGATGTAGCAGTGCCAGATATGCGCATCGACTTCTTCCAACTCAATGCGTGTTTCTTCGCCTTCGGCGCTAATCAGACAAAGCTCAACCTTTTCCGCAACGTCGGAAAAGAGTGCAAAGTTGGTGCCAGCGCCGTCGTAGGTAGATCCGAGCGGGTAAGGCTCACCCGGCCATACTTGATAATCGCCGACTGTATTTGCTTGGTTCATGTGACTACCTTAACCGTTTTGTAAAAAACATGAGCCTTTTTCGGTCCCGTGTGGGCGCGCCATCCGTCCCATCTGTCGAGCGCAATTCGCAAAAACGACCCCCAAGGAAAAATTCGAGTCGAACGATTAAGAGCATAAACTTCGCGTGAAAATAAGTATTTAACCCTGCAAGTGGGCAATTTGACACTCTAAACGCACCTTGGCGGGCGCCGAATCCCCAATATTCGCGGTCACCAACGCGCGAAGATCCCCAAAGGCCTTTACTTTTGGAGTTATGAGTCCACGAACCATTGGTGTAACGGAAGTAGCGTTCCGAGACGCTCATCAGAGCCTCATGGCAACGCGAATGGCTATGGAAGACATGGTCGATGTCTGTGAAGAAATGGACAAGGCCGGTTTTTGGAGTGTGGAGTGCTGGGGCGGCGCAACCTTTGACGCCTGCATCCGCTTCCTTAATGAAGATCCCTGGGAGCGCCTGCGGACATTCCGCAAGCTGATGCCGAACAGTCGCCTGCAGATGCTGCTGCGCGGCCAGAATCTTCTCGGTTACCGGCACTACGAGGACATGGTGGTTGACAAGTTCGTCGAGAAGTCCGCTGAAAACGGTATGGACGTATTCCGTGTTTTCGACGCGCTCAACGACCCACGCAATCTCGAGCACGCCATGCGCGCGGTCAAGAACGTCGACAAGCATGCGCAGGGCACGATCTGCTATACGACGTCTCCGCTTCACGACGTCGACGGGTACGTTAAGCTCGCTGGTCGTCTACTGGATATGGGGGCGGACTCCATTGCGTTGAAGGACATGGCAGCGCTGCTGAAACCTCAGCCGGCTTACGACATCATCCGCGGCATCAAGGAAACTTACGGCGAGGACACCCAGATTAACGTCCACTGTCACTCGACCACCGGTGTCACGATGGTGACTTTGATGAAAGCCATCGAAGCTGGTGCGGATGTCGTGGACACGGCAATTTCGTCGATGTCGCTGGGCCCGGGGCACAACCCGACCGAGTCGCTGGTGGAAATGTTGGAGGGAACCGACTACACCACCGACCTGAACATGGATAACCTGATCACCATTCGTGACCACTTCCGCAAGGTGCGTCCGAAGTACGCAGAGTTCGAGTCGAAAACCCTGGTCAATACCGACATTTTCATGTCGCAGATTCCTGGTGGCATGTTGTCGAACATGGAAAACCAGCTCAAGGCCCAAGGCGCGGGTGACCGCGTCGAAGAGGTTATGCGTGAGGTACCGATTGTCCGAAAGGACGCCGGTTACCCGCCGCTGGTGACTCCGAGCTCGCAGATCGTCGGCACGCAAGCTGTGTTTAACGTGCTGATGGGACGCTACAAGGTTATGACGGCTGAGTTCGCTGACCTCATGCTCGGCTATTACGGGCAGTGCCCGGGTGAGCGCAACCCAGAGCTGATTAAGCAGGCAGCGGAACAGACTAAGAAGGAAGAAATCACTGTTCGTCCGGCTGATCTCCTCGAGCCAGAGTGGGACGACCTGGTCGAGCAGGCCAAGGAGCTCGACGGTTACAACGGCACCGCCGAGGACGTCCTGACCAACGCACTGTTCCCATCCGTCGCACCGGGATTCTTCACCACGCGCGGCGAAGGGCCGAAGAACGTCGGTAAGACTGCCGAACAGCTCAAGCGCGAGGCGGAGCAGGCCTCAGGTGCTGCCAATGCCATTCGCGAGCCAATTCGCTACAAGGTCACCGTTGGCGGTCGTTCGCAGACCGTCCAGGTGGAACCCGCCTAGGAACATCGGGAGAAGAGATAGCAATGTCGCAAAGTTCAGCAAACCAGCCGAATTCGGCGGATGCCGTCGCGCCGGGCGTCGATGCCTCGATGGCGGAGCGCCTGGATTATTTGGATGCTCAGCGTCGCCGTGTTGAGTCCGGTGGCGGTGAAGCCCGCCAGGCCAAGCAGCACGAACGTGGGAAGATGACTGCCCGCGAGCGTATCGACAACTTCGTCGACGAGGGCACTTTCCGTGAAACCGGGATGTTCATGACTCACCGCACCACCGACTTCGGCATGGATACTGCCGACGCGCCTGCCGACGGCGTGGTCACCGGCACTGCCGCGGTTCTCGGCCGGGCAGTACACGTGGCCTCCCAGGACTTCACGGTCATGGGTGGCTCCGCTGGTGAAACGCAGTCCCGCAAGGTTGCGGCCACCATGCGCTCTGCTGCCGACAACGGCACTCCGTTCGTTTTCATCAACGACTCCGGTGGCGCTCGCATTCAAGAGGGAATTGACTCTCTGTCGGGCTATGGCCAGGTCTTCTACAACAATGTCTGGCTATCCGGTCTGGTGCCGCAGATTTCCATCATTGCAGGTCCATGTGCTGGAGGCGCTGCCTACTCGCCAGCTCTGACCGACTTCATCATTCAGACGCGCAAGGCGCAGATGTTCATCACTGGTCCGGGTGTTATTAAGTCTGTGACCGGCGAGGAAGTCACCTCCGAGCAGCTCGGTGGCGCTGATGCGCACATGGCCAAGGCCGGCAATATTGACTTCGTTGCCGACGATGACGAGCAGGCCATCCTGATTGCGCAGAAGCTCTTAAGCTTCCTGCCACAGAACAACACGGAAGAGCCGCCAATCGTGGATCCGGTATTCGACGCCGAGCCGGATCCAGAGCTCCGCGACATCGTCCCCGTCGATGGCAAGAAGGGCTACGACGTCCGCGAGGTCATCATCCGTATCGCCGACAATGGCGATTTCCTCGAGTGCCAGGCGGGTTTTGCCACCAACCTGGTTGTCGGCTTTGGTCGAGTTTTGGGCCGTACCGTGGGCTTTGTCGCCAACCAACCGAACGTGATGTCCGGTGTGCTGGACATCAATTCCTCGGACAAGGGCGCAAAGTTCATCCGCTTCTGCAATGCCTTTAACATCCCGCTGGTCACCCTGGTTGACGTTCCTGGCTTCATGCCGGGCGTCACCCAGGAGCATGGCGGCATCATCCGCCACGGCGCAAAGATGCTCTACGCATACTCCGCAGCGTCTGTGCCTAAGGTGACCGTCGTCATGCGTAAGGCCTACGGCGGTGCGTACCTGGCGATGTGCTCGAAGGACCTCGGCGCGGACTACGTATTCGCATGGCCGACCGCGGAAATTGCGGTGATGGGCGCAGAGGGTGCGGTCAACGTGGTCTTCCGAAAGGAAATTGCCGCCGCGGGCGACGAGGAAGAGCAGGCGCGCGTGCGCGACGAGCGTATCGCCGAATACAAGACACGCTTCTCGACGCCGTATGTCGCCGCCTCGCGCGGACTGGTCGACGACGTGATTGACCCGGCGGAAACCCGCCTGCGTGTGGCTGACGCACTGTCGGTTCTGCGTAACAAGCGGGAGGTTCGCCCGGCCAAGAAGCACGGATTGGGGCCACAGTAATGTCTGACGGCATCGGTGAGATTAAGGAGCTGCGAGCGCTCGTCGCTGAACTGACCGACCGGTTGGATGCGACCTCGACAAGCTTGCAGAAGGCCACGGCACGACTGAATCAGGCAGAGAGCGAGTTGGCTGAACTGCGCAAACGCGTGGACGCAGATATCCCCGAGGATACTGTCATCGCCATTTCGGCAGCAGTGTCTGCGTACCTGGGCAATCGCGGCAAGGTGAAGGCAATTCGATACAACCGCCATAAGACGTGGGCTGCGCAGGGACGCCAGATCCAGCAGCAGCGCAACCTGCGTTAGTTGGAAATTTTCGATACCCGACTTAATTGAGTCTGACTCATTGACTTTTGCTACGTGAGGATTGTTGAGCCATGAAATTGAAAGTGACTGTCGGCGGCATTGCCTACGATGTCGACGTTGAAGTAGTTGAGGAGCCCAAGCGTCTTTCGCCCATCGTGTTGGGTGGATCGTCGAGCGCTTCCGTTGAGCCGGCCACCGCTAGTGTCTCGGGTGTCTCCGCCAATTCGGTGGTGGCGCCACTGGCAGGTTCGGTCAGCAAGATTTTGGTCGAGGAAGGCCAGAAGATTGAGGCTGGGGAGGTGCTGCTCATTCTCGAGGCAATGAAGATGGAAACCGAGATTACGGCCCCGGCTGCAGGCACCGTCGGCTCTATTCATGTCGAAGTCGGCGACGCAGTGCAGGGCGGCCAGGGACTCGTCTCGATTGATTAGCCGCATTAGCCGGGGTGTAAAGATTTTGGGGTGAAATCTTTCTAGCCCCGGTTGCTGGAAATACTTAAGGTTGCCTTAATATTTTCCTTATGAATGCCGTTCTTCTCGCCGTTTTGGTGATGCTAATCCTGGCGGTCTGCCGGGTACACGTTGTGCTAGCGCTGTTTATTGGCGCCTTAGTCGGTGGTCTTTCCGCCGGTATGGGGCTCGATGCCACAATGGTTGCCTTCCAGGAAGGCCTCTCTGGTGGTGCGAAGATTGCCCTGAGCTATGCCATGCTGGGTGCCTTTGCCATGGCAGTGGCATCCTCTGGGTTGCCCAAATTGCTGGCCGATTGGCTGATTGCCAAGATCGGTACGGAGGATGAAGGCGCTAAATCTAAGGCAGAGGCATGGACCAAGTGGGGTATGGTCGCCGGCATTTTGGCCATGGCGATTATGTCGCAGAACCTCATCCCAGTTCACATTGCGTTTATCCCGCTGATTATTCCGCCGCTGTTGCCGGTATTTAACCGCCTCAACATCGACCGTCGAATGATTACCAGTGTGATGACCTTCGGTTTGGTCACCACCTACATGTGGGTTCCGGTCGGATTCGGTTCTATCTTCCTGAACGACATCCTGCTGGGGAACATCGAGAATGCTGGCCTTGATGTTTCCAATATCAACATCATGATGACGATGGGCATCCCGGCTCTCGGCATGCTGGCCGGTCTGGCCATTGCCGTATTTTTCTCCTACCGGAAGCCACGGCATTACGAAGATCGGCCGATTGCCCAGTCCTCACACGCAGAAACCCAGTCTGACGAACCGGTGTCGAAGTACCGAGTTATCGTCGCTCTCGTTGCAATCGTGGTGACTTTCGTCGTCCAGATTGTGATGAATTCTATGGAGACCGATGCCGATCCGTTGCTGATTGGTGCACTCACTGGTCTGGCAATCTTCATGCTCACCGGCGCCGTGCGCTGGCGTGAGGCGGACGACGTGTTCACCGCCGGTATGAAGATGATGGCCCTGATTGGTTTCATCATGATTTCTGCACAGGGCTTCGCCTCGGTGATGTCGGAGTCCGGCCAGATCGAGCCGCTGGTGACCGCTACTGCAGAGCTGTTTGCGGGCAACAAGCCTGCCGCTGCATTCGCCATGCTGGTCGTTGGTCTGGTGGTCACGATGGGTATTGGTTCGTCCTTCTCGACGCTGCCGATTATCGCCATCATCTATGTGCCGTTGTGTGTATCGCTGGGCTTCTCGCCGATGGCTACCGTCGCCATCATTGGTACTGCAGGTGCTCTGGGCGATGCTGGTTCGCCGGCATCGGACTCGACGCTCGGCCCGACGATGGGTCTCAATGCCGACGGGCAGCACGACCACATTCGCGATTCGGTTATTCCGACCTTCCTGCACTTCAACCTGCCGCTGCTGGCAGCTGGTTGGGTAGCAGCTCTGGTGCTCTAGCGCCGGGGCGTGACCGTGAGCGTGATTGTTTCAGCGGGGCTTAGTGACCTGCAATTCCCTTAGTCCCCGCAACCCCCGCAATTCCGGCGATAAAGAGCTCGGTTCCCAGTGCAATGCGCTGGCGGCCGAGCTCTTTTGTCTGTGTAGCCGTATCTTCAGGGGAAGTCGCGACCTCAGCGTCCTTACCGGCGGTGTTCTCGCCACTGGCATCACCATTGTCGGAAACGCCCTTGGCGCCATTTAGATTAAGCGCGATGGCTGTCTGCTGGTCGACTGTCGCACCGAGAATGAAGTACACGAGGACAGACGCGGTATCACCCGCTGATGGGGTGCTGATGGAGGTTTCGGATGCATTCTCCAGGACGTCGGCAAGCAGTTGTTCGGGGCGAATCGTGGCGGTGCCCGTAGCGAGCGCGGCCGAGACGACCTCGGCGCCATCCCGATGAGCGGTGAGGCAGGAGTAGAGCAGCTCGGCGACGGCTTCGATGTCGGCACGCCAATCGCCTGTGGCGGAAAACTCTGTGCAGGGAGCCAAGATGCGGTCAGCGACGGCGCCCAGCAGTGCCTGCTTGGAAGGGTAGTGCCAGTACATTGCGCCAGCGGCGGTACCCAAGTGGCGAGTCAGGCGGCGGATCGTGAGATCGCCGAGTCCGTACTCGTTGAGAATGGTGAGAGCTGCGTCGACAATGATGTCCTTGGTCAATTGCACACTGCCTACCGTAGACGAAAGAAGAATCATCTGGAAGATGTCTCAAGGCTGAAATGGGGAGCGTAAATCCGCGACACGACGGGAATTGAACCCTGTTCGACATTCTGTAGCTGCGGTATTAAGTTTGATAACTGAACAACTTCTGAAACGGTGTTCAAGTTTTATCCCCAGCCTCAAGGAGCATCACCCCCATGACTCAACAGCAGCAGGACATTTTGGAACTCGCCCGAGAAAAGGTGCTCGGCCGCGGTGAGGGGCTGAACTATGAGGAGACCCTGGCAGTTCTGAACCTCGATGACGACAGCATCGAGGATCTGCTGGCACTGGCGCATGAGGTGCGCTTGAAGTGGTGCGGCGAAGAGGTCGAGGTTGAAGGCATTATCTCGCTGAAGACTGGCGGCTGCCCAGAGGACTGCCACTTCTGTTCGCAGTCGGGTCTGTTCGAGTCCCCGGTGCGTTCGGCATGGCTGGATATCCCGGCGCTGGTGGACGCCGCTAAGCAGACCGCAAAGTCGGGTGCGACTGAGTTCTGCATCGTTGCTGCAGTAAAGGGGCCGGACGAGCGACTGCTCAGCCAGATGGAACAGGCTGTCGCCGCCATTCAGGCAGAGGTGGACATTAATGTGGCCGCCTCTATGGGCATTCTGACGCAGGAGCAGGTGGATCGCCTGGCCAAGGCTGGTATTCACCGCTACAACCACAACCTCGAGACCGCCAAGAGCTACTTCCCGCAGGTCGTGACCACCCACACTTGGGAAGAACGTCATGACACCCTGCGTATGGTCGGCGAAGCCGGTATGGAGGTCTGCTGTGGCGGCATCCTGGGTATGGGAGAGACCCTTGAGCAGCGTGCCGAGTTTGCTCAGGACCTGGCGGCGCTCAACCCGACCGAGGTGCCGATGAACTTCCTCGACCCGCGCCCGGGCACTCCGTTCGCCGGTCGCGAGCCGATGCCAGCCAAGGACGCACTGCGTGCCATCGGTGCCTTCCGTCTGGCACTGCCGAAGACCATCCTGCGTTTTGCTGGCGGTCGTGAGCTCACCCTGGGCGACCTGGGCGCAGAAAAGGGGCTGCTCGGCGGTATCAACGCTGTCATTGTCGGTAATTACCTGACCACTCTGGGCCGTCCGGCGGAGCAGGACCTGGACATGCTTGGCAAGGTACGACTCCCAATTAAGGCCCTCAATGCAACTGTCTAAGCCGCGGACATCTAGCCCGCGCTCGCCGCGGAGTAAGAAAGTCGACTCCACAGAGCTGCTCCAGGCCATGGTGCTGGGAGATGAGCCCAAGTTCGATCCTTTTACCGGCGCCGACCTCGAAGCTGGTGAAGTGCGCGAACGCTCCTATGGTGCAAAAGCTGGACTGGAGGCGCCTCGGTTCTGCCAGCTCTGTGGGCGTCGGATGGTGGTGCAGGTGCGTCCGGACGGCTGGACTGCAAAGTGCTCGCGCCACGGCGAAGTGGACTCCGTTATGTTGGAGCAGCGATAAAAGGCGCTGATTGTGCTAGTGCGCCATTCGGGCACGCTAGTACTGGACGTGCGCCGTGAGGTAAGTTAGTCAACTATGACTATGAAAAATACCCGAGTCCCACACGTTGAAAAGCAGAGCGTGGCAATGGCCTCGGGTATTGTTCTCTTCTCCGTCGTAACGGGAACGATAGCCGGAGTGGCCTGGGCATTCCTACGCCCCAAGCAGCAAGTGCAAATGCTCCCGGATAACCAACTAGCGATTATTCAAGAAACCGTTGACGCTGGTTTTATTGGGCTGCTCTGGTTTGTTGCTGTCACTGCCATCAGCGGCCTGGTGCTGGGAATTACTACGTTCCGAAATCGTGCCATCACGACCCCTGTGCAGATGCTCACAGCAATTGGCTGGGCAGGTTTCTCCGCGTTGATGAGCGCAGCAGTGACGTACCTCGTCGGTCAGTCGGTTGCGGCATTGCTCCAGCCGGATCTGGCGGGAATGCAGCCGGGCGATAAGTTCTCGGTGATTCCGGACTTCAAGACCTATGTAGCGCTGCTGGTCGCGCCACTGGTTGCCATGCTCGCACTGTGGTCCCGGGTGTTGTTCCAAACGGACTTCACGGAAGGCAACGAGAGCGCTGCAGACAATGCTACGGGCGCAGATTCGGTCACTAAGTGAGACAGTGAGGTTCTGCGCGGGGTCCGTCGTAAAGCACTATTTCCTACTGAACAGGGGTAGTTATTGGGAAATAGGCTTATACAAGCCTTACAATTTTGGGAAATAGGTTCGTCTTCGATGTCAGTATTCGCCCCGATTTAGGGGCTTTTTCGATATTGTGTGGCGAGCTTAGGTCTCTTGCACTTGCCCGTTTGAGTCCGCTGCGAATGCCTCCGGGGACCGTTGCCGGTAACGGTGACGGCGTTTTCTCCGGTCGTAGCCACAGCCCATTGAAGTAAGGACGTAGTTTTCCGTGAATACCAGCCTTGCGGCCAATGCTTCCAGCCTGCCGCGCCTTGAATCGGATCTGTACGAATCGGTAGTCGATAAAGATGGCCGCTACGGTGGCGTAGTTGCAGATGAGCGCTGGGCCCAGGAGATTAAGCGCCTCGCCCGCGAACGCAATGCCGTAATTCTTGCGCACAACTACCAGCTGCCGGAGATTCAGGATATTGCCGATTACACAGGCGACTCCCTCGGACTTTCCCGCATCGCTGCGGAAACCGATGCCGACGTCATCGTCTTCTGTGGTGTCCACTTCATGGCGGAAACCGCCAAAATTCTGAGCCCAGAGAAGACCGTCCTCATCCCGGATGAGCGCGCCGGCTGCTCCCTGGCGGACTCCATCACTGCAGACGAACTGGCCGAGTGGAAGGCTGAGAATCCCGGCGCACTGGTGGTCAGCTACGTCAACACCACGGCAGACGTAAAGGCTCTGACCGACATCTGCTGTACTTCCTCCAACGCCGTCGACGTGGTCAAGTCCATCCCGGAAGACCAGGAGATCCTGTTCAACCCGGATCAGTTCCTCGGCGCACACGTCCGCCGTGAGACCGGCCGCGACAACATCAAGGTATGGGCTGGTGAGTGCCACGTCCACGCCAACATCAATGGTGAGGAACTCGCGCACCGCGCGGAGGAGAACGCCGATTCGCAGCTGTTCATTCACCCGGAGTGCGGTTGCGCGAACTCTGCGATTTACCTCGCAGGTGAAGGCACCATCGAGCCCGAGCGCGTGCAGATGCTCTCCACCGGCGAGATGCTGACCGAGGCGCAGAAGCTGAAGGAGAACAAGCCCAACGGCAAGGTGCTCGTGGCCACTGAGGTGGGCATGCTCCACCAGCTGCGCAAGGCCGCACCGGATGTTGACTTTGAGCCGGTCAACGACCGCGCTTCCTGCTCGTACATGAAGCTCATCACTCCGGCGGCTCTGCTGCGCTGCCTCGTTGAGGGCACTGATGAAGTCGATGTCGAGCCGGATGTCGCCGACAAGGCGCGCGCTTCGGTCGAGCGCATGATCGCTATCGGTAACCCAGGCGGAGGCGAGTAACACGTTTGGTCTGCGCCCATCATTCGACAGTTGGACACTGACGTGTGACTTCCTCGTCATCGGCGGGGGAGTCGCAGGGCTCAGTGCTGCGCGTCGGGCCCTTGAGCTCGGCCTCGACGTGCTGGTTATCGACAGCGTCGAGTGGCGCGTCGGTGCCCGCAAACAGCTACGTTTCGCCGATGCGGCCACGAATCTCGCACAGGGCGGGCTCGCGGTCGTCGGGCTTGACGACGACCCCAGCGGCCATGTGGCCAACGGGTTCGACGACACCATTGATTACCACATCGCGGATACTCTCGATGCCGGTGCCGGACACTGCGATGAAGAGGCTGTGGCTTCCATCATCCGCGCCGGCGCTGCGGCGACCGAGTGGCTAATCGGGCTAGGCGCTACATTCGACCCGGCACCGGATAACCCGGCCGTTTATTCCCGCACTAAAGAGGGTGGACACCACGCGCGGCGCATCATTCATGCCGGCGGTGACGCCACTGGTGCTGAAATCGAGCGCGCCCTAGAAGCCTCAGTTACCGGCGTGCGAGTACTGCAAAACGCCACAGCGCGCCAGCTCATCGTCGGCAAAGACGGCCGCGTGCTGGGGGCGCTGGTAGCGGATCCCCGTGGCGGTGGCGCTATTCGCGCTAGCGCCACTCTGCTGGCTACCGGTGGCGTGGGCCATATTTACCGTGCGACCACGGCCCCCTCGGGCGCCCGCGGCGAGGCTATCGGCATGGCCTCCGATGCTGGCGCGGAGATTCGGGACATGGAGTTTATCCAGTTCCACCCGACGGTGCTCTATGACGAGCGCTCGGCATCAGATGGCACCGGCCGACGCCATCTCATCAGCGAGGCGGTCCGTGGTGAAGGAGCCATTCTCGTCGACTCCCGGGGCAACAGTGTGACCGCCGGCGTTGACCCTCGCGGGGACCTGGCTCCGCGCGATATCGTCTCGCGCGCCATCGCGACTCGCATGCGCGAGCTCGGCGAGGACCACGTCTTCCTCGACGCACGTCACATCGACAACTTCGCCGCCCGCTTTCCGACGATCACAGCGGGCCTAACCGCAGCGGAGATTGATCCGACCAAGGACCTCATACCCGTGGCCCCGGCGGTCCACTACACCTGTGGTGGTATTGCCGTCGACCCATTCGGTGCAACTAGCGTGCTGGGTCTCTTTGCGGCCGGCGAATGCTCCGCAACAGGGCTCCACGGTGCCAACAGGTTGGCCTCCAATTCGTTGCTGGAGGGACTGGTCGTCGGCAAGCGGGTGGCCGAAAAAGTCGCTGAAACACACGCTGTGCCGGTCGGGGACGAGGAATTCGCAGCGGCAGTTGAAAGCCTGCCGCAGCCACGGCCAGAACTGGAACCACGGCAGCTTTTCCGGTTGCAGACGGCGATGCAGGAAGGCGCTGGTGTAAGGCGCAATGAGCAGAGTTTGCGGCAGGCGTTGGCGGTTATCGATCGGCTCCCGCAATCGGTTCAGGTCGTAGCCGCAAGGAAAGTCGTCGAAGCGGCATTGGTACGACCATATACTTTGGGGTGCCACACTTGGTTTGAAAAGGACGGGGATTAGCTAACCATGACTCTTGAGAAGGACACTCTGCGCGGGGTGCTGAACGAAAACATCACCCGTGGCCTCATTCGGACGGCACTACAGGAAGACATGAGCTTCGGGCCGGATGTGACCTCGCTGTCGACAGTCTCGGCATCTGCGCAGGCACGCGCCCGCCTGGTGGCCCGGCAAGAGGGCGTTATCGCGGCTATTGATGCGGTGGAGTGGACGCTGCAGGAGGTCATCTCGGGTGAGTTCACCGTCGAAAAGCACGTTGAAGATGGCACCCTGGTGCGTCCTGGCACAGTGCTGGCAACGATTTCTGCACCGACTCGGGGGTTGCTGACTGCTGAGCGGACAATGCTGAATATCCTCACGCACGCCAGTGGTGTAGCTACTGCGACGCGCCAGTGGGCTGACGCGATTGTCGGCACCGGTGCGCGGGTGCGCGATTCCCGAAAGACGCTGCCGGGGCTGCGCAACCTGGAAAAGTATGCTGTGACCTGCGGCGGCGGAATTAACCACCGCTACGCTTTGGGCGATGAAGCACTGATTAAGGACAATCACGTGGTGGCTGTCGGTTCCGTGTCCGGTGCGTTGAAGAGGGTGCGGGATCAGTACCCGGAGCTGCCGTGTGAGGTGGAAGTCGATACCCTCGCACAGCTCGATGAAATCCTGCCGATGAAGCCGGACATCGTCATGCTGGACAACTTCGAGGTCTGGGAGACCCAGATTGCGGTGCAGCGCCGCTCGCAGATTTCTCCGGCCACCCAGCTGGAGTCCTCTGGTGGACTGACCATCGATGTGGCTCGTGAGTACGCGTCCTGTGGTGTCGATTACCTGGCTGTGGGCGCGCTGACCCACTCGGCCAAGGTGTTCGATGTCGGACTCGACTTCGACGAGCAGTAGCTGAATCAGCCCCGGTTTCGCCTCGTAGCTTCGCCTACAGGCGACGGGCGATCTCTGCCCCAATCTCGCTTAGTGCCGACCCCCAGCGCTCCCGTGATTGCTCATCACAGGTTTCCTGTGCGCGGTAAAGCGCCTTCTCTGCAGCAGCGACATCGCCCAAATGCAGGTGGCACTGTGCAATTTGTGCAAGCAGAGGCACGGCCTGGATATTGAGGTTATCGGACTGGAAAAGTCCCGCCGCCAACTCCAGGTGATCAATGGCGCGCCCTTGATGTCCTCGACGAATCTCTGCCTGGCCGTTCAAGGTGTGCCACATCGCCCAGCGCAAGTGGCGCGGAGGGGTGTCCGCAGTCGGCTCGAAGCCGTCTTTCTCCAGGTTATCCAGCAAATCCAACCAGTCCGCGGCCTTGTCCATCAGCTTCGGTGCAGAGCCACGGATGGGGCGCCCCAGACTGTCGGTCTGCGGAGCATCCGCCTCGTCGCCGAGCTCCTCGAACCCCTGCATCAGAGTTAGGGCTGCTTCCCAGAGGTTGTTTTCCTCAGCCAATGCCGTGGCGGCGTCGAAAAGCTGCTGCGGGCTAGAAGTCGCGGAATCACCAGAAGTAGTCATGACCTAACACTCTACTTTGTGCCACCGCCAGCACCGAAGTGGGCGGGGCGCTAGTATTCGTCGTCAAGCGATTGAATGATGATGACGTCAAGGGCATCGAGAACAGGATGGCCTTCCCACACGTCGCGGGGCAGAAGCTCTTCGACGCGCCGGGCGTAGGCGGCGGCACCGTCGGAATCACCCGCGTCGAGACGGTATCGAACCCCCGCCAGCAGCGCGCGGGCGGCTTCCTCGCCATCGCCGGACTGCAGGTAGCCCTTCGCGGCGGCTTCCACATGGTTGATGGCCAAAGTGTCGCGGCCAGCGGAGTAGAAGACGTAGGCGGCATCGTCGTGCCAGTCGGCGAGTGACCAGTCGTCGGAGATGAGCTTCTGAGAACGCAGCAGAAGGTCCTCAGCCTCGTTGAGCGTGTGGTCAATGACGGCGGAAGCGTCCTCGGAGACGATCTCGGCGGTGAATTCGGAGCCCTCTTCGGAAATGACCAGGTCAATGACATGAATGATGGAACGTGCAGCCTGGCGGTAGGCCTTGGCAGCGCCCTTGGTATCGCCGTTGCGTTCAAGGTGCTCGCCGTGTTCGATGAGCAGCTTTGCCGCCTGGCGGGGATTATTGCCGAGACCCGCGGCTGCGGAGGCAATAGAAAAAGCCGCGTCGGTGCGTTCTTCATCGGCGGTAAATGCTGACCAGTGCGCAACTGGTTCGGCAAAGCGCAGCGCCTCGTCAACCTCGTCGGCGTCGAGGAGACTGCGGGCCAGAACGAGCTGGATATCCATGGTGATGGGGTTGACCGGAATGCCTTCGGCGCTGGCGAGCGCGCGGCGGGCAATTGCGGCGGATTCCGCGAAATCGCCGTGGGCGTTGAGAAGCGCACAGAGCAGACGCACGCTGCGAAGCACCGCGACCGTGAGTCCTGCATCGAGACCAGCCTGCACGATTGGGCGTAGCTGGCGGATTGCCTCCGCTTCCTCACCAGCTTCCAGAGAGAGGAAAGCCAGGAATTGGCGAGCTTCAATCGTCGTGGTGACGGGTTCCGACTGAGGGGCTGCCGCGACGCTGGCTGCGATGCGGGCGGCCCTGCGCAGCTCACCACGGCTGTGCGCGAGCTGCGCCTCCAATAGCTTGCGGTCATCAAAACTGCTTCGCTTTGGTGCCCAGCGTGCGGACCATTCAGAGAGTTGACCGGCGATTTCCGCCCGGCGCGCCAGCGATGCTGCGGCACCAGCAACAGCCGCGCTGACCAGGTAGTAATAGGCCTCCCCGGGCTGTGGAGTGGTGGCGACGATGTCCTTAGTAAGCCTGATCAGCTCGGGGATTTCGGAGTCCTCGGGGCGCCGGCCGGTGATGGCATCACCTGGGTTGGCGTCGATGAAGGCCTCTGCCTCGGCGAATGCTCCGTAGGAGCGTGCGTGCAAGATCGCGGGGCGGATGTTGGCCTCAGTTGCCCAGCGCAGCCACTCGGCGCGTGCAGCAGCGGCTTCTTCTACTAATTCCAGTTGGTCGGCGACTGCGTGCCTGAGTGCGTGGAATTCGCCAACGACATCGGGGGAGTTGGTAGGCGCGTCGGCTAACCAGTGCGTGTGGGCGAACTTGGTGACAGCGCGCCAACTGGTGACGTGGTCGAGCGTGGCACCGGCCCTGCGGGAAATAACCAGCAGCTCCGGAAGTGAGTCCGGTAATGCCTTTAGCGGATTGGGCAGGGGAGGAAAGTCCAGGGGTTCGGACGAGTTCTCCGTTGCTGATGCGTTTTCTGAATTCCCTGACGCGTAGTCGGCCGCGATGCCGGTATCCCAATCGCCAACTTGAATTCCAGACTCAGAGTTTTCTTCTTCCCACCAGACCATTGGACTATCTTCGCCCGTGGCATCGGGAAGATGCAAAAACTGCTTTGTTTTTCAGACCTGTGCAGTCGGGTGCGCTGTTAAGCCGGGTTTGAAAAGCTACGCATTAGTCCACGAACTTCATCGCGCACCGGGTGATCCGGGCCGACTAGGTCGCCGATGCGAACCGCGAACCGGCGGGCGCGTTCCTCATTGTTATCACTAGCAGCAGCACGCACCGCGATGGTCAGTGTGCGGGCGGCGTCGGCAGGGGCGTGGGCTTCTAAGAAAAGCTCGGCAGCTTCGTCGGCGTACTTGTACACGCCGTCGTTGTCCCACACAGACCAGCACAACAGCGCCTGTGCTTCATGCCACTTGGCCGATTCCCAGGACCCAACCACGTAGCCACGTGAGCGTTCCATCAGGTGGTCAGTCAGTTCACTTGTAGCGCCCACGTTACTGAGTGATAGTGCGGCATCCATCAGAGTTTCCGCAGGCGAAATCGGGGACGAGTATCCGGCACGAATATCGGCCAGTGCGTCGAAGAGTACTGCGGCATGCTCAGTATTGCCCTCTTGGACTGCCGATTCCGCCGCAATGGCACAGGAAAAATCAGTACGTGCGGAATCCTGGGTAGGCTCAGACCACTTTGCAACCGACTCCGCTTCCTGGCCGGCATGGTGGAAATCTCCGAGCTCGTACAGTGCCGTTGCCTTCAGCAGCGCGATTTCCATGGTGACTTCACAGTTGGGGTAGTCTGCCGACACATCCTGGGCGCGCTGAGTTAGCTTCAGCATCTCCCCGGCATCGGGCTTGTTGTGTGCCACCTCGAAGTTGATGTCTGCCATCTCACGAACCGCGAGAATATAGTCAGTGTCCAGTCTGTGCTGGTCCGCGACTGCCACGTTGTTTGACAGCATTCGGAACGCGGTATCGCTATTACCTGTCTCTATCGAGTACCGTGCCAAATTCTGCCTCAGCTCAAGGCCCGCGATTACGGAGCGGTTACCGATTGCATTGAGCTGTGAGGCGCAAAGTCGCGCTGCGTCGACGACTTTCCCGGCTCGGTGCAGCAGTGATGCCTCCGTCAGAGTCTTCGCCAGCGCAATCGACTCAAACTTATCCTCATTTGGCAGTGCACGAATCATCTCGTGCAGCTCCCGTGCCAAGTCCTCGCGGTTGACCTTTCGCAGGGCGCTTGCAATCCGAATCAGCGCGTCAGTCAGTGCCGCCCGCTTCTTCCACTGGCGTGGGCTAAACGGCTCCTCCGCTTCTTCGCTTGCCGACGATTCCTGCGGCCGCGGCCCATCCGCATCCGTGGTCACCGCGCTGTGACTGCTGGTTGGGGCATCCAGATCGTCGGCAAGCACGAGTGCCCGGTACGAGGTGATCTCCCTGCTCATGCGTGCGATGAGTGGGATTTCGGTCTCTGCGGCAGCAGAGGTGGGGCCATCGGCGATAAAGGTGGTGTAGCGGCGGGCTTCATCCGCCGCTAGCCGTGCCCGGGCGCGCCAGTACTCCGGGACGTTGTCGTTATCGGATGCCCATACCATCCAGTTCAGGGCGGCATCGTGCGCAGCCGTCATCATGCCGAGCGATTCGGTGACCTCGCGGACTATGCGGTAAAACGCGCCGACGTGTTCGGTAACGCCGTGGGCTTCCGGGTCAGAAAAGAGCTGTGGGTTGTAGAAATGATGCGCGAAAACTGATTCCAGTTGGCGCGTGGCCAGGGAATTGTCGGCTGCGGTCGCGTCTGCATAGGCTGCGACGAGCTCCGGCAAATCCGGGCTGTTTCCTTCCTGGTTCAACAGCTGACCTTTCTACGACTGGTTACTACTTTCCTTAACACTGTAATGGGTCACTGTGGCGGAGCTAACTTGCGCCACAGTATGAGGGGTTAAATGGGGCAATCGGTATGAACCTAACGTGAGAAAGATATGCTTAGTTCATACTCAAGGGTGCCTTTAAGGGCGAATAGTAGCGAAAACCGTGGATAAAGTCTTTGGCTTTGACCCAGATTTTCAATACTTTGTTGTCATTTCTTTGTCACTCTGAAGTGCTCACGTATGAATCCATCGTGCGAATAGGCGGTTACTAATTAATTATGTTGTCCACTATTGATCTTCGCGGTCAGACTCCCACCACCGCCACTCTGCGTCGAGTGTTGCCGCGTGGTGCGGCAGACGTTGATTCGATGATTCCCACGGTCAAGCCCGTTGTCGATGACGTGGCAGTCCGTGGTGTGGAAGCGGCGATGGAGTACTCCGAGAAGTTTGACCGTATTCGTCCGGCATCCATGCGCGTTCCAGCGGAGGTTATCGATGCCGCGGAAGCTGCGCTGGAAGACGATGTCCGCTCTGCTCTGCAGGAGTCCATCGGGCGCGTGCGCGCGTTCCACGCTGCTCAGAAGCCGAATGATAAGACTGTTGAAATTCTGCCCGGCGGCATTGTCCGCGAGAAGTGGATTCCGGTTTCGCGCGTCGGTCTTTACGTCCCCGGGGGCAACGCCGTCTACCCGTCGTCCGTATTGATGAACGTCATCCCAGCTCAGGAAGCTGGTGTGGAGTCCCTCGTCGTCGCCTCTCCGCCGCAGGCCGACAACGACGGCTGGCCGCACCCGACCATCCTGGCTGCCTGCAAGCTGCTTGGCGTGACCGAGGTGTGGGCCGTCGGTGGTGCACAGGCCGTCGCACTGCTCGCATACGGCGATGAAAACGAGAGCCTCGAGCCGGTCGACATGGTCACCGGTCCGGGCAACATCTTCGTTACCGCCGCCAAACGCCTGTGCCGCTCGGTCGTCGGTATCGACGCCGAAGCTGGCCCGACCGAAATTGCCATTCTCGCAGATAACACCGCTGATCCTGTCTCCGTCGCCTACGACCTGATTTCCCAGGCTGAGCACGACGTCATGGCCGCCAGCGTGCTTATCACCGACGACGCCGATTTCGCCGCCACCGTCGACCGCGAGGTCGAAAACCGCTACGAGGTCACCATGAACGCCGACCGCGTTCGCGAGGCGCTCACCGGCGATCAGTCTGGCATCGTGCTTGTCGACGACATGAATATCGGCATCCAGGTTGCAGACGCCTACGCCGCTGAGCACCTGGAGATCCACACCGAAAACGCGCAGGCCGATGCCGAACGCATTACCAATGCCGGCGCAATCTTCATCGGTCGCTTCTCGCCGGTGCCACTGGGCGATTACTCGGCCGGCTCTAACCACGTGTTGCCGACCTCCGGCACCGCCCGCCACGCCTCGGGCCTGTCAACGCACACCTTCCTCAAGTCGGTCCACATGATTGACTACAACGAGGCCGCGTTGAAGGAAGTTGCCGACAGCGTAGTAGTCCTGGCCAACGAAGAACGACTGCCAGCGCACGGCGAGGCCATCCGTGCCCGCTTTGAGACGCTTCTCGGCTCTGAGGACAATGGCGCAGAAAAGGGGAACAACTAATGAGCAACCAGCCTGAGAATCAGCCACAGCCGTCGGTAGCCAAGTTGGCGCTGGCAGATTTGCCACTGCGCGACGAACTGCGCGGCGAGGAAGCCTACGGTGCCCCGCAGCTCGACGTCGATGTTCGCCTGAACACCAACGAAAACCCGTACCCGCCATCCGATGACCTCATCGCCGACCTGGTGGCGCAAGTGGAGAAGGTCGCCTCTGACCTCAACCGCTACCCGGACCGTGACGCAGTAGCACTGCGCAGCGCACTCGCCGATTATGTCACCCGCCAGACCGGCGTGGACATCACCGTCGACCAGGTATGGGCCGCCAACGGCTCCAATGAGATTCTCCAGCAGCTGCTGCAGGCATTTGGCGGGCCGGGGCGCAGCGCAATGGGCTTTGTGCCCAGCTACTCGATGCACCCGATCCTCTCGTCCGGCACGCAGACGGAGTTCATCGGCATCGCCCGCGACCCGGAGACCTTCGACATCGACATGGATAGTGCGCTCGTGGCCATTGCCGAGCACCGTCCTGACGTCATCTTCATCACGACTCCGAACAACCCGACTGGCAATCTGACCACGCTCGCTGACCTGCGCCGCATTATTGAAGCCGCGCCGGGCATCGTCATTGTCGATGAGGCCTACGCCGAGTTCACTGAGGAGCCGTCGGCGACAACGCTGCTGGCTGAGTTCCCGTCGAAGCTGGTTGTCTCCCGTACGATGAGCAAGGCTTTCGACTTCGCCGGAGGCCGCCTCGGCTACTTCGTTGCTAACCCGGCATTTATTGATGCTGTGATGCTCGTACGTCTGCCATACCACCTGTCGACGTTGACGCAGGCCGCTGCCACGGTTGCACTTCGCCACTCGGATGCGACGCTGTCGACCGTCGCAAAGCTTGCCGACGAGCGTGATCGCGTCGTAGCCGCCCTGAACAGCTATGGCTACGACGTGATTGACTCGTACTCGAACTTCGTCTTCTTTGGGCGCTTCGCCGATGCCGCCACGGCATGGCAGAGCTTCTTGGACGAGGGAGTACTCATCCGCGATGTTGGCGTGCCCGGTCGTCTCCGTGCCACTATTGGTCTGCCCAGCGAAAATGATGCGCTGCTGGCGGCGGCCAAGAAATTGGCAGCGACCGCGCTGGCTTAAGCGAAATGCTGCCGGTACATCCCACTACAAGGAGAGATCTGACTTATGCACTTCAGTGATAAGGACCATCTGGAGGCAGAGCGCACTGAGCGCGTTGGCCGTGTCGAGCGCGCCACCCGCGAATCGAGCATCGTCTGCTCGGTGAATCTCGATGGCACCGGCAAGACCGATATTTCGACCGGTCTGCCGTTCTTCGACCACATGTTGACCGCTTTCGGCTCCCACGGCAGCTTCGACCTGACTGTGCACGCCAACGGCGACACCGAGGTCGATGCGCACCACACGGTGGAGGATACCGGCATTGTGATGGGGCAGGCCTTCGCCCAGGCGTTGGGGGACAAGTCTGGTATTCGTCGCTTTGGTGACTGCTATATCCCGATGGATGAAACGCTGGCACACGCAGTGGTTGATGTGTCTGGTCGCCCGTACTTCGTTGGCACTGGCGAACCAGAGCAGATGTTGACTGCCGTCATTGGTGGTCACTACGCAACGGTTATCAACGAGCATTTCTTTGAGTCCTTCGCCCTAAATGCCCGTATTGCGCTGCATGTTCGCTGTCTCTACGGGCGCGATCCGCACCACATCACCGAGGCTGAGTACAAGGCTGTGGCCCGTGCCCTGCGTGCTGCCGTCGAGGACGACCCGCGCGTCCACGGTGTGCCGTCGACCAAGGGCACTCTGTAGGTCGCAGCTGAAGTAGACGGCCACTGTAGGAAACCGGAAAATCCGCCTTAGCTGGCATTTTAGGGGAATCGATGGTAACAACGTCTGTAGACGTGCTTTTAGCGCAGGTGTCTACCGCATCGACGCTGAGCACTTATTTTTTGTTCATTGTCGCTGGTCTGCTGGTGGGCGGAACATGGTCACTCTATAAATCCGGATCGAGGGTCGGAACAATTGTCCTTGGTCTCTTATCTGTGATCGCGCTCGCCGGCGCAATTTTGTGGTTGATAGGAGTGATGGAGTAAATGGCGTCCCGGGTGATGGACCGCAGGCAGTTGGACGAACTGGACAGCATGTGGAAAGCGCCCGGACTAGTACCTACGCTAGTCGCCGTGATGGCCGCCTTCGGTGGCTGGTCACTCCTCATGCCTGTCATTCCGCAGGCAATTCTTGACGATGGCGGTGGAACCTCGCTCGCCGGTGCCTACACCGGTGTTTTTATGGCCGCTACCGTTCTCACACAGACGCAGACTCCACGTATGTGTCGCCGTCTTGGCTACGGCATGACCATGCTGATTTCAGGTCTGTTTCTGGGCTTGCCGACGATTCTGCACATCTTTGGCACCGATGCTGCTTTGGTGCTCATCATTGCGGTTCTCCGCGGTATGGGCTTCGGTGCGTTGACTGTCGCCGAGTCCGCATTGATTGCCGAGCTAGTGCCAATGAAATTTCTGGGTAAGGCCTCTGGCGTTCTCGGTGTGGCAGTTGGTTTATCTGAGCTCATTTTCTTGCCACTAGGACTAATCATTGCGGACAAGACGGGTTCTTACACCCCTGTTTATGTCTTGGGCGCCGTCATCTCGCTTGTCGGTTCGTTGATGGCACTCTTTATCCCGAAGATTAAGCCAGCGCCGAAGGAGGGCAAGGGCGGCAAGGAAGACGTCGGCGATCCTGTGCCCGGATCTGCAGCAACTCAGCCGAGCCCCGTTGAGCACGTTGCCACATGGAAGCTGGTGGCCATTCCCGCGCTCGCAATTTGCACGATTGCGATGGGCTTTGGTGGTATTTCCGCATTCCTTGCCCCGGCAGCTCGCGAAATCGATCTGGTCTCCGGTGCGGTTGTGGCTGGCCTGTCGCTGTCTGTTCTCGGTGGCGCGCAGATGGTGTTCCGTTATTTCGCAGGAATCTACGCCGACCGGAAGTCGGAGGCTGGAATTCTGCTGATTCCGGCATTGATCAGTGGTTTTATTGGTCTGCTGATGATGTCCGGCGTGGTTCTCTTTGATTTGTCGGCCTGGCTGCTGCTGGTTGCGGCCGTTTTCTACGGCGCGGGCTTCGGCATAGTGCAAAATGAGGCTCTGCTGCTGATGTTTGCCCGCCTGCCGCGTGACCGTACTGCTGAGGCCAGTGCCTTCTGGAACATGTCCTTTGACTCGGGCACTGGTATCGGCTCGTTCGTTCTGGGAGCCGTAGCCGCGGCTGCACTCCGTCCGTACCCGGCTGTCTTTGCCTTTGCGGCAGCTCTGCTGGCAGTTGGCCTCATTGGTGCGGTGCTCGACCGAATCATCGGAAAGCACCGCGTGGCGGAGTACCAGAACACCCGCGCTACGCTGCGTCGTCTGGGGGATGCCGTGAAGCGTCGTACGCCGGAGGCCGCTGTGCGTGTTGCCCGCCCGGCAAAGAATGCAGTGACGCGTTTGACGGTTCGGGACCGCAAGAAGAAGTAACTACATACAAAGAGACGTTTGAAAAAGAGTGGCTGCGCAAGTTCTTGCGCAGCCACTCTTTTGGTTATTAGATGCAACCCCCGGTGTGGGGTCAGCCGTGCCTGTTTATGCGACGGCGACGTCCATCTCGGTGAAGAGAGCCCGCAGGCGGGTTTCGATATCGTCGATAAGCGACTGCAGCTCATCGTCTGTGAGACTGTCCGGATCTGCGACATCCCATTCCACGTAGCGGTCGCCGGGGACTGCTGGTGTCTCGTCGATGCCCATGAGCACGACAACATCGGCGCGGTGGGAAACGCGGGGAGTAATCGCCTTTTGGGTGAGGCGTGAGGTGTCCACGCCACGGTCGTGAAGAGCCGCGACGACGCGAGGGTTCAGGCCATCCTCTGGATTGAGGCCGATAGTGCGGATAAAGACTTCGTCACCAACCAGGTGGTAGGCCAGGGCAGTGGCAATCTGGCTACGGCCGGAACCGCGACTATCGGCAAAGAGAATCTCTTGGCGCGGGGCGAAGTCCTTGCATCCGCTCGCGGCCTTGATGCGTTCGGTGGCCTCGCGTTCGGCGAGGACGGGGAGGAAGTTAGTCACCTTCGCAGAGTTGGACAGCTCTGCAATGACATCGTCGAGGATGGAATCGATGGTCGCAGCATCGCAGGCTGCACCGTAGAGCCGGTGAAGGTCCTCGCGGACAATGGCAAATGATTTACTAAGAACGGATGCGGTAGTCATGGCGTCGGAGCCTCTCTGTGAAAAAGTAATCAGGGGTATTAGGGATAAATCAATAACTTAGTTAACCTGTTGTTAACCTGGAGTTTACCAAAGTATTCGGTAGTTGTATACCAGTGCTTCTGCCTATCCAGGCAGTTTTCTTGGGGTAAGTGGCAAACATCGATTCCCAGCGCCTTAAAATGTCCAACTATGGAACAAGTCTCACCTTCGACGAAGACCCCGACCGTTGCCATCCTTGATTACGGCTCCGGTAATTTGCGTTCAGCTGAGCGCGCTGTGGCCACCACGGGTGCCGAGGTTATTGTGACCGCCGATCCGAAGACCGTGATGGAGGCCGATGGTCTGCTCGTTCCCGGCGTCGGCGCCTATGCCGCATGCATGGAGGGTTTGCATCGAGTACAAGGGCCGCGCCTGATCGGCTCTCGACTCGCAGGTGGTCGACCAGTGATGGGAATCTGCGTCGGTATGCAGGTGCTCTTTGACCGCGGCGTCGAGTACGCCGACGGCATCCACGCAGCGGAGACCGACGCATCCGCAGCTGTCACCGGCACCCCGGGTTGTGGTGAATGGCCCGGTACTGTCGAGCGTCTCGAGGCGTCGATTCTGCCGCACATGGGCTGGAACACGGTTGAAGTACCGGAAGGCTCAAAGATGTTTAAGGGACTGGAAGATCAGCGTTTTTACTTCGTCCACTCCTACGGTGTGCGCAAGTGGGACCTTAATACGGATTCTCGCATCGCTCCGCCGCTGGTGACGTGGTCTGCCCACGAATCCGATCGGTTTATCGCAGCCGTGGAAAACGGTCCGCTGTGGGCCACGCAGTTCCACCCTGAGAAGTCTGGTGAAGCAGGGTTGAAGCTGCTGCAGAACTGGGTGGACACGCTGTAGTTGCCCAATCGGTAGTATCTGCCCTAACCGCACTACCTGGTAGGTGGCGGAATTTCGCCACCTAGACCACCTATACTGAGATAACTAGCAACAAGCGTCGTGGTGACTATGGCCACAACGCCCAAAGTCGAAGAGAGTAGAGCCCCCATGAGTTTGACCCTGCTGCCCGCTGTAGACGTAGCCGATGGCCAGGCTGTGCGCCTTGTTCAGGGTGCTGCTGGAACCGAGACTTCCTACGGTGCACCGCTGGAAGCTGCCATGAATTGGCAGAACGCAGGCGCTGAGTGGATCCACCTGGTCGACCTCGACGCCGCGTTTGGTCGCGGTTCGAACTACGACCTGCTTGCCGACGTTGTGGGCAAGCTCGACGTGAAGGTAGAGCTCTCCGGCGGTATCCGTGACAACGCTTCGCTCGAAGCTGCGCTGGCCACCGGCTGCGCCCGTGTCAATATTGGCACCGCCGCACTGGAGAATCCGGAGTGGTGCCGCGAGGTTATCGCCAACTACGGCGACCGTGTAGCCATTGGTCTGGATGTTCTTAACGAAGAGGGGCAGTGGCGCTTGCGCGGCCGCGGCTGGGTCTCCGACGGCGGTGACCTCTGGGAGGTGCTGGAGCGCCTGGATGCTCAGGGTGCATCCCGTTTCGTGGTGACTGACGTCTCCAAGGACGGCACCCTGCAGGGGCCGAATGTGGAACTGCTGCGCGAGGTCGCTGCTGCTACCGATGCTCCAATCGTCGCTTCCGGCGGTGTCAGCAGCCTGGACGACATTGCAGCTATTGCCACACTGGTCGATGAGGGCGTTGACTCCGCAATTGTGGGTAAGGCGCTCTACGCAGGGCGTTTCACCCTGGAAGAGGCCCTGGCAGTAGCTCGCGGCTAAAAAGAACACTTTCGTGGCCGGACCGGGGAGACGTCGTCAAGCGAAAGCGTTAACGAGCAAACGGCACCCCGGCTGAGACGGCGGATGAAGGACTTAGAAAAGTATGGATGCCCTGGAACCGCGGGCGATGCTCGCTATTGCTGAAGCGGCGCTCGATGAGGTTGAAGGCCTGTTCACGCAGCAGGTGGGCGCGGACCCGGTTGTCATGAAGCCGCGCGGAGATTTCGCGACGGAGACTGACCTGGAAATTGAGCGTCGTCTGCGCAAGCTCCTCACGCAGTATTCTGGGCTGCCCGTCTACGGCGAGGAATTCGGTGGCAAAGTCCCCGAGGAACATACCGCCTGGGTCATCGATCCGATTGACGGCACCACGAACTATTCCAACGGCTTTCCGCTGTGTGCCATGCTGCTCACACTCATGCATGAGGGGGAGCCGGTGGTTGGTATTACCTCCATGCCTCTGCTACGCCGGCGTATTACCGCAGCTAAAGGTAGCGGCACGTTCGTCAACGGCCGTCGCGTCAACATCGACGCCGAGGCCGGCCGCCCGGTTTCGATTGCCTTCGGGTCCGTCATCGCGAGTACCGACGGCACACTCCCGCGCAAGTGGCGCCAACTGCTGCTGTCAAAGGTGGGCGAACGCTATCCGACGATCCGAATTACTGGCTCTGTCGGAGTGGACTTGGGTTCCACCGCGATGGGGGCATTCGGCGGCACCGTGACTTTCTCACCGCATGTGTGGGATAACGCAGCTGGTGTACTTCAGATTTCCGAAGCTGGTGGCGTGGTCACAGACTTGGCGGGCAATCCTTGGCGGCATGATTCCGTAGGCGTGCTGGCGGGAACTCGCGATGTTCATGCCACGCTGCGGTCGATTATTGACCAACTGGGTCGTCCGGAGACTTTCCGGAGCTAAACCGTGGGCGACGTCCCGAGCTGGGTGGTTGCGCAAACCGTCGAGCCACAACTTTGAGCTAACACGAGGAGAACTTAAAAACTATGTCTCTGGCAGTACGCGTGATTCCTTGCCTGGATGTCAACAATGGGCGGGTCGTCAAGGGGGTTAACTTTGAGAATCTCCGTGATGCCGGCGATCCGGTGGAGCTGGCTCGCCGCTATGGCGAGGAGGGCGCTGATGAGCTGACCTTCCTGGATGTCACGGCTTCCAAGGATGGCCGTGGCACCATGCTCGACGTGGTGCGTCGCACCGCAAGTGAGGTCTTCATTCCGCTGACGGTCGGCGGTGGTGTGCGCAGCGTCGAGGATGTCGACCAACTGCTTCGCGCCGGAGCCGACAAGGTCAGTGTCAATACCGCTGCGATTGCACGTCCGGAACTGCTCAGCGAGCTGTCGCGCCGCTTCGGTGCGCAGTGTGTCGTCCTGTCGGTGGATGCCCGCCGCGTTCCCGAGGGAGGCACGCCGCAGCCGTCGGGCTTCGAGGTGACGACGCACGGTGGTTCACGCTCGGCCGGGATTGACGCCGTCGAGTGGGCACGCCGTGGCGAGGAGCTCGGGGTCGGCGAGATTCTGCTGAACTCCATGGATGGCGACGGCACCAAGGATGGCTTCGACCTGGAGCTGCTGGAGAGAGTCCGCGCTGCCGTCGACGTCCCGGTGATCGCCTCTGGCGGTGCGGGCAAGGCAGAGCACTTCCCCCCGGCAGTGCGCGCCGGTGCCAACGCGGTTTTGGCCGCATCCATTTTCCACTTCGGCGAGGTCAGCATTGCTGAGGTTAAGGAAGAGATGGCCCGCGAGGGGATCGAGGTGCGCCAGTGACTGGTCTAGCCCCGGGCGCTGCAGCTCACGGCGCCGGAGACGATCCGCGTGAGTACACGCTCCCAGCAGATATCGCGAACATCGCCAAGTTCAACGCTGACGGCTTGATTCCGGCCATTGTGCAGGAAGAATCCACTGGTCGCGTGCTCATGATGGCATGGATGGATTCCCACGCGCTGGCGTACACCATCGCTACCAAGCGCGGCACTTACTGGTCGCGCTCCCGGTCCGAGTACTGGATTAAGGGGCTTACTAGTGGCCATTTCCAGACCGTGACATCGCTGGCGTTGGACTGTGATGGCGATACCGTGCTGATGCAGGTAGTGCAGGACGGCGCGGCATGCCACACTGGCTCGCATAGCTGCTTTGACGTGCATCCCGTGTTCGAGGGCTAATCAGTCGATCCGGGTTGCCGAGGTGGGGATTTCGTCGTCAAGCGCGCCCACCTCCGGTGAAGTCCGGGGTTAAGTGATGTGCAATCCGGGGTGCGTGGCACAATAGCGGCTATGACTCGTATCACCATGACCACGCGTGAGCGCTTTCGTGAACTGGCTGCACACCATCGGGTCGTGCCCGTGGTTCGCAAGGTTTTGGCGGACGGCGAAACGGCGCTGTCGGCCTACCGTAAGCTCGCGGCCGATCGTCCCGGCACTTTCTTGCTGGAGTCCTCCGATGTGGGGCAGTCGTGGTCGCGCTGGTCATTTATCGGTTGCGGCAGTCGTGCTGCGCTGACGGTGGATGATGCGGGGGAGGCAACCTGGATTGGCAATGCGCCGTCGGGTGCGCCAGAGGGCGGAAATCCGTTGGATGCTCTGCGTCGCACGCTGGAGCTGCTGCACACGGAGCTTCCGCTTGCCGACGATGCCTCGGTACCCAAGCTCACCTCTGGTCTCGTTGGCTACTTCGGGCATGACATTGTCCGCTACATCGAGCCACAGCTGCCGGATACCACTGACAATGATTTGCAGATTCCTGAGCTCATGCAGTTGCTGGTGGAGGACCTGGCTGCTTTTGACCACCACGAGGGCGTGCTGTGGCTGATTTCTAATGCAGTGAACTGGGACGGCTCGGATGAGCGGATTGACCAGGCGTATGACACCGCCTGTGATCGGGTCAATGCGATGGTGGAGCGGCTGTCGGGGTCCTCTGATCTGCGTCCGGCGGAAATTAGCTTCCCAGAGCCGGTGATTCGTCGCCAGCGCGCCGCCGACGACCACATGGATCGTATTGAGCGTTGCAAGGACCACATCCGAGCTGGTGATGCGTTCCAGATTGTGCTCTCGCAGCGGTTCGAGATGGACACGCAGGCGTCAGCATTTGATATCTACCGCATCCTGCGGGTTTCCAATCCGTCGCCCTACATGTTCCTGGTCAACGTTCCAACCAAGGACTTCTCCGCTACCGCTTTTCAAATTGTCGGTTCCTCCCCGGAATCACTCGTGGCAGTTCAGGGCAGTGAGGTCATCACCAATCCCATCGCGGGCACACGTCCGCGCGGTGCCACGGTGGAGCAGGACAATGCGCTGGAAGCTGATTTGCTGGCAGACGAGAAGGAAAATAGTGAGCATCTGATGCTCGTTGATCTTGGCCGCAATGACCTCGGACGTGTCTGCCGCCCGGGCAGTGTAGTTGTGCACGACTTCCGTCATATTGAGCGCTACAGTCACGTTATGCATCTGGTCTCTACGGTCACCGGCGAGCTTTCCAGCGACGCCACTGCCGTCGACGCGTTCGCGGCCACCTTCCCAGCGGGAACGCTGTCGGGTGCGCCGAAGCCTTCCGCGCTGAGCATTATCGACAAGTTCGAAGACACGCGTCGGGGTGTTTACGGCGGCACTGTTGGATACTTTGACTTCCGGGGCAATACCGATCAGGCAATTGCCATCCGCACAGGTGTGAAGAAGGGCGATACGGTCTATGTTCAGGCTGGCGGCGGAATTGTCAGTGACTCTGACCCGGTGGCAGAGGATGAGGAGACCCGCAACAAGGCCGCGGCCGTGCTGCGAGCTGTCGCGGCAGCTGAGACACTAGTCCCAGCGGAAAGGAGCTAGGTTTTCGATGAAGTCGACAACGATGCTCTCCGGTGGCCTCATTGGTGTGGCCGCAGCGGGAATGTGGTTGTGCAGCCGTAGTGCGTGGCTGACGGTCGATACTGTTGATGACAAGTCCGGTCCGGCGACCACTGATTTGGTGGGCGCTGTCTGGGCTCCAGAGTTGACGTCGATTGCGCTGGCAATGGTGGCTGCACTGTTTGCCACCACCATTTTGGGCGCACTCGGCCGCCGTATCGTCGGTGGTCTCGCGGCGCTGCTCGCAGTTGCGGCGTCGTGGACTCCGATGACTCTGCTTGCCAGCGGAGAAGACGGGGTGGATTCCCAGCGGGCACTGGATTTGTTGACGTCGGGAAGCGCCTCACAGCGCGCCAGTGATGCGGTGACTGTGGCAGACTGGGCGCAGATCTCAGCGATTGAAGTGCATGCGATGGGGCCATCCCTGGCCTTGCTGTGCTGCGCATTGGCGCTGGTCGGGGCGGTATTGTTGGTGCGTCGACCGGGTACTGTGAAGAAGCAGAAGTCCAGCGCGTATGAGACCCCGGAGGTACGCCGTCAGCGTATCGCCGAGGACCTGGAGGAAGACCCGCAGTCGGGTCGAGTTCTGTGGGATGCTTTGGATGCCGGTGTAGATCCTACGGATCTGGATAAGGAGTAAGGCCGTGGCTAACGTTCTGGACAAGATTATTGAGGGCGTGCGGGAAGATCTCGCTGCTCGGGAAGCCAAGATTTCCTACGGTGAAATCAAGGAGCTCTCGCTGAAGGCGCCGTCGCCGATTGATGCCGTGGCGGCACTGGCTAAGCCCGGGGTGCAGGTGATTGCAGAGGTCAAGCGTGCCTCTCCGTCGAAGGGAGAGCTGGCTGACATCCCTTCGCCGGAGGTCTTGGCGGCAGAGTACGAGCAGGGTGGCGCGGCTGTCATTTCCTGTCTGACTGAGGAGCGCCGCTTCCGCGGTTCGCTCGCCGACCTCGATGCCGTGCGCCGCGCGGTCAACATTCCAGTGCTGCGCAAGGATTTCATCGTCACTCCGTACCAGGTCCATGAGGCCCGCGCACACGGTGCCGACCTGGTGCTGCTGATGTGCTCCGCTTTGGATCAGCCGACGCTGGAATCCCTGCTGGATCGCACCGAGTCGCTTGGCATGAACGCTCTGGTTGAGGCGCACACCGCCGAAGAGGTCGAGCGTGCCGAGGCCGCTGGTGCCAAGATCCTCGGCATCAACGCCCGCAATCTAAAGACCCTCGACGTGGATCTCTCCGTGTACGAACGCCTTGCGCCGATGTTGCCGGATCATGTTGTGAAGGTGGCAGAGTCCGGTGTCAAGGGGCCGGAGGAACTGCGCTACTACGCCTCCCACGGCGCCGACGCGGTACTGGTGGGCGAGGGCCTGGTTACCGCGGGCAAGCCGGGTGAGGCTTGCCGACGTCTCGTTGCCGCCGGTGTCCACCCGACACTCCGCAGCGAGTAGTGATAGACCGCAGTTGCGATAAGCAGCTGTACCGCGCTGCGAACTGCGCCTCTTTGGGTTGCCAGCCACACCTGTTGTGTTGGCACGCCACAGTTTCTTAGGCCTTATGTCCCCGCAACGGGTGGGGATAGTCCACAATAGATAACTGTGAGTGACCAAGATTTCAAGAATCATGATGCCCGCGGTGACCGCCTGCCCACGATGGGTGAGGTAATCGCGGAGCCAACGAACCACGAGTCAGATGCCATTGGGCACTGGGGTAAGTGGGGCGGCCAGTTTGTGCCGGAGGCGCTGATGGCCGTTATCGGTGAGGTCACCGATGGCTACGCGAAGGCCCGCGTTGATCAGGATTTTCTCGATGAGCTTGACCGGCTGCAGCGTACTTATGTCGGACGTCCCTCGCCGCTGTACTATGCGGAGAAGTTTTCCGCTGATATCGGCGCTGACGTCTGGCTTAAGCGCGAGGATTTGAATCACACCGGTAGCCACAAGATTAATAACGTCTTGGGTCAGGTTCTGCTTGCTAAGCGCATGGGTAAGAAGAACATTATTGCCGAGACCGGTGCCGGCCAGCACGGTGTCGCAACCGCGACTGCCTGTGCGCTGCTCGGCCTTAACTGCCGTATCTACATGGGCAAGGTCGACGCAATCCGCCAGCGCCTCAATATCGCCCGCATGCGCCTGCTTGGTGCCGAGGTTATCGAGGTCGAGATTGGCTCGAAGACTCTCAAGGACGCAATCAATGAGGCCATGCGTTTTTGGGTTTCACACGCCGATGACACCTACTACTGCTTCGGCACTGCAGCCGGCCCGCACCCGTTCCCAACAATGGTGCGCGACTTCCAGCGCATCATCAGCGCCGAGGCACGCCAGCAGATCCTTGCGGAAACCGGCTCGCTTCCCGACGCTGTCGTGGCCTGTGTCGGCGGCGGTTCTAATGCGATCGGCGCGTTCCACCACTTCATCGATGATGAATCGGTTCGACTGATTGGCGCTGAAGCTGGCGGTGACGGTGTTGAGACCGGTCGCCATGCAGCACCGATTTCGGCCGCCGGTAATCCGGGTGTGTTCCAGGGCTCCTTCGCCGCCCTGATGCAGAACGAGGACGGTCAGATTACGGAGTCCCACTCGATTTCCGCGGGTCTGGATTACCCGGGCGTGGGCCCGGAGCACTCGTACCTGGCCGATATTGATCGCGCGTCCTACCTGCCGGTGACCGATACCCAGGCGATGCAGGCATTCCAGGACCTGACTCGGATGGAGGGCATCCTGCCCGCTATCGAGTCCGCACACGCGGTGGCTGCCGCCCGACTCATCAGCGATGATCTGAATGAAGAGCTGGGCCGTAAGCCGCTGATTATTGTCAATGTTTCCGGTCGCGGTGACAAGGATGTCGACACCGCTGCTAAGTGGTTTGATCTGATGGAGGAGTCCTAAATGAGTCTGAGTGACGTCTTTGACAAGGTCCGTGAGGAAAACCGCGCAGCATTCATCGGCTACTACCCAGCGGGTTTCCCGACCACCGATAAGTCGATTGAGAACATCAAGGCGATTGTCGACGCTGGCGCCGACATCATCGAGGTCGGCCTGCCTTTCTCCGACCCGATGATGGATGGCCCAACCATTCAGGATGCTGCCAACGTGGCTCTGGATGCGGGCTTCCGCACCCGTGAGATTATGTGCGTGGTTCGCGAAGTCACCGAGTACGGCGGTACCTGTGTGGTCATGAGCTACTGGAATCCGATTCTCCAGTATGGTCCGGAGCGTTTCGCCAAGGACTTGGCCGCCGCTGGTGGTCGTGGCACCATCATCCCGGATCTTATCCCCGAGGAGGCCGGCCAATGGCAGCGTGCGGCAGAGGCCAATGGTCTATCCAACATCATGCTGGTGGCCCCGTCATCGACCAATGAGCGTCTGCAGCTAACTGCCACCGCGTCGACCGGCTTCGTTTACGCCACCAGCCACATGGGTGTCACAGGTGCCCAGGCCAGCGTCGACTCGGCCGCCGGCAAGTTGGTTGCCCGCACTCGCGAGGTCACCGATACACCGGTGTGCGTCGGTTTGGGTGTCTCCAATGGGGAACAGGCCGCGGAGATTGCCGAGTTTGCAGATGGCGTAATCGTTGGCTCGGCACTGATCAAGGCCGCGATGAAGAGCACCGATGACCTGGTAACGCTCGCCCGCGAACTCGCCGCGGGCGTACGAGGAGAGAGCTAGCGCATTTATGAGTTCCACCCTTGTTCTCGCTGAGACTGCAACGACGTATCTGGCCAACATTCCCTCTCCGCCGCAGGGGGTGTGGCAGTTAGGGCCGTTACCACTGCGTGGTTACGCGATTTCCATCTTGATTGGCGTACTCGTCGGCATTTACTGGATGCAGCGCCGCTACGCGGCCAGGGGTGGAGACCCGGAGTTGGTCCTCGACATTGCCATTGCGGTTATTCCTGCGGGCATTATCGGCGGCCGTCTCTACCACGTCGCCACCGACTGGGAGAAGTACTTTGGCCCCGGCGCCAATCCCGCCGATGCACTGAAGATCACCAATGGCGGTCTCGGTATTTGGGGAGCAGTGGCGCTGGGGGTGCTGGCCGCGTGGGCGGTCGCTAAGTGGCGGAAGGTGCCGTTTGCGCCAGTTCTTGACGCGGCCGCCCCCGCAATCATCCTTGGTCAGGCCATTGGGCGTCTGGGCAATTGGTTCAACCAGGAACTCTACGGTGGCCCAACGTCACTTCCGTGGGGTCTGGAAATTTACCAACGAGTTGATGAGTTTGGTCGGGTTACCCCTGTCACCGGAACGTCGACAGGCGAAGTGCTGGCCGTGGTGCATCCAACGTTTCTCTACGAGATGGTGTGGAACGTCCTCGCCTGTCTGGTCATTGTGTGGGCGGACCGAAAGTTCAAGATGGGCGGCGGGCGCGTCTTTGCGCTCTATGTCGCGGCCTACACTTTGGGGCGTTTCTTCATTGAACTCATGCGCGTCGATGACGCAACGCTGATATTCGGTGTGCGTATTAATAACATCACGTCGCTCGTGGTCTTTTTCTGCGCTGTCATTGCTTTGTGGATTCTGCGGGCCAAGAGCCGCGAAACCGCAGCTGAAGTCAGGGGAGAGCGCGAGGCTGCTGAAGCTCACAGTGCTTCCAACTGACGCATAGCCCGTTAAGGGACTAGGCTGGAGGCCGTGCTTAGACGAACGAAGATTGTATGTACCCTCGGTCCAGCAGTTGCTTCGCTGGAGGGGATTACCGGGCTGGTCAACGCCGGCATGGATGTTGCCCGCCTGAATTTCTCTCACGGTGAGCATGAGGACCACGCTCAGAACTACCACTGGGTGCGTGAAGCATCCGACGCTACGGGACATGCCGTCGGTATTCTCGCCGACTTGCAGGGACCAAAGATTCGCCTCGGTCGTTTTAAGGAAGGCTCGACGTATTGGGCTGACGGCGAGATTGTCCGCATCACCGTCGACGATGTCGAAGGCACGCACGACCGCGTCTCCACCACGTACAAGAATCTCGCTGACGATGCCCGTCCGGGCGATCGCCTGCTTGTCGACGATGGCAAGGTGGGCCTGGAGTGCATCGAGGTAGATGGCAACGATGTGGTGTGCCGTGTCATCGAGGGCGGTCCGGTCTCGAACAACAAGGGTGTTTCCCTGCCGGGGATGAACATCTCGGTGCCGGCTCTGTCGGAGAAGGATATCGCCGACCTGCGCTTCGCTCTGAAGCTGGGAGTCGACTTCATCGCGCTGTCCTTCGTCCGTTCGCCTTCCGACGTCGAACTGGTCCATGCGGTCATGGATGAGGTTGGCCGTCGTGTCCCGATTATCGCCAAGCTGGAGAAGCCAGAGGCAGTCGAGTCTCTCGAGGCCATCATCCTGGCTTTCGATGCCGTGATGGTCGCCCGTGGTGACCTTGGTGTTGAGGTGCCGTTGGAAGATGTTCCGCTGGTTCAGAAGCGCGCTATTCAGATTGCCCGCGAGAACGCCAAGCCGGTCATCGTCGCCACCCAGATGCTCGACTCCATGATTTCGAACTCGCGCCCGACTCGTGCGGAGGCCTCCGACGTGGCCAACGCTGTGCTCGATGGCGCAGATGCCGTGATGCTCTCGGGTGAGACCTCGGTTGGTAAGTACCCGCAGTCCACGGTTAAGACCATGGCTCGCATCGTCACCGCCGCTGAGCGCGAGGGGGAAGTTCCTGCGCTGACCCACATGCCTCGCACGAAGCGTGGTGTGATTTCCTACGCAGCTCGCGATATCGGTGAGCGCTTGAATGCCCGCGCTATGGTTGCTTTCACCACCTCGGGTGATACCGCTCGCCGTGTGGCACGCTTGCACTCTCGCCTGCCGCTGCTGGTATTCACTCCGAATCAGCAGGTTCGTTCGCAGCTTGCGCTGACGTGGGGTGCGGAGACCTTCTTGGTGCGCGAGGTTAACAGCACGGATGAGATTATGCAGGTCATCGATGAGCAGCTCTTGACCATGGAAAACTACAACGCTGGCGACACGCTGGTCGTTGTTGCTGGTACCCCTCCAGGAAATGAGGGCAATACCAATATGATTCATGTCCACGTCATTGGTGAGGACGCACGCTAGCTCTCTGGCGCGTTTGAAAAAGCCGGTAAGTCCTTTTGGGGCTTACCGGCTTTTTGTAAGAGCCTTTCGACCTGGGCTGTTGGGCTGTTCGGTGAGGATCTTTGCGCGGTGCGCGGTGGAATGCGGCCGGCAAACGACCCTTACTTTGCCAAGTAGGACAGCACGGCGGCAGCGGCGGCAGAAGTTGCGGAGGTAGCCGTCGGCTTGAAATCCGGGAGGAATGTCGGCATGTGGTTCGACGGTACGTCTTCGACCACGCGGTCGGCAGCAACGGCGGCTTCCCACGTATCCCGAGGTGTGGCGCCAACGGTCCAGTAGACATATGGGCAGTTCAGTCCACGCGGCAGGTCTGAGAAGTCCTCCGATGCGGTCCACGGCACAGCGTCGGTGGAATCGTCGCCGAGCACAGCGTCCATGACCGGGCGAATCGTGGCAAACGCCTCCGGATCATTGTCAGTGACTTCGCCGTGATCGGAGTACTCAATCACAGGCTCAATCTCAGTGCCGGAAGCCAGGCATTCGCCACGAACAACGCGCTCAATGCCCGCAATGAGCTTCGCGCGCACATCGTTGGAGTAGTAGCGAATGTTCAGCACAATCTTGGCCTGGCCAGGGATTGTGTTATTCGAATTGCCGGACTGCAGCGTGCCGACGGACAAAACACCAAACTCGTGGGGAGGAATCTCGCGCCCTACAATTCCTTGCAAGCGCAGAACGACTGCGGCAGCCAAGTATGTCGGGTCAATGGCGTTGTGCGGCATAGACCCATGTGCGGAGCGACCTGTCAGCGTGATGCTAATAGTGTCACAACCAGCAAGTGCCGGGCCGGGCATGGTCATTACCTGACCTGCGGGGCCGGGAACAATGTGCTGGCCGAAGCACACATCTGGGGTGGGGATGAGGTCTGCCAGGCCGTCGTCAATCATGGCCTGTGCACCGCAGGCCAGTTCCTCGGCGGGCTGGAACAGGGCAATGTAAGTACCCGACCACTCAGACTTAGTTGCTGCCATCAGGCTAGCCAGACCAAGACCGGCCGTCATGTGCATGTCATGGCCACAGGCGTGCATGACGGCGGTGGCAGAACCATCGCGGGCGGTACCGGTAGCAGAGGAAGCGAAGTCCACACCTGTTTCCTCGAACACCGGAAGCGCATCGATATCAGCGCGGAACAGCACGGTAGGGCCGGGGCCATTTTCCATGACACCAACGAGGCCGTGACCACCGATTCCCTCATGCACTGTGTAAGTGCCCATGTCGCGAAGAGCACCGGCCAGATACGCGGCAGTTTTCTCCTCCGCCTGAGATAGCTCCGGGTGCTGGTGCAGGTAGCGGTAGATTTCCCACTGCCGGTCCAATGGCACTCGATGGGCGGCGATGAGGTCGCGAATGCGGCTCAGTCGTGCTTCATTGTTGCTCACCTGGTTTAAGACTCCTAACTTCTCTCTACTCTGTGCCAGAGAACTACAGCCGCGGCCCGTCTTCAACGAGCGGGTTGTACTTCAGCGAGTTGGGCTGGCACTGGCACTCGGTCGCAATGTGGATGCTGTCCGAGATCTTTCCGGTCTCCCGTAAACGGTACATCTCCGGGACAACGCGGTCGCGCAAATCCCATGGGGAGATGGTGTTCAGATAAATCTTGGTGCCACCCTCAAAGCCGGCCAAGTTCGAGGTGCGCCACTTAATCATTACGCGCCACGGCATGCGGGCATCCAAATCGACAGGGCGGTGGTGCCATTCCTCGTTACACGGAATGGTGGGCCCGGCAGCGGCATGACATGCGTGAATCAGGTCCGACATTGCGTCTATCTCAGCCCGGGTTTGCAGCCACGGTTCGCAGACATCCGACTTCGAGAAGATCTCCAGCGTCGGGTAGCGGTGTCCGAATCCTGCGAAAGCCACCGCGTGCTCGTTTTCCGCAATAACCAGGTTGTGGCGGGCCGCATAGTCCACTGCGTATTCGTTGTAGATATTCGGGTTCTTGCGCACCGCCTGCACTTCGCGCTTGAGCTGCTCGCCGTGCTCATCGATGGCCACAAGCTGCTTGTGCAAGTGATCGAAGCTTGCGCCTGCCGGTTT
Organism: Corynebacterium sp. HMSC055G02; assembly: GCF_001809065.1. NCBI lineage: Bacteria > Bacillati > Actinomycetota > Actinomycetes > Mycobacteriales > Corynebacteriaceae > Corynebacterium > Corynebacterium sp. HMSC055G02. Next base: position 58,888 of record NZ_KV795672.1, on the reverse strand, counting down.
CAGCCAGTTTTGGAAAGCGGCCACATAACGCACGTAGCGGTTCCGTCGGTACAGGTCAGCAATCGACTCGACGGTAAACGCAATGAGTGCGCGGTGCTCGGCAACGCTCAATGTGCCAGAAGAAGCCAGCTGGTTATCGTGGGTAGCGGCGTCGACAAAGTGGCGACGGGCAACAATCACATCGTGGCCGCCGGCGAAATAGCTTGGGGCGCGGCGCAGCAATTCCTCGTCGGAAAGCGCGTTGATTTCCTCTTCACTGCGTCCAGCGGCGCGGTATCGCGTGCGAATGATGTTGAGCACGTGCTCGCGGCCCTTCGGGTCATCGAGGTAGGCCTCCATACGTTGCTGAGTTTCGCGGTCGGGCTCGAAGCCATAGTTTTCCGACCAATAGTCATAGGAGACGATCTCGAACAGGTTGGGCACGCGGCGGAACTCCGCAGTGGTGTCGAAAAGCTGGTCGGGCAGCACTCCCGTCACCGTGCTGTAGCCGCCGAATACCGATTCGTCGAGGACAACGCGGGCCTTCTCCGGCGGGGTTTGCAGCAGGTTGTTCCAGCCAAAGGAGTCGCGGGATCCAAAATCCTCCTCGCTCAATGGCTGCGGATCCGTGTGCTTAATTCCCAACGGCCGATTGCCACGACCTGGGACTGTCCACACCTGGGTACCGGAAAAAGGATTGACTTGCTTCACCGTGCCGTCGGCAAGCGTGATGAGGGGATTGCTGAAAGCCTGCATAAGTCCAACACTACGTCTTTGCTGCCGGTCGGCGCGCCAACGTAGGGGGACAGGGCTTGACGACGGTTAGCTATTGTCTGGCCGTCTCGCGTGGCTTAGCCTGTGAAGTTATGTCGAAGATTGTTTTTCACTGCCTGGTGAAGCCGACCGAATCGGAGGCGCTGGCCGAGGCATTTCGTACCAAGTTGAGTGAGTTTGACCGCGCCGGGCGAATTAGTGACGTGGATGTTTCGGTGGCGTCGGCGGACACGGACGCGCAGTTGGTGGAGCAGTGGGAGCGTGAGAACCCGAAGGAGCCGTTGGGGGATAGGAAGGTATTCCGTTATCTCTTGAGCTTCGATCAGCACGGCGGTTCTCTCAATGAACTCGCTATGGACCTCTCTGAGCTACTGACTCCGCGTGCAGAATTGCCCCCGGACCCAGTGCTGCGTGAGTTCGACGAAATGCTCGAATCTGTTGCGACGTATCCCTGGAATGTTGCCGTATTTAGGTAATATCCTACCTAATTCGTGAAAAGTGTAAGCCTCCACAGAGTCAGTGATTGGCTTGGCCAACGGGTGTAGCGCGAATCGCTACGAGTTTTCCCAGCAATATGCCGTTGTATAATTATGTCCGCTTCAATATCTACAGTTGCCCAGTCCTTGTGCACACAACCTGTGCCACCGAGTTACGGCAACCGGGAAGTGGTTTACAACCGCTGACGGTTTGTTCTTCGTGGGCGCCATAATGGTTTCGCAGAGAGGTTTATTTTGAATATCGAGCAGAAGGTTTCGGGACTCTATGACCAGATTCTCACCCGAAACGCCGGTGAGCCGGAGTTCCACCAGGCAGTGGCAGAAGTTCTGGAGTCGCTGAAGGTCGTCCTGGAAAAGGACCCACACTACGGTGACTACGGCTTGGTTCAGCGTCTGTGTGAGCCGGAGCGTCAGATCATTTTCCGCGTGCCGTGGGTCGATGACCAGGGGAAGGTCCAGGTCAACCGTGGCTTCCGTGTTCAATTCAACTCTGTGCTGGGCCCGTACAAGGGTGGTCTGCGCTTCCACCCGAGCGTGAACCTCGGCATCATTAAGTTCCTGGGCTTCGAGCAGATCTTCAAGAACTCCCTGACCGGCCTGCCGATCGGTGGCGGCAAGGGTGGCTCCGACTTTGATCCGAAGGGCAAGTCCGAGCTGGAAATCATGCGCTTCTGCCAGTCGTTCATGACAGAGCTGCACCGCCACATCGGTGAGTACCGTGACGTCCCGGCCGGTGACATCGGCGTCGGCGGCCGCGAGATTGGCTACCTGTTCGGTCAGTACCGCCGTATGGCCAACCAGCACGAGTCCGGCGTTCTCACCGGTAAGGGCCTGACCTGGGGCGGTTCCCTGGTTCGTACCGAGGCCACCGGTTACGGCTGTGTCTACTTCACTGAAGAGATGATGAAGGCCAACGGTGCCGACATCAACGGTGCCAAGGTCATCGTTTCCGGTTCCGGTAACGTCGCCATCTACGCCATTAGGAAGGCTCAGGAGCTCGGCGCTACCGTCGTCGGTTTCTCTGACTCCTCCGGTTACGTCTCCACTCCGAACGGTGTCGACGTCGAGCTGCTGAAGGAGATCAAGGAAGTTCGTCGTGCTCGCGTCTCCGAGTACGTCGCTGAGGCTGAGGGCGCTGAGTTCCACGAGGGTGGCAACATCTGGGAGCTCAAGGCTGATGTCGCACTGCCGTGTGCAACTCAGAATGAGCTCAATGGCGAGTCCGCCAAGCTGCTGGTCGACAACGGCTGCCGCTTCGTTGCTGAGGGCGCAAACATGCCGTCCACCCCGGAGGCTATCGAGGTCTTCAAGGCCAACGGTGTCCACTTTGCGCCGGGCAAGGCTGCCAATGCCGGTGGTGTTGCTACCTCCGCTCTGGAGATGCAGCAGAACGCTACCCGCGATTCCTGGTCCTTCTCCTACACCGATGAGCGCCTGAAGCGCATCATGACCAACATCTTCAAGAACTGCGAAACCACCGCCGCTGAGTACGATCACGAGGGTAACTACGTGCTCGGTGCCAACATCGCAGGCTTCAAGAAGGTCGCTAACGCAATGCTGGCTCAGGGCGTCATCTAGTCTGCTAACGTTTCCGCTTTACGACGGATCCTCGGCGACCCCGCCCGTCGAAAAGCCAAAAAGCCCACGCTGTAAACTCCCTCCTATGGAGTTATCAGTGTGGGCTTTTGTCTTTATCGTGGCAACGATTTTCATCGGGGCTCTGATGCAGCGAATAGCCGGTATGGGACTCGGACTGTTGGGAGGTCCGGTCCTCTCACTGGTTGCAGGTCCCGTAGCAGGAATTTTGATTATTAACGTGCTCGCATCGGTCAATGCGATCATGCAGACCATCTCGGTGCGAGAGAACGTCGATTGGAAGAAGTTCTGGCTGATTGGCCCGGTGATGGCCTTAGGTGCGCTGCCAGGCGCCTGGGTGGTTCACAACACGCCCAGCGGGCCACTCCAGGTTCTGGTCGGCGGGCTCGTGCTACTCGCGCTGCTAGTGACATCCTTTATGCCTCAGCGCATGCGTGTCGACGGCCCACAATACGCCGTTGCCTCAGGCGTGGCCGGCGGTTTTATGAATACCCTGGCCGGCATTGCGGGCCCAGCCATTACCGTTTACGCACAGGCTTCCCGTTGGCCAGCGCAGACATTTGCAGCCACCCTGCAACCGCTCTTCTTTGTTTCCGGCGCGTTGTCCTTGCTGTTCAAGGAAATCAGCGGTGACGTATCTGTCTTCGCCACCACACCGGTTATCCTCTGGCCGCTGTGTTTGGTTGCCATGATTGTGGGTATATTTTTGGGCACTCGCGTTTCCCGACGAGTGCCCATTGTGCAAGCCCGAAAGCTCGCGGTCATTCTGGCGACTACCGGCGCGGCAGTCACTATGTTTCGCGGAATCTCCGCAACTTTTGGCGCTTAGGCTTGCTGTTACTTCAACAGCGAAGACAGGAAGTTGCGGGTGCGCTCGTGCTGCGGATTACCCAGCACCTCATCCGGGGTGCCTTTCTCCACGACCACGCCGTCAGCCATAAACACGACCTGGTCGGCGACTTCGCGGGCAAAGCCCATCTCGTGCGTCACGACGACCATGGTCATGCCCTTATCGGCCAGACCACGCATGACGTTGAGAACCTCACCGACGAGCTCGGGGTCAAGAGCGGAAGTCGGCTCATCGAAGAGCATTAGCTTCGGCTCCATGGCCAGGGCTCGAGCAATGGCAACACGCTGCTGCTGACCGCCCGAGAGCTGAACAGGGTAGGCATCGGCCTTGTGAGCCAGACCAACAGTCTCCAGCAGCTCCATGGCACGCTTTTCAGCCTGCTCCTGAGAGACGCCCTTTACCAGCACTGGTGCCTCGGTGATATTTCCCAGCACCGTGCGGTGCGGGAACAGGTTGAAGTTCTGGAACACCATGCCGATATCGCGACGCTGACGGGCAGCTTCTGCGGCGGAAATTTCGTAGAGGCTGCCGTTCTTTTCGCGGTAGCCAATCAGGGAACCGTCGACGTAGAGACGGCCGGCATTGACCTTCTCCAGGTGGTTGATGCAGCGCAGCAGTGTGGACTTACCGGAGCCCGAAGGCCCAATGAGGCAGGTAACCGTACCGCGTGGAACTTCCAGGTCGATGCCCTTGAGGACCTCGAGACGGCCGAAGTTCTTCCGAACCTTTTGCGCCTCAACCATCAAATCTTTGGTAGTCATTTACTGCGGATCCTCTCGGTAGAAGTGCTCTTCGTCCTTATCGACAACGCGAGCATTTGCAAGCGGCACACCTTCGGCGTCGGCAAGCGCGGCCAGCTGGCGGGCGGTGAGCTGACGGGTAGCGCCGCGGGCGAAGTAGCGCTCAAGGTAGAACTGTCCGACCATCAGAATTGATGTGATGACCAAGTACCAGGTGGCGGCGACAAGCAGCATCGGCACCGGCAGGAACAGCGCATTGGCGATGTCCGTGGAGCGGCCGTAGAGTTCCAGCGAGAACGGCACTGCGATGACCAGCGAAGTGGTCTTCAGCAGGGAGATGAACTCGTTGCCCGTCGGCGGGATGATGATGCGCATAGCCTGTGGCAAGATGGTGCGGCGGACAGTCTGCCACCAGCTCATACCCAGTGCCTTCGATGCTTCGGTCTGGCCCTCCGGGACAGCCTGGATGCCGGCACGGACAATTTCAGCCATGTATGCGGACTCATTCAAGCCGAGACCGACGAACGCTAACACAAAGGTATTGGACAGGACAGTGCTGAGATCAACCTCGGCAACGCCCAGGTCAATCGTCGAGTAGATAGTGCCGAGGAGGCCCCAAAAGACCAGCTGCACGTAGACCGGAGTTCCTCGGAAAACCCACAGGTAGAACCAAGCAACAGTGGACAGCACGGGGTTGTCCGACATTCGGAGTACGGCGACGATGGCACCGCCGACGATACCGATGAGCATGGCCAGGACCGTTAGTGCAATGGTCCAGCCAGCGGCAGCGGCGATTCGTGTGTCGAACAGGTACTGGAAGTAAACATCCCAGTGGTAGGCCTCGTTGCGGGCGGCACCGATGATGAACCACAGGAAGAGCACAAGCAGCACTGCTGCGGTGATCCAGCGACCCGGGTGCGGCAGCGGTTTGGCCTTAATTTCTTCGTTGAGTTCCGCCTGTGTGGCCTCGTAGCGGGCGCCAGACGCAGATGAGTCGCTCACTTAAAGTTCCTCTCCGTTAATAGTGGCGCGTTCCAAAGCACCGTCTTCCAAACCCCATGTGGTCAGGATTTGCTTGTACTGGCCGTTGTCGATGAGGTACTGCAGCGCCTGCTGGAGTACTGGGCCGAGTTCTGAATCCTTCGGAATAGCGAAGCCGAACGGGGCACCATCGTAGATATCTCCGGCAAGTTCGAGTTTGCCCTCAGAACGATTGACCGCGTAGGCACTGACTGGTGAGTCAGCTGCCAGCGCGTCAGCACGCCCCAGCACCACGGTGGTAGCTGCGGTACCAGCATCCTGGTAGGCCAATTTGTTAATTGGTGGCAAACCGCGATCCAGACAATCCTGATTCTTTACCGGCAGGTCCTCCATGTCAGCGACGGTATTGCGCTGAACAGCGACAGTTTTGCCACAGTAGTTGTCGGAGCTGGCGTCGCTGCCCGGGCGACGTGCCCACTGCAGGCCGGTATCCAGGTAGTCGACGAAGTCGTAGGTCTTGCGGCGCTCCTCGTTTGAGGTGAAGCCGGAGGCACCAACATCAACTGCGCCGGCCGACAGGGCCGGCAGAATCAGTGCGAAATCCTGTTCTTGGATTTCCAGCCGCAGATCCAGGACGCTGGCCATGGCCCGCATGAGGTCAATGTCGAATCCGATGATGGAACCGGCGGAATCCTTAAACTCTGCCGGGGCGAATGTTGGGTTGGTGCCGATGCGCAATACTTCGCGCTTACGAAGATCTGCTGGGACCTGTTTCGCCAGTTCGGGGACCGCTGCCGGTTTGATCTCTGACCAGCCCTCGGGGTTACCGCTTTCGTCATTGGTGACGCAGCCTGTAAGCCCTAAGAACAAGGTCGCAGTCAGCGTGGCAGCCGCCAATGCGATGGGTCTTTTCATATCTGAATATGTTACCTAGGCACAGGAATACCTTAAATTCGGTACCCCTATTCAGCTGCGTCTTAGGCTGGTGCAGGAAAACCGCACACTTTTCAGACTTCCCGGGGAATAGTCAGCGCCGGTTTTCTAGTTCGCTTCAACTGCAGCAAAGCCATTGCCAGTGACGTCGAGCGGGCCGACCGCGCCGGAGGCCGGGTCGCTCAGCGCAGCATCGCGGACAGCCTTCGCCACGGCCGGCATGACGCGCGAATCCAGCGCCGACGGGATAATGCGGTCGGCACTCAGGTCTTCTACGCCAACATTTGCAATGGCCTGAGTAGCAGCCAGCTTCATGGCCTCGGTGATCCGTTTGGCACCCGCCTCCAGTGCGCCACGGAACAGACCCGGGAAGGCCAGCACATTATTAATCTGGTTCGGATGATCCGAGCGGCCAGTGGCCACGACGGCTCCGTACTTGCGGGCGACTTCCATCGGAATCTCCGGAATCGGGTTGGCCAGCGAGAACAGAATAGGGTCAGCAGCCATCTGGCTAATCGCATCCTCGCCGATACGGCCGGCAGAGACGCCGATGAACACGTTAGCGTCGACAAGCGCATCGTTGATCGAGCCGGTGATACCGCGCGGGTTAGTCATGCCGGCGACCCACTGCTTGATGTCGCTTAGTGGCTCGCGATCCGGGTGGATGATGCCGCGCGAATCGACGACGACGATGTCGGACACGCCAGCGGACAGCAGCATCTTCGTCGCAGCGACACCAGCGGCACCGGCGCCGGAGATGACCACGCGGAGATCCTGGAAGCTGCGGCCGGTCAGCTTGCAGGCGTTGATCAAGCCGGCGGCGATGACGATGGCGGTGCCGTGCTGGTCGTCGTGGAAGATGGGGATGTCGAGCTCTTGATCGAGACGCTGCTCGATCTCGAAGCAGCGAGGCGCGGAGATGTCTTCGAGGTTCACTCCGCCAAACGACGGTGCCAGCGCCTTGACCGTCTGGATGATTTCCTCCGTGTCGAGGGTATCCAGGACGATTGGCACTGCGGAGATACCGGCGAACTGCTCGAAGAGCTGGGCCTTTCCTTCCATCACAGGCAGTGCGGCCTTGGGGCCGATGTCGCCGAGGCCAAGCACTGCGGTGCCGTCGGAGACTACTGCGACGTTCTGGCCGGTCCAGGTGTAGGTGCGTGCCAGGGCCGGATCTTCGTGGATGGCCTCACAGACGCGAGCGACACCTGGGGTGTAGCCGATGGAGAGGTCGCGAATTGTCTCGAGCTTCATGGTGGAGTGGGAGCGGAGCTTGCCGCCTCGGTGTGCCTCAAAGATTTCCGCATCGGTGATGGTCGACGGATCTGTGGGGGCGGTGTCCTCCGGTACTGCGTGAAGTGGCGTCTTAGCGGAGTTCGCGTTCGCAGTGTGGGCGGAGGAGCTAGAGGGGGAATTCGCAGCAGGCATGATGACAGTCCAAAACGTGTTGAGTACTGAGTACTTTGTACTTTGAGAAAACTCGACCGCGGCGTGAGCTGCTGGTGGGCAGTGCGTAAAGCCGGGAGCAAAGCTTGGCAGGTGATACGTAGTGGTGTGCGTAAAAACTAAACCAGTCTTGCTATGCGGGATTGGTATCTCATTATATGGACAGTGGGGTGGAAAATAAAATCTTTGCGGTTGGGGGAGCGGGGATTTGGGAAGTGTCGTGGGGCTGGCGGCCGCGGGCGTGATGCCGGAACCCCGGCTTTTGCCGAGTTCGACGAGTCCTGCCATGGCATCGTTTGTGTTAAGGGCTACTCAGCTGCGTCGTTTGTGATGAAGGTGTGCATCGAGCTTGCTCGGAAGCATCTTTGTTAGGAAGTGCCTTCGGTGGGGTGTCTATGTGCTGTCGGGTTCCATATGGGCGGCTGTCGTTGGAGGGGCTCCATGCCTTGGCCGCTTTTGGCCTTCTATTGGTTTGGAAAATGTTGGCGATATTATTTGCCGATATTGAGTAAGCGCTGGCCGGGGTTGAAGGTTAGTTTTTAAAGAGATTAACCAGTTCCAAGCCCTGTTCTATGGGGTAGAGGCCTGGTTTTTTCTTACCTTCAGTGGTGCCTTATGGTTCGCGAATCGAAAATATTTGTGTAGTGCGGAAAGTTGAATCCGGAGTTCCTGGGATAGTTCCAACTGACGACAGAGAGCTGTTCGTTTATTGCAACTTCTACGCAGGAGGCTTCTTACGATGTCCGATTCCACTTTCCCCCAGAACCCGCAGAGTCCACAGAACCCGTATGGCTCCCAGAATCCGTATGGCTCCCAGAATCCGCAGGATTCGCTGGGGCAGCAGTCCTACCAGCACAGCCCGCAGGATCCGCTCGGCCAGCAGCCCTACCCGCAGGGTCCGTCGGCAGCGGGGCAGATGCCTCCGGCTCCGAAAGAAAAGAAGAAGGGTGGCTGCTTCAAATGGGGTGGTATTGCCGCGGGCGCTGTCGTGGTCCTCGCTGTGGCGGCCAGCTTGACTGGTGGCGGTGACACTGAGTCGGGTTCCGATTCTGAAGCTGCATCTCTCTTTGGTTCGGAGACTGCCGTTGCGGCTGATTCTGGGACTGTTGAGAATGCCGATTTCGCTGAGTCTTCCGAGGCAGGTGTAGATGAGCAGCAAGGTCAGACGGGGGAGCAGCAAAAGCAGGATGAGAAGGTCCCGACCGAATACAAGAATGCTCTCCGCAAGGCAGAGATTTACGCGAATCGCATGCACATGTCGAAGGCCGGTATTTATGATCAGCTGACCTCGGAGTACGGCGAGAAGTTCTCACCGGAGGCAGCCCAGTATGCAATGGACAATCTCGATGCGGACTGGAATAAGAACGCACTGGAAAAGGCGAGAATCTACCAGGATTCGATGGCGATGTCCCCGGATGCGGTTTACGAGCAGCTGACGTCGGAATACGGCGAGCAGTTTACTCCGGAGGAAGCTCAGTACGCGGTGGATAACCTGTAGCAGCGGGCTTCGTTTGTTGATGACGCCAATTGGCCAGAGTCCAGTTGGATGCCTGCTGCAAAAGAACGGCTTCCGCTTCACCAGAATGCATTTGCTGCACACTGAACGGCTGCTGGTGAAGCGGAAACCGTCTCGGCAGTTTTAATGCGTGACCGGGCAGTTGAGCGAGTGTCTGCAGCACAACTTCGGCGCGGTACAATTCGTGCCGTTTATCAACCGCGCCCGCATCGGCGACCGCGGCGGCAAATCAGAAGTAACCGCGACACTGCGCCGCTACGCAGTCGCAGCACCTATCTTGCAGAAGACATCGCTGAGTTTCGAGTCTCCATCACAGAAGAGCAGCGGCAAGCTTTGTTGAGCGGGATTTCCGAGTACTCCGATGGCGATGAAGAAGTTTTCAGAGCGTATGCTCGCCTGTTGAAATCATCGGACTCAAAAGCCATGGAGTAGCCACATTCGCGGGGTGCGAGTCCCCGCCATGGCACTGCCCCGTTCACTCAATCGATAGTGGCGGGGTTTTCTTATGCCCAAAAACAGATTCACCCAGGAGTTAACGCAGGATTCAACGTGCAATAAGTGGCTCTTTTTTGGCTCATTTTTGGCGCAAAATACCCGTGAAAGTACGTGAAAGTGCGTGAAAAAGAGTGAAAGATAGTGAATACTCAGACAAGTAAAACCCGCTCCCACCAGGCTAAAAGCCAGGTGAAAGCGGGTTTTAAAATCGTGCCCCCGGTGAGACTCGAACTCACACTGGACGGGTTTTGAATCCGTTGCCTCTGCCAATTGGGCTACAGGGGCGCAAAGCCGTCGATAAGCGAAAATGCTCTATCGAAGCGACTTTGACTAGTTTAGTCCATCGACCCCGAATTAGAAAAACGGCGCTGCGCATAAGCGACGACGCTGACGATTGCGGCGCCGAGAATGAACAGTCCGAGGGCGAGTCCCCAGTCGGAGCCGATGCCCTGGAGCTCGTTGTTTTCGGTCTGCCACGGCCAGAGAGCGCGCAGTGAACCGAGCATGAGGCCGGACATGGCGACCAACGTGAGCGCCTGGTGCGTACTCAGCAGCCATTCGAGGAGGCGGATGAACAGGACGATGCCAATCAGCGCGCCGACGAAGAACGTGCCGATGTAGGCGAAGTCACGGTCGTGAATTGCGCCCATGGTCGGTGCGTAGAGTCCGATGACCAGCAGGAAGAAAGAGCCCGAAACGCCCGGCAGAACCAGTGCGCACACGGCAATCGAGGCGGCGATGAGTACGAGCCAGAGAGGCGGCTGCGTCGGTGCGGCCTGGGGGAGGGAGGTCAGCGCGAACAGGGCGATGCTGAAGAACAGGAAGACTGCGATGGCCTTGCCGCGCATGCCCGGCTGACGCAGAGCGCCTGGCTGTAGCTCGTTCAGCGGCATGGTGATCGAGGCGGCGATCATGCCCATGAACAGTGCTCGGGAAGCGACTGGTTGGTTGGTGACGAAGTTCTCCATGATGCCTGCCATGGAGAAGACCACGGCAACCATGCCGATAGCCACCGGGATGAGCAGCCACCAGTCGATTCTGCGAAGGTCCTCCTTGAAGGTGCCCTTCGAAGTTGCCCGCGGCAGGTCGGTGATGCGCTTTGCCGATTCAATCAGGCGTCCGTAGATGCCCGTGATCAGCGCAAGGGTGCCGCCGGAGACCCCCGGAATCGTCTCGGCGAGACCAATGAGGCCACCGCGAACTGCGTTGGCGATGACACCCAGCGGGGTCGGCTTCGGGATTTCAGAGTAGGGGCTCGTGGTCGGCAGCGTGGTCGACTCTGCGCCAGGAGCGCTCGTATTTTCAGTAGACATCGCAGGCCATTGTATGTCTTCCACCTGAGAAGAAGCGTATTTCCGTGTGTGTATTAGTAGCTTCGGGGTGCGATTAAAGACACAAAACAAAAAAGCAGCGCCTGGGGTGGCGCTGCTGATTCAGTGAGTTACGCAGGAGTAGTCGGTGGCAGTGGGGGGGGGCAGTAGGCGGTGGGCAGTGGAGCTGCTTTCTTAGCCGTGCTCGGTTCTTAGCCGTGTTCGATGATTTGCTGCAGGCAGCTGCCCAGGGCCTCAACCGAAATCCTCGGCGCGTTGGCCTCATCGATTAGGCCGGTGTCGGAAAGAACTAGGTATCCGACGCAGAGGGAAATAGCCATCTGGCTGCGGTGCACAGCAGTGTCGTAGCTAACGTCTTCCGGTCCGTCCGCTTCGACGCGGCGAATTAGGTCATCTGCAACAGCTTCATTGAACCGCTCGGCAATGACTTTTGCGGTTTCCTCGGAGTCGAGGGATCCGACAATCAGTGGAATCATGGACTGTCCGGCCATTCCTTGACCAGTCAAAATAGCGCTGGCCATCCGCTGGCCAAGTTCATTGAAGGGAGCTCGGCTGAGTGTGCCTTTGAACTGGCTGAAGTCAATCAGTTCGGCCATGAGACCTTCTTTGGAGCCGAAGTACTTGATGATGAGCGGCGCGCTAACGCCCGCATCGCTGGCAATTTCCTTCAGCGGCACGCTTCGCAAAGGCTTGCGCGCGAAGTGCCGAGCTGCAGCCGCGATGATGCGCTCGCGGGTGGACTGGGCGCTCCGTTGGAAATCGGTCGAATCGAACTCACTCATGCTGAAGAGTCTAAAGCCATGAAAGCGTAACTACGCCAATTGATTTCAGAGGCATGCGCAGGACGTGGTGATATGTTTTCGCGGCCACCTCAAAGAGGGGGTAATTTCTAGGTGCCTCATTTGGGGCAGGTTCCGTGCATGCTGTTGAACAATCGCTGGAAAATATGGAAAAACTCCAGGAAAATAAGGCGAATATTAAAGTTGGATTACAGCATTTCGGAAACTGAAACCAGGTGCCAAGCGACGCTCGAGAGGCTCACTCTTGCGAATCACTGTTCAGGTGGACTAAGGGGCTGCTGAATCCGTTTCAAAATGCAGCCTGATTACCGTAATTATTGTTCACTGAAGCTGACCGGCCAACAGCTCATCCTCCGCAGCTCGCGATTCCTCAGCGCGCATCTCAGTTTTCCTACGCTGTTCAATATTTTCCTACACTGGGATGTCATGAAGAAGACCCTCATGCTTATCGACGGTCATTCCATGGCCTTCCGCGCGTTCTTTGCCCTTCCGGTGGATAGTTTCTCAACCACCGGTGGTCAGACAACGAACGCGGTGTACGGCTTCCTTTCTATGCTGTCCAATATCCTCAGCGAGGAAAAGCCCACGCACGTGGCGGTCGCCTTCGATGTCGCCCGCGAGACCTTCCGCAACGAGATCTTCCCGGAGTATAAGGCTCAGCGTGAGAAGACTCCTGAGGAATTCCGTGGTCAGGTGCCGCTTATTCAGCAGGTGCTGAAAGAGATGGGCATCGTCACGCTGGAAAAGGACAACTACGAGGCCGACGACATTATCGCGACGTTGGCTACCCAAGCCAAGCCTGAGGGCTTCGAAACGCTCATCGTCACTGGTGACCGTGACTCGTTCCAGTTGGTCAACGACACCACGACGGTGCTTTATCCAATGCGCGGCGTCACCACGCTGCATCGCTTCACGCCTGCTGCTATCGAGAAGAAGTACGGTCTGACGCCGACTCAGTACCCGGATTTCGCGGCTCTCCGCGGCGACCCCTCCGACAATCTCCCGGGCATTCCGGGGGTCGGCGAGAAGACCGCGACGAAGTGGATTGTTCAGTACGGCACGCTGGCAAACCTCATCGACCACGCTGACGAAATCCGCGGCAAAGTCGGCGATAACTTCCGCGAGCGCGTCGCAAACGTCCAGCTGAACCGCGACATCACCGAAATGGTCAAGGATCTGCCCTTGCCGTACGGTCCGAACGAGCTCGAGCTCCGTCCCGCCGACGCCCAGGGAATCATCGACTTCTTCGACCGCCTCGAATTCGGCGACAACCTTCGCGAACGCGTCTTCCGCACCCTTTCCATCGAAGGCGCGGGCGTCACCGCCTCCACCAGCGACAGTGCGACAAAGCTCGAGGCTGTTTCGCTTGACGACGGCGCCCTGGCTGCCTGGCTCGATAATCTGCACGAGCCGGCCGCGTTGCAGGTCGGGGAGCACACCCTGATGATTGGCTCCGCAGATGAGAAGGGCAAGACCTCCGGCCAGGCTGTTTCTCTCGACTTGGGTGATCTTTCCGCCGAAGATGCCGACGCACTGCGCGAGTGGCTCGCTGGCGACCATCCGAAGCTGGTGCATGACTCTAAAACGGCCATGCATGCACTCTGGAACTACGACTTCGAGCTGGCCGGGGTCATCCACGACACCTTCCTGGCTGCGTATCTGCTGCGCCCAAGCCAGCGCAGCTACAGCTTGGACAACGTCGTCCAGCGTCACCTGGGCCAGACTCTTTCGCAGGCCGAGGGCCAGATGACCCTGCTCGATGGCCCGGCCGAAGACGCTTCCCATGTCGCCGCCGTCATCGACCTGGCTGAGCGATTGGCTGTCGAACTCGACGAGGCCGGGCTCTACAGTGTGTACGCCGACCTGGAAGTCCCGCTCGCCCCAGTGCTGGGTCGGATGGAGCGTGCCGGTATCGCTGTCGATGTTGATGCGCTCGAGGAGCTCCGAAAGCAGGCGCAGGCGGCTACCGATGAGGCGGAGAGTGAGGCTCGCAACCTCGTCGATAAGCCTGAGCTGAATCTCGGATCGCCGAAGCAGTTGCAAGAGGTCCTGTTTGACCAGCTGGGAATGCCCAAGACAAAGAAGACGAAGACGGGCTATTCCACGGCGGCGAAGGAAATTGAGGGGCTGGCGAAGGTCAACCCGCATCCGTTCCTGGATTACCTGTTGAAGTTCCGCGAGTCGCAGAAGATGAAGTCGACCGTGGAGGGGCTGATTAAGGCTGTCGCTGATGATGGCCGTATTCATACGACTTTTAATCAGGCGGTCGCGGCGACGGGGCGTCTGTCGTCGACGGAGCCGAATCTGCAGAACATCCCGGTGCGCACGGAGTTCGGGCGACGGATTCGTGAGGCGTTCGTGGTCGGCGATGGCTATGAGCAGCTGATCACCGCGGACTACTCGCAGATTGAGATGCGCGTGATGGCGCACCTATCGCAGGATCCGGGGCTGATTGAGGCCTACCGCCAGGGCGAGGACCTGCATAACTACGTCGGCTCGAAGGTCTTCGGCGTCGGCATCGATGAGGTTACGCCTGAGCTGCGTCGTCGTGTAAAGGCGATGAGCTACGGATTGGCTTATGGTCTGAGCGCTTTTGGTCTGGCTCAGCAGCTCGACATTCCGCAGCGCGAGGCGAAGAAGCTCATGGAGGACTTCTTCGAGCGCTTCGGTGGTGTGCGCGATTATCTGCACAAGGTTGTTGAGCGGGCGCGCAAGGACGGCTTTACGGCCACGATGTTCGATCGTCGTCGCTACCTGCCGGAACTCAACGCCGACAACCGCATCGCTCGCGATAACGCGGAACGCGCGGCATTGAACTCGCCGATCCAGGGCTCGGCGGCAGACATTATTAAGATTGCAATGCTCCGGGTCGACGATGCTTTACGACGGGGCGGGTTGCGCTCACGTGTCCTCCTGCAGGTTCATGACGAACTGGTTGTTGAAGTTGCAGATGGGGAAGAGGGAGCCATCAAGGAGCTGTTGCATCGCGAGATGGACTCGGCGGCTGAATTGCTGGTGCCGTTGGATGTTTCCATCGGTGCTGGTGTGAACTGGGATACTGCTGCGCATTAGTGGTGCGAAGGTCGGGCCGTAGTGCTGGTCGGCGGACTTGATGCGGGCTTGCCGCGGATGTGTTGCGGACTTGAATGTCGCAGCTCAAATCGGTATTGTTCGCTAGGTATGCATTAGCGTGCCGACTTTGCAGCCTCGAGCTTCATGGACATCGGGTTAACTAATTGCCAATGGTGAGATTCGCCGAAAGCGGATTTGGCCCGGTTGTCCAGGGGTTTCTTTGAGAGGCAAGGCCGAAATTGTCCGTTTTTCGATTTCTATCCGCTTCGGAGCACATCTTATATGTCCACTTCTAACGTCCCTCAGGTTGCCATCAACGACATTGGCACCGCTGAGGATTTCCTGGCCGCTGTCGACTCGACGATGAAGTACTTCAACGATGGTGACATCGTTGAAGGCACCGTCGTTAAGGTTGACCGCGACGAGGTTCTTCTCGACATCGGCTACAAGACTGAAGGTGTCATTCCTTCCCGCGAACTGTCCATCAAGCACGATGTCGACCCTGACGAAGTGGTCGAAGTTGGCGATGAGATCGACGCGCTGGTCCTGACCAAGGAAGACAAGGAAGGCCGCCTCATCCTGTCCAAGAAGCGCGCTCAGTACGAGCGTGCTTGGGGCACCATCGAGCAGCTCAAGGAGAACGACGAACCGGTTACCGGTACCGTCATCGAGGTCGTCAAGGGCGGCCTGATCCTCGACATCGGCCTGCGCGGCTTCCTGCCGGCTTCCCTCGTCGAGATGCGTCGTGTCCGCGACCTCCAGCCGTACATCGGCCAGGAGATCGAGGCCAAGATCATCGAGCTCGACAAGAACCGCAACAACGTCGTTCTGTCCCGCCGTGCATGGCTCGAGCAGACCCAGTCTGAGGTCCGCTCCGAGTTCCTGCACCAGCTGCAGAAGGGCCAGGTCCGCAAGGGTGTCGTTTCCTCCATCGTCAACTTCGGCGCATTCGTCGATCTCGGCGGTGTTGACGGCCTGGTTCACGTTTCCGAGCTGTCCTGGAAGCACATCGACCACCCGTCCGAGGTTGTCCAGGTTGGCGACGAGGTCACCGTCGAGGTTCTCGAGGTCGACCTGAACCGCGAGCGCGTTTCCCTGTCCCTGAAGGCTACTCAGGAAGATCCGTGGCGCGTCTTCGCCCGCACTCACGCAATCGGCCAGATTGTTCCGGGCAAGGTCACCAAGCTGGTTCCGTTCGGTGCGTTCGTCCGCGTCGAGGAGGGCATCGAGGGCCTGGTTCACATCTCCGAGCTGGCTTCCCGCCACATCGACGTTCCGGACCAGATCGTCTCCGTCGACGAGCAGGTCATGGTCAAGGTCATCGACATCGACCTCGAGCGTCGTCGTATCTCCCTGTCCCTCAAGCAGGCTGACGAGGACTTCACCGAAGAGTTCGACCCGACCAAGTACGGCATGGGCGACTCCTACGACGAGCAGGGCAACTACATCTTCCCGGAGGGCTTCGACCCGGAGACCAACGAGTGGATGGAGGGCTTCGAGACTCAGCGCGCCGAGTGGGAGGCTCGCTACGCAGAGGCAGAGCGTCACCACCAGCTGCACGCTGCCCAGATCGAGCGTCACCGCGCTGCAGCTGCCGAGGCTGCAGAGACCGCTTCGAACTACTCCTCCGAGTCCGGCGAGGCAGCTCCGGCTGCTCCGGCCGCACCGGCTGCAGACAATGCAGGCGGCACCCTGGCTTCCGACGAGCAGCTCGCTGCTCTGCGCGAGAAGCTGGCTGGCAACTAAGCTAGACCGCTAAGGGCTTACACGTCCCTTTGAGAAATTGCCCCGGCGAGGTTTTCCTCGCTGGGGCTTTTTCGTGCCTTCTTTGCTTTACGACGGGCACCTGCTCGGCCTTGTTCTTATAGCGGCGGCTTGGGGGCTTGCTGCATTTTTGGTCCTGGTGTTGGGGCTTTGGGCCATAAAGGTGGCGCCGCTGTTGCCTAAAGCGGGCTTGCGCTTCACCAGAAGTGGCTTGCTGCACAGTAACGGGCTGCTGGCGAAGCGCAAACCGTCCTATTGGCCCTAAGGGCCCTAATGTCCTGGTGGCCTTGTCGATTTTGGTGGCTCTGGCTGCCCTTACTGCCGTTGACAGCCCGTCTCTCTACCCATATGAATGGTGACATGACAACAAAGGACGAAGCCAAACAGGTAGATAACGCTAATCACGTAGAGGATTCCTCCCACTCCACAGGCGGTGTGTACTCGCAGGAGGGTAAGGACTTTAACCGCGACACCCGCTATATCAACGACCGCATTGTTAAGAACGGTCGCGAGGTAGGCGACGGAATTAAGACGTGGCCCGTTGAAGCCGGTCACTACCGCCTCATCGCGGCTCGCGCGTGCCCATGGGCACACCGCACGCTTATTGTTCGCAGGTTGCTCGGCTTGGAAGATGCAATTTCAGTCGGAATTCCAGGGCCAGTGCACGATGCCCGCTCCTGGACATTCGACAAAGGCCCAGGTGGCCGCGATGAAGTACTCGGCTACGAGCGCCTGCAGGAGGCATTCCTCAAGCGTTTCCCGGACTACCAGCGTGGCATTACTGTTCCGGCCATCGTCGAGATCGAGTCGGGCGAGGTCGTGACCAATGACTTTCCCTGGATCACCTTGGACTTCATTACCGAGTGGACCGAGTTCCACCGCGAAGGCGCCCCGGATCTTTACCCGGTGGAGATGCGCGAGGAAATGGATGAGCTTATGCAGTTCATCTACACCGAGATCAACAACGGCGTCTACCGCTGTGGTTTCGCAGGCTCGCAGGACTCCTACGACAAGGCTTACGACCGGCTGTTCGATGCCCTAGACAAGGTTTCTGAGCGCTTAGAGACCCGCCGTTACCTCATGGGCGACCACATCACTGAGGCCGACATTCGCCTTTACACGACCCTGATCCGCTTCGATGCCGTCTACCACGGCCACTTCAAGTGCAACCGGAGCAAGATTTCCGAGATGCCGGTTCTATACAACTACCTGCGTGATCTCTTCCAGACTCCGGGCTTCGGCGACACCACTGACCTCGTCGATATCAAGCGCCATTACTACGAGGTCCACCGCGACCTCAATCCTTTAGGGATTGTCCCGAAGGGGCCGGAGCTCTCTGACCTGCTCCAGCCGCACGGCCGTGAGGCCCTTGGTGGCAGCCCATTCGGTAACGGCACCGCCCCGGCCCCAGTCAACCCAGATCCCGTTGAAGAGGGTCACCGCATCGAGGATCTCGTCGTAAAGCACTAACGTGCGGGGGCGTGTCCACGTACCCTTAGAGACATGCTCAAAGTAGGACTAACCGGTGGCATGGGCAGTGGGAAATCTACGGTCGCCCGTAGGTTTGCCGAGCTCGGTGCTGTCATCATCGACGCTGATCAGATCGCTCGCGATGTCGTCGAACCCGGGGAACCGGCGCTGGCCGAACTCGCCGAAGCTTTCGGCGAGGGCATTTTGCTTGACGACGGCTCCCTCAACCGCGGCGAACTTGCGAAGCGGGCCTTCGTATCCGCGGAGAAGACGGAGCTGCTGAACTCCATCACCCATCCGCGTATTGAGCAGCGCACCGAAGAGCAGTTCAACGCGGCAGGTGACGCCATCATTGTTTTTGACTCTCCGCTGTTGATTGAAATGGGGCAGTCGGAAGCACAGGACCTCGTCGTAGTTGTGCATACCCCGGTGGAGGTCCGTCTCGACCGTCTGGTGGAAAGCCGCGGTGTAGACCGAGAGGATGCGAAGCAGCGCATCGCTAAGCAAATCAGCGATGACAAGCGCCTGCAGTTCGCCGACGTGGTTCTGGAAAACTCAGGCACCGAGGAGGACCTCGTGCGCCAGGTCGACCGGATTTGGGAGCGGATTATTCAGCCGCTGAATCAGATTCGCCAGCTGCAGGCCGGGCAGCAAGATAATCCCGCAGCCGGATGATAGCCTCCTCAATCACCTCGGCGCGCTTGCAGAAAGCGAACCGCACCAGGTAGCGGTACTTTTCTGACTCCGGGTCATCCACAAAAGCGGTGACGGGGATGGCTGCGACGCGGCATTCCTTGACCAGCAGGGTGCAGGTCTCCAGGGCGTCGCCAAGCCCCCAGCTCGAGACATCAGCGACGACAAAATACCCTGCCTGCGGCGTGAAGACGTCGGCGCCAAGGCCCTCCAACCCATCGGCGAGGAGCCGCATGTTGCCCTCGAGCTGACCCGCCAGCTCGTCCACCCATGGGGCACATTCCTGCAGGCCACGGGCGACTGCGGGCTGAAGGGGAGTGGCGCCGACATAGCTCAAGAACTGCTTGGCCTTGACGACGCCATCGAGTAGTTCGGTCGGGGCCAGCGCCCAGCCGATCTTCCATCCGGTGACGTTGAAGGTTTTTGCGGCGCTGGACACGACAATGGTTCGCTCGCGCATGCCGGGCAGAGCGCTGATGGAAGAGTGTGACAATCCGTTGAAGTACAGGCGTTCGTAGACTTCGTCGGCAAGCACAAGTAGATTGTTTGCGATGGCGACATCGGCGATGGCCTGCAAGTCCTCGTCCGTGAGGACGGTGCCGGTGGGGTTGTGCGGCGAATTGATGATGATCATGGCCGTTTTAGCGGTGACGGCATCGGCAAGCGCGCTGCGGTCGAGCGACCAGGAGCGCGCCGTACTGGAAGCTGCGGGGATGAGCGGCACCGCGGTATATGTGCAGTTAGCCAGTGCGATGGCGGCTTTGTACGAGTCGTAGTACGGCTCGATGACGATGACGTGGCTGCCGGGTTCGAGATGCCCCAAGGCGGTGGCGGCAATCGACTCCGTGGCGCCGACCGTGACGAGGCATTCGGCGTCGGCGTCGTAGACCTGCCCCGTGCGGCGGGCGCGATCGGCGACGATGGCATCACGGAGCACCTTCATACCGCGGCCGGGGCCGTACTGGTTGTTTCCTCCAGCTATCTGATGTCGCGCCTCCGCGAGCACCTCGTCCGGCCCATCCCAATCCGGGAAGCCCTGCCCAAGATTGATTGCCTCGTGCTCGGTAGCGAGGCGGGACATGGTGGCGAAGATGGTCTCGCCGAAGGGGCGCAAGCGGGAAACTGTCATGGTTTCACTGTAGGCGGGAGTTTGCGGGCTTGTTGCGATTCCCCATCGGCGAATCGCGGCTGGCGGCCAGCAGTTGCACCGACTGCCGACCGCCACCTGGTGCGCTAGTACATGTAAATCTTCGCGTTGTTGCCGCCGGTGCACACGACAACGTCGTCTTGTGTGCTGCAGCTGAGGTCGTAGGTCTTCCCGGTCGCGGGACTCTTGGCCTTGATGTTTGGCTGCAGGTGGTCGCGGATATTGTCCTCCGAGGCGTTAAGCCCCTCGGTCTGCTGGTTGAAAACGGCCTTCGCAAAGTCGCAGCTGGTATTCGGGCCCGCCGCGATGAGGTTGAGGCCGTACCCATCGCCGTAGATGCAGGTGGTTGCCTGTTCGCCGGCCGCCATGAAGGTAGATCCCGGCGAGGGGTTGTTGTAGATTTCAGCGGTCATGTCCTGACGAAGCCGGCTCCCGTCGCCGTTGTCGCCTCTTTCGCTTGACGACGTCGACGCGCCACCAGTCTCCGCCGTCGATGTATCGCCTCCCTGGTCCGGTGCAGAACCGGTTGGGTTTGGCGTGTTGCCCGAACTCTTGTCAGACACGCCATCCTCGGTCTGAGTAACGGTAGTGGTTTCAACCGGAGCAGCAGATTCGGGCGCTGCTTCAGTTTCCTGTGTTGAGCAGGCGGTGAAAGCCAATGCGGTGGTAGCGAGGATGCCGGCCACAAGGGCTCGGTGTGAGGTTGCTTTTCGAGTGGTGGAACCTGGGCGAGTCGTAGCGGGCGTGTGGACTGGTGTGCGGCGCGAAGTGTTCATAGGCGCCAGGCTAGTTGCTGTTCGGTCAGTTTTCATTACAAAATAAATAACAATTTGGCAAGTGGATGGCTGTTTATCTCGCGATATCGGCTGTTTATCGCTGCTTATTGGCGTAGCCAACCGTTGGATTCCATTCCCAAACTTTCTGACAGGCAGGCCATCCTGGTTTATAGTCCACGCGGGGACGGCGCTTTTGCACCCATCGAATTGCCTGCTCGATTTCGTCGAGGACACTGTCGAGATTCCAATTGATGCATGAGTCTGTGAACCGCAGGACTATCCAGCCGTGCAGCGTGCCGGAGTTGGCCTTCCAGCGATCTGCGATGAACGAGTCCTCGTTAGCGTGGTACGTCTCTGAGTCGACTTCGATAGCTATTTTCCACTGGTCAAGCAGGATGTCGAAGCAGTAGGGGCCGATGTACTGGTTCATTCGGATGCGGTACCCGCGCTTGATTAGTGGACGGGCCAGCTTGCGCTCGAGTTCGCTGCATGAGCCGATTGGCGTGGTGGCGATGGTTTCACGCAGCCAGGCGGGAACTTTCCGCATCCGGCTGAGGTCGTGGTTGAGTCGCTTCTCGCCGTCCCGGCCGGCGTAGTGTGTTTCCAGGATTCTGCGTGCATAGTCTTTTGAAGCTCGTGCTGCCCAGAGTGCTTCGACAACTGGGAGGCCATTGATGCTGGTGTAGGACGGTAGGCGGCTGTGCCTAATGGAGAAGGTCTCGGCCTGAACTGATCCCGCGCCTTCTGCCTGGATAGGAAGTGTCAGGGGAAGTCTCAAGTGGATTTGAGCTGCGCTTTTACCGGTTAGCGCAATGCTTTTGTAATGCCCCGTGATTGCTCGGGCGACTGAGGCGGGAGAGTGGTCGTCAATGTAGAGGCCACGTACCAATTTAATTAGCCTGCCTTGTTGTAGGAGGGCTCTGGTCTTTTTCTCTCCGATGCCGAGTGCACGCAACTCGGCCGTGGTGAAACTTCCCATGGTCGGGACTCTAAGCTTTTTCGGCCCAGGGGATTTTCTGTGAGAGAGGCTCCACGTCCAATCTGTGGACAACTTTCAGGGTGTGGATAACCCAGGCCTCCCGCAGCCTTGCAGCCTTGCAGCCTCGCAGCCGCAGCCGCGGACCATCGATAAGACGGCTTGCGCTTCACCAGGAGTCAGTCCATGCGCACTAAGGGCCAGCTGGTGAAGCGGAACCCGCCTTTGCTGGCCTGGCACCGACTTTATGCCAGCCTTGTCCAAATCTGTACCGATTTTAATGTTGGTCCGGAACTCGACAGCCGCTCCTAGGCTCTGGACCCTAGCCCTGGACAGCCCAAAGCCCCAGGAAGTAACGTAACCAGCCGCTTTCAAGACAGCCTTCGCTACGCTGGGAACTATGGCATTTGCAGCAGAGCAACCCGTCCTCGCACACTCGGAGTTCCGTCCCGTCGGTGAAGTCGAGCGCGCTGAGGGAACCTTCGAGGTCATCAGCGAGTTCGAGCCCTCGGGCGACCAGCCGCAGGCAATCGCGGAACTGTCGGAGCGCCTAGATAGAGGCGAGCGCGAGGTAGTCCTGATGGGTGCCACGGGCACCGGTAAGTCAGCCACCGCAGCGTGGTTGATCGAAAAGGTGCAGCGGCCAACCCTCGTCATGGCACCGAACAAGACGCTTGCGGCCCAGCTGGCCAATGAGCTCCGCAGCCTGCTGCCAAACAACGCGGTCGAGTACTTCGTTTCGTACTACGACTACTACCAACCCGAGGCCTACATCGCGCAGACCGATACCTATATTGAAAAGGATTCCTCCATCAACGAGGACGTGGAGCGCCTGCGCCACTCGGCTACTTCAGCGCTGCTGTCGCGTCGCGACGTAGTCGTCGTCAGCTCTGTTTCTTGCATCTATGGCCTGGGTACCCCGCAGTCATACCTCGACCGTTCGGTGTGGCTGAAGGAGGGCGAGGAAGTCGACCGCGACCAGTTCCTGCGCCTTTTGGTGGACATTCAGTACGCCCGCAATGACATTGCCTTTACCCGCGGCACCTTCCGAGTAAAAGGTGACGTGGTCGATATCATCCCGGCCTACGAAGAAAAGGCCGTGCGGGTGGAGTTCTTCGGCGACGAGATTGATTCGCTGTACTACCTCAATCCAGTCACAGGCGACGTCATCGACCAAGTCCCTGAGCTGCGCATCTTCCCAGCTACGCACTACGTCGCAGGCCCGGAGCGGATGGAACGGGCCGTCGCGGACATCAAGGCCGAACTCGCCGAACGCCTGGCGGATCTGGAAAACCGGGGCAAGTTGCTGGAAGCACAGCGTCTGCGCATGCGCACGGAGTACGACCTCGAAATGATTGAACAGGTCGGCTTCTGCTCCGGCATTGAGAACTACTCGCGCCACATCGATGGTCGCGCGCCGGGCTCGGCCCCCGCGACGCTCATTGACTATTTCCCGGAGGACTTCCTCACCATCATCGATGAGTCGCACGTCACCGTGCCGCAGATTGGCGGCATGTTCGAGGGCGATGCCTCCCGTAAGCGCAACCTCGTCGACTTCGGTTTCCGCCTCCCATCGGCGTTGGATAACCGCCCGCTGACGTTCGACGAATTCGATGCCCGCGTGGGCCAGGTCGTGTTCATGTCCGCAACGCCGGGTGACTATGAGCTCGAAAAGACCGGTGGCGAGTATGTGGAGCAGGTTATTCGTCCGACTGGGCTGGTGGACCCCAAGATCGTCGTTAAGCCTACTGAGGGGCAGATCGATGATTTGATCGGCGAGATCCGAAAGCGCACCGAGCGTGACGAGCGCGTTCTCGTCACAACCCTGACGAAGAAGATGGCGGAGGATCTGACCGACTACCTGCTCGAAAATGGCGTGCAGGTGCGGTACATGCATTCGGATGTGGATACGCTCAAACGCGTTGAGCTGCTGCGGCAGTTGCGTCTCGGCGAGTACGACGTGCTGGTCGGTATTAACCTGCTGCGCGAGGGGCTGGACTTGCCCGAGGTTTCGCTGGTGGCAATCCTCGACGCCGACAAGGAGGGGTTCCTGCGTTCGGAGCGCTCGTTGATTCAGACGATTGGTCGTGCCGCGCGAAACGTCTCCGGCGAGGTGCACATGTACGCCGACAAGATCACCGATTCCATGCGGTTCGCCATCGACGAGACGGAGCGCCGCCGCGAAAAGCAGATTGCTTACAACACTGAGCATGGCATCGATCCGCAGCCGCTGCGCAAGAAGATCGCGGACATTCTGGATCAGGTCTACGACAACGCTGACACCGATTACGAAGGCAAGACCGGTGCGGCCGCTGATGCGCTGCTCTCGCGTGCCGACGGCTCGGGCGCGGCCGATGGTGCCAGCGGTAAGCAGATGCCGAGGGCGGAGCTCGAGGCGCTTATCGCGGACCTGTCGGAGCAGATGGCCGCGGCTGCGCGAGAGTTGAAGTTCGAGCTCGCGGGGCGCTTGCGCGATGAGATTTTCGACCTCAAGAAGGAACTTAAGGGGATGATTGAGGCCGGTGTCGAGTAGTTTTTTGCTACTGTTGTGGGAAGTAAAACAGTGTATTCGCGAAAGTGGCTCTGGCCAGTGGGTTCGGGGCAACGACGGCGTTACGCACGATGAACTGTTTTAATGCAACTTCCACAGTGAGGGATAGTTTTCATGAGTGATTACAAGACCATTGTTGTCGGCACGGATGGTTCTAAGTCGTCGCTGCTCGCAGTAGAGCGCGCTGCCTCGATTGCCGCGGCTTTCGATGCCACCCTGGTTATCGGCTGCGCTTACTACGAGACTGCAGAGGATGCGTCCAAGACCCTGCGCCAGGATTCGGTTCAGGTCCTCGGTGATGACCCGGCTCAGAAGAACCTGGCTGCTGCTAAGGAGGCCGCAGAGGCCGTCGGCGCTACCAAGGTTGAGACCGAGGTTCGTTCCGGCTCCCCGGTTGAGGCTCTGATGTCTCTGGTCACTGACCGTCGCGCTGACCTGCTGGTGGTTGGCAACCGCGGTATTAACTCGCTGACTGGTCGTCTGCTGGGCTCCGTGCCGGCTGATGTTGCTCGTCAGTCGGACTGTGACGTCATGATTGTTCACACTGTGAGCTAACAAAACGGTGAGCTAGTAGTTTAGCTTTCGCTTTAAACCGGCATCTCTTAGTTGAGGTGCCGGTTTTTCTATTGCCGGCCGGTGATAATCCCTTCTTCAACTACAAAAGGCCAGCTAATTCCGTTTCTGGTTAAGACCTGGTTGCGAAGGGATTCAGGAAGAATTTCGGTGCGGCTGCCGTAGCCCATGAGGTACTCGTCAAAAGCGGGCAGTCGAAGCGTCAGTGAAAGCGCGGCTTCAAGCTCGGCTTCAGTTACGTTCTGCTGCCATGTCGGCATGAAGTACTCATTTTGCGCGAGATTTTCGCCGATGAATTCTGTGCCAGTTGGCGCGTCCGGAGAGGCAGAGGAATCGAGGGAGAAAGGAACTATTAAGTGATCGATAAGCTTAAGGGCCTTTTTCGCTTGAGTTTTCGTCAGCCCCAGCCACCACGCGAAGTCAGCTACACAGATAGGTCCGCGGGAATTAACATAGCGCCAGGCAATGTCGGCCAGCGTGGATTCAGCTGAGTGTTCTGTGCTGGAGCCCTCTGTGGTATTTGCTGAGAGGCCGTCTTTGGACGTTACGTCGGCAAGCAGGACGAAGGTACCTTCGGATCCTTTTCGTGGCCCTTGGACGACAGCGCCTTCGCCGCCGAATGTGCGCAGTAGGTGAGGACCTCTTTGTTCCGTGGGGTCTATTCCATGATCTGCGAAAACCTCATAGGCTTCAGTCCGAGTCAGCGGGTCGGACAGGCCACGTGAGCGCAATTCGGAATGAAATGCTGCCCTTGCGGTCTGCACATCATCTTGAGAAAGCCCGAGTGTCGTACGACGTCTTGCTGCTGCCTTTTCGATGCGCGGATTCGTCAACCTCATAATTGCTCGCGCGTCTTGCGCTGAAACAAAGTGCAGGGTGCCTCGTTGCGACCAACAGCGAACGATGTCGTAAGAAGAAATGGCTGCTAAAACATCGTCGGTGGTGCTGCCACTGCGCAAGGCGATGGCATCAACACCGTTCGAATAATTCTGTCCTTGCAGAGCAACCATGCCATGCGTTGCTGATAATGCAGGCGACTTGAGGTTTGTATTCCAATCGCTGCGTGCTTGACTTGCAGCTAACCCCTGGGCAATGAGACGGCGTGCGCGAAGTTCAGCTAGCTGAGGTAGATAGTTTTGGGACATTATGTCTCACTCATTCTGTACGGCACTATCCTCGTCATTCTAACCACTGCAGCTCCGGCAAAACGCCTGACTGCTGAGGCGCCACAACAATTAGCCCCTGGGTCGCACGAGTCAGTGCAACGTACAGGTCCTGTAGCCCCTGTGGGGATTGCGCCACAATCTGGTCGGGCGCAACGACGATGACCTCGTCGAATTCCAGGCCTTTTGAGGTCGTGATGTCGTAGACCGCGCAGTTGGTGAGTTTGCTGGGGCGAGTAGCAGGTGCGTCATCGGCGGCACTAGCCCCGCCAGCACCATCAGGGTCACCATCTCCATCAGCTCCACCACCGAGAAAATCCCGCACCTCCGCGCGCGTGGCTTCGAGCAACTCGGCGGGCGCGATCACAGCGACCAGGCGGTCCGGCTGCGCAACCTGCTCCACATGCGCCAGAGCCTCCGTCACGGTGCGAGCCTGGACAGGCTTGCGGCCGGTCGCGCGGATCGACTGCGGTGCCTCCAGCTCCGGATCAATCTCGGCCAGGACGCTGGCGGCGACCTCCATCACCTCAGCTGGGGTGCGGTAGTTGACGGTCAGCTCGTGGAGATGCCACCTCGAGCCGATGATGGGTTCCAGCACATCATCCCAGGTCGCGGCACCTGCGGGGGAGCCCGTCTGGGCCACGTCGCCGACGAGGGTCATCCAGCCGTTGGGGCTGCGGCGGCGCAGCATTCGCCAGGCCATCGCGGAGAGTTCCTGAGCCTCGTCGACGATGACATGGCCGTAGGCCCACAGGCGATCCGCCGCCGCCCGCTCGGCGGTGGATCGCAGGTCGCGCTCACGGTGGCGTTCGGCCAGTGCCTCGGCATCGATGACGTCATACGCTGACAAGATCTCGGCCTCGAAGCCGTCGTCAAGATCCTGGGACGCAGAACTGGACAGGGTATCCAACGCGCCCTGCGCTTCCTCGACGCGGGCCTGCCAATCCTCTTCATCGGCCTCCGCGTCACCAACTGGGCCGAGGAGTTCCGCCAGCTCGTCGAGAAGCGGGGCGTCGGAAGGCATCCAGTCGGTGCCTTCCGGCCGGTAGAGAGCCTCGCGCGTCAGCTCGTCGTAATCGGTGGCGGCGTAGTCGATGGCCTCGCGAGAGCTCAGCAGCTCCGACAGCACCCGCTCGGGCGTAAGCGCAGGCCACAGCTCATCGAGGATGTCGGCAACTGCTCCGGATTCGTCGATTTCGTCGCGTAGATCGGCAATGTCGGTCACGGACAGGAGGTTTTCGCCGCCCAGCGGATCGGCACCGATGACCTCGGCCATCTGTGCGGCCAGCAGTTCCACCACGTGATCGCGGAAAATCGGGCGAGCCAGATTGTGGGGTTTACGAGTCCTCCGCGCACGCGTCCGCGCGGCTTTCACCATCTCCGGCGTGATGGTCAGAGTGATGTTGTCGTTCCGGACCTCAAGAGGTTCCGCGGGCAGCTCCTGGTAGGCCCGCACGGCCTCACGCAGGATCGTGAGCATCTCAATCGAGCCCTTAACTTCCTGCGCAACCAAGGGTTCGGGGTTGTGTCCGTCGATAAGCGCGTCGGAACCGCGCACGCCGGGGTAGAGATCGGCGATGGTGGTCAGCACCACGCCCGTTTCGCCGAGGCTCGGCAGCACGCGGGAGATGTAGTCGAGGAAGGTTGTGTTCGGGCCGATGATGAGGACACCGGTTTTCGCCAGCTGATCGCGGTAGGTGTAGAGAAGCCATGCGACGCGATGCAGCGCCACCGCCGTCTTGCCCGTGCCGGGGCCGCCCTGGACGACCAGAGTGCCGCGGGTGGAGTCGCGGATGATGAGGTCCTGCTCGCGCTGAATGGTCTCCACAATGCCGCGCATATGGCCGGTGCGCGCTTGATTCATGACCTCCCGCAGCACCGATTCGCCACCGACGCCCGCTTCAACTTCGGTCTCGTGTGCGCTGTCGGCTTCCTCGCCGGAGAGCCATTCGTCGTCAATGCTGCGGACCTTCCGGCCGTGCGTGCGCAGGTGTCGGCGCAGGCTGACTCCCTCGGGATGCGCGGTCGTGGCCAGGTAAAACGGGCGCGCGCCGTCGGCACGCCAATCCATGATGACCGTGCGGTAGTCGTCGTTTTCATCGGACAGGCCGATTCGCCCGATGTATCGCTTATCGACGGTCGCCCCCGGCCCTTCCTCTGCCAAAGGATTGTCGGGATCTGTGTCATCGATATCGATTCGACCAAAGACCAGGCCGATCTCGGCTGAGCGGTAGCGGTCCAGATTAGCCTGTAGTCGGTGGTATTCCACCTCGCGTTCAACGCGGGCTTGCGGGTCTGGGTCGTCGATGAGCATGACCTGGCGCAGGTACTCTTGGTCGCGCTCGCGTGCCCGGTCGAGGAAGCTGAACGCACGGTCGACGTAGGCCTGTTCGGCAGCAAGGATGCTTTCTTCTTCTCGCTGTGGTGCTGAACTTGCCTGGTCCGGCAGACCTGCCTGGCCAGTGTGGCCAATGCGGCCTGTCTGGTCCTGCCCGGGCTCGGATGCGCGCGACGCCAACCTGGTCTCCTCAACGAATCGCAAAATTAGTGCTAACTGATGTGCTGAATGAATATAAAAATATGAAAACGCTCCCGCACGCGTAGTGGCGTGGGGAGCGTTTAAGTATACCGCTTTAACTGCGGCAGCAAACTTACTGCAGGCGCTTCTGCGCCTTCTTTGCGGACTTCTTGGCCTCCTTGGAAGCCTTGGCTGCGCGCTTGCGCAGTTCCTTGCGCTGCTTGCGAGTGTCCTTCTTGAGATCCTTGCCCAGGTCCTCGGCATAGTCGCGCGCTTCCTCAGCGAGCTCGGTGGCCTTGGCAATCCAGTCGTCCTTGTTGTCCTCGACGTAGCTCTTAGCGGTGTCGAAGGCGTCGGTGAGCTGCTCGCGCCAGCCGTCCTTGTTGTCCTCGACGTATTCACGAGCGCCATCGGTGGCCTCAGAAGCGCGGTCGCGGAGCAGGCCGGCCTTTTCGCGGACGTTCTCGCCGGCGGAAGCGAAGGCTGCGCTGATTTCCTCAGTGCGCTGCTCGGTTTCAGACTTGGTCGGCAGGGCAGCCTGAACCTTCTTGTTCAGCTGCTTGCCTGCCTTCTCAGCGCGCCAAGCGACACCCGGCTTGCCGTCGGTGTCAGCAGTAGCCAGGAAGAGGCCGCCCAGCAAACCGATGTCGGTCAGGAAACCAGTGCGGCGAGCCGCCTTCTCCTTCGAATCCTGGGTTTCCCAGAATGCGTGGCGAGCGAGCATCGTCGGAACTTGTGCAGCGACCAGAGCGGTGGCGGACAGGCGTGGGGCCTTACCCAGAGCGTAGAGGGAACCCGCAGCAACCTTGGTGCCAGCGACGACCTGGACAACCAGCTTCTCGCTATTTGGCACGTACTTGTTGTACTGGTTCGGGGTTACGGAGCGGACGCGGGCAATCAGGTCGCGTGCGCCCTCTTCATGATCCTTCTGGTTCATCAGCGTGTCGACACCGTCGGCAACGAAAACCGAGGCCAGCATTGGTCGGGCAAACTTGCGAATCATCTAAATTCCATCTCCTTTGTCGTCCAGGTGAAACCGTGTTTTTGGCCATCTGGTCGCTGTAATTCACTATTAATCCTACGCAGCCCGGCCTATTTATGTCGCGGGAATGACAAGTTTTTCAGAAGCTGCGGCACCATCCAGCACTACCAGCCGCGCTCATCCAGCACTACCAACCACGCTCGCGCCAGTTCTCCACCTCGGGGCTCTCGACTCCGATCGTGGTGTCCTTGCCGTGGCCGGGGTGAATCACCGAGTCGGCGGGGTAGACGTGGAAGACACGGCTCTCGACATCGTCGATAAGCTGCGAAAAATCCTCGGGCGAGTACGTTTTACCGACGCCGCCGGGGAAGATGCTGTCACCGACGAAGAGGTGGTGTGACGGGGTGTCGTCGGAAAGCGCGCCGGTTTCCTTGGCGGACAGGTCGAGACAGAGGCCGCCTTTGGTGTGCCCGCGCAGGATGAACATGGGAAGCGTGATGCCCTGGCCGAAAGTAATGGTCTCGCCGCCGTCGAGTTGCTGGTCGGCGGGTTCGGGAATGTCTGCAGCGTCGAGGCTTGACGTGATGTGGCGGGCAGGGAATGCCTGCAGGAGCTCGCCGAGCGCCTGGACGTGATCGCCGTGGGAGTGCGTGGTGACAATCGTGCGCACCTGCGCGCCGACGTGCTCAACCAGGCGGATTAGGTGCTCGGCGTCGGTGGCGGCGTCGATAAGTAGAGAACTGTCGGGCTCGCGGGAGTCGACCAAAAGGTAGACGTTGTTGTCCATCGGTCCGACGGAGGTCTTATAAATAGTGACATTGCCGTAGTCAATGCGCTCAACGCCGCGCGTGCTCGGCGAGTTGGAGTAGGGGCTGATTGTAATGTCGTCGTTCATGCGCCCCAGGGTAATGAGGTGTCCGTCGGCGCGCTAGGAGCGCAACGTAACCACGAGTCTCTGAACACATGTGCGAAAAATTGGTTATGGGCTGTAGACTAGTCGGCAGTGAATCGTCGACGAATTGAGGTTTCCCACTGTGGCTGAACGTCTAGTGGTCAGAGGCGCCCGCGAGCATAACCTGCAGGGTGTTGACATCGATTTGCCCAGAGACAAGATGGTGGTTTTCACCGGTCTGTCGGGGTCGGGTAAATCGTCACTGGCATTTGACACAATTTTCGCCGAGGGCCAGCGCCGTTACGTGGAGTCGCTGAGCTCCTATGCGCGCATGTTCCTGGGGCAGATGGAAAAGCCCGATGTAGAGATGATTGAGGGGCTCTCGCCGGCGGTGTCGATCGACCAGAAGTCGACGAACCGCAACCCGCGCTCGACCGTCGGAACCATCACTGAAGTGTATGACTACCTGCGTCTTCTCTACGCGCGCACCGGTACTCCGCACTGTCCGACCTGTGGGGAAGTAATCTCCTCACAGACTCCACAGCAGATCGTCGATCAGGTCATGGAAATGCCGGAGGGCACCAAATTCCAGGTCCTCGCACCCGTCGTGCGCACGCGCAAGGGTGAATTCGTCGACCTATTTGAACGCCTCGCATCTGAGGGCTACGCGCGTGTCATCGTCGACGGCGAAATGCATCGCCTAACGGATCCGCCGAAGCTGAAGAAGCAGGTCAAGCATGACATTGACGTGGTTATTGACCGCCTCCAGGTGAAGGAGTCGCAGCAGCGCAGGCTCACCGATTCCGTCGAAACGGCGCTTCTGCTTGCCGACGGCGTCGTGGTCATCGACGCAGTCGGGCTAGAGGCAGATGACCCGCGTCGTACCCAGCGATTCTCGGAAAAGATGGCCTGCCCGAATGGGCACCGCATTGCTATCGATGAGCTGGAACCACGGTCGTTTTCCTTTAACTCGCCGTACGGTGCCTGCCCGGAGTGCGACGGCATTGGCACCAAGCTGGAGGTGGACACGGACCTGGTCATTCCAGATCCGTCACTGCCGACGATCGAGGCTATTGCGCCGTGGCGACAGACGCTGAACAAGAAGTACTTTGAAAAGTTGGTCGAAGGGCTCGCTACCGAGATGAGCTTCGACCCGACCACGCCTTTCGAAGATCTCACAGCGCCGCAGCGCAAGGCCCTGCTGCATGGTTCCAGCCACAAGGTCACGGTGCGGTACCGAAATCGCTACGGCCGTACTCGCCAGTACACCGCACCGTTTGAAGGCGTGATGCCGTACCTGCACCGCAAGCTGTCGCAGGCAGAGAGTGACTCTCAGAAGGATCGCTTCCAGGGGTACATGCGTGAGGTGCCGTGCCCGGCATGTAGCGGTACTCGTTTGCGTCCGGAGATTCTTTCGGTGACGTTGGATTCGGCGGAGTTCGGGCAGAAGAATATTGCCGAGCTGACAGAGCTATCGGTTCACGATGGCTCGGCATTCCTGAATTCGCTGACTCTGGGCAAGCGCGAGGAAATGATTGCCGGGCGTGTTCTGCGTGAGGTGCAGGCTCGTCTGAAATTCCTGCTTGACGTTGGCCTGGATTATCTGTCCCTGTCTCGTTCGGCAGGCACGCTGTCCGGTGGTGAAGCGCAGCGAATTCGTCTGGCCACACAGATTGGTTCGGGGCTCGCTGGCGTGCTCTACGTCTTGGATGAGCCCTCGATTGGTCTTCACCAGCGTGATAACAACCGTCTAATCAAGACTCTGAAAAACCTGCGCGACCTGGGCAATACCCTGATTGTGGTCGAGCATGATGAGGACACGATTCGCGAGGCCGATTGGCTGGTCGACATTGGGCCAAAGGCCGGTGAATACGGTGGACAAATCGTCTACCAGGGTGAACCGTCTGGCATCGTTGACTGCGAGGAATCACTGACAGGTGCGTATCTCTCGGGTCGTCGGGTATTGGCGGTGCCGGAGAACCGTCGTGCGATTGATAAGTCGCGCATGGTGACGGTCAAGGGCGCTCGCGAAAACAACCTGAAGAAGATTGACGTGAAGTTCCCCCTCGGCGTGTTGACCTGCGTTACGGGTGTTTCCGGGTCCGGCAAGTCCACCTTGGTCAACGAAATCCTGGCCAAGGTGATGAGCAACGAGCTCAACGGTGCTCGTCAGGTGCCGGGTCGACACAGCCGCGTGGAGGGGTTGGATCAGCTGGACAAGCTGGTGCAAGTTGATCAGTCGCCGATTGGTCGCACCCCGCGTTCCAACCCAGCGACGTACACCGGTGTGTTCGACAAGATCCGCAACCTCTTCGCCGAGACGCAAGAGGCCAAGGTTCGTGGCTATAAGCCCGGTCGATTCAGCTTCAACGTCAAGGGCGGCCGCTGTGAGGCGTGTAAGGGCGACGGCACCATCAAGATTGAGATGAACTTCCTGCCGGACGTCTATGTGCCTTGCGAGGTTTGCCACGGCGCGCGCTACAACCGCGAAACGCTGGAGGTTCGTTACAAGGGCAAGACCATCGCTGAGGTTCTGGACATGCCCATCTCCGAGGCAGCGGAGTTCTTCGAGCCGATTCAGTCGATTGCGCGTTATCTCAATACGCTTGTCGACGTCGGCCTGGGCTATGTCCGTCTCGGGCAGGCGGCAACCACGCTCTCGGGTGGTGAGGCTCAGCGCGTGAAGTTGGCCAGTGAGCTGCAGAAGCGCTCCAATGGCCGGACGGTCTACATCTTGGATGAGCCGACCACGGGGCTGCATTTTGAGGACATCCGCAAGCTCATGTTGGTGTTGCAGGGCCTGGTGGACAAGGGCAACACCGTCATTGTCATTGAGCACAATTTGGATGTCATCAAGTCTGCGGATTGGATCATCGACATGGGGCCGGAAGGCGGCTCCGGCGGTGGCACCGTGGTTGTAGAGGGCACGCCGGAGGATGTCGCGAACTGTTCCGGCTCCCACACCGGGCAGTACCTGAAGCCGCTGCTTAAGTAGCTTAGGTAGTCGGCTCGTTTCCGTCGGAAATTCCAGGACCGTCGGTGCGGGTGATGCCTTCCATTCTGTCAGCAGCGGGGTCGGCATCTGCTGCGCCGCTCGCACCGGCAGCGTCGGCAGCGTCAGTATCGCTGGCGGTGCCGTCACGCTCCGGTGCCGCCGGCTCCTCGGCACTCTTCTGCTTCGCCCCGGAGACCGCCATGGCCAGCAGAATCAGACCACAGCCGAGGAACGCCAAGGCGCGGATAACGCCATCGAGCGTTGCCATGTCGTAGAAGATCAGCTTGACGATAGACAGCGCCGCAATCGTCAAACCCGCTGCCAGTCGCGCCGGAATGTGGTGGAACCTCTTCGATAGCACCAGCATGCCGGCAATCGTGGCCCAGAAAATACTCAGCAACATGTGTGCGGCGTTGAAGCTCACGCCAATAGTCGTGAGCAGCACGATAAATGGCATACCCAGTGCAGCCAGGCCAATCAGTGCAAAAGCTGGCGGTAGCTGCGACCTCGCTGCCGTC
This sequence comes from Corynebacterium sp. HMSC055G02, assembly GCF_001809065.1. Taxonomy (NCBI): domain Bacteria; kingdom Bacillati; phylum Actinomycetota; class Actinomycetes; order Mycobacteriales; family Corynebacteriaceae; genus Corynebacterium; species Corynebacterium sp. HMSC055G02. The sequence goes on along the minus strand of NZ_KV795672.1, from coordinate 24,860 downwards.
ACGGCCAGGCCGACATCGGCGCACAGCAGGAACAACAGCGAAAGCGTTTCTGCCCACGTTGCCGAGTAATCAGCTGCGGCACCGGCATTCAACGCTGCGGGCAGGATGTAGAGGTGTACTACCGTTGCGCCGAGCAGCCAGGTCAGTGCCGCAATCTTTGTATATGGTGCCACGGCATCCTGGGTTGGTTCAGGAGCCTGTAGTCGTGCGCCAATCGCGCCGTGCTTCGGTGCTGTGGCCAGCGCCCAGACAAAGAGCGCGGCACCGATGGAGATTGGGATGAGACCCCAAGTGTGGGTTCCAGTATCGGCTCCTGAGCTCCTTTCCGGGCCTGCCACCGCGAGCGCTAGCCAGGGCAGAATTGCCGTGGCCAAGGCCATTGGGGTGAGATAGCGGAAGATGGCACGGTTCCAAAGGAATACTGCAGCAATTGCGATGAACAGCACGAATCCGCCGTAGAACAGCAGCCAGAGGCTGGAGGCGGACTGTGTGGCGTTGACCATTGGGACTGCAGCTACAACCGGAGTCGAGAAGGCAACTACTGACGTGATGGTGACCAGATCGTCTTCCCAGGTGCTGGTTTCCGAAGGCTCGTCGTCAAGCTCGGGAGTGAGTTGGCGAGCCATCGCCAGCGGGCCGAACTGGGCAAACACGAAAAGGGCAATGGTGAGTGCGGCGATTGCGGGCATCACCAGTGCATTGTTGGTCGTGATTACGCCGATGAGAACGTTTGCGCCGAGCAGGAATGCGACTACGTACTTCCGGAAGGGGACGTTCAGGAGGCAGACGATAGCGGCGATGACCATCAGTTGAAGGGTGATTTGCGCGAGCGAGGAGCTCAGCGGGCGGGCGTGGAAGTCGAGGCCGATCGTCGCCCACAGCATTAATCCGGTGTTGATTGTGATTGTCCACGCCGCGGTTGCACTCGACTTCGTCCACCGCGCGCCGTATAGACCGACTGCAGCGAAAGGCAACATGATGACCAGCGTCGCCGCCACCGGAATCCAGTCGAGGAGGTAGGACATCGACATCGTTGTCAGGTGCGCAGCGGCTAGTGATGTCGCAATCAACGCCGTCACGCCAGCAGGCGGTGCTTGACGACGGTGCGCTCGCACAGCCGCGACCGCGAGCACGGTGGCCAACAAGTAAGCCAGAACCACACGACCGGCCGGTCCAATCAGACCGGATTGGATTGCAACCGCGACGAAGAACGCGATACCGGCAGCGGTAATGAGACCACCGAAGATGGCAATAATCTTGATGATCGCCTTCTCGTTGCGCCACCAGGGTTCGCGGGGCTCGCGAGGTTCGCGCGATGCCTCTGGCAGCTTCGGTGGCGGGGTGGAGTCTGTGGGAGAAGACTGTGGCGAGGGAGAAGACTGTGGCGACTTCGAATCCCGCCGCCATTGGTGGGCAGAGGGGAAGCCAAACATCGGCTGCGCAGCTGCGTCGCTCTGTGGCAGGGGAGCTGGTTGATTCCGCCAGTCCGCTTGTGTTGGCGGTGGTGGCACCTGTATCTGCTGAGACTGCTGGGGATACTGCGGTGTGGCGAGCGTCTGCTCAGCCTGCGGTTCCCAACGGGGAGGAGGTGCCTGCTCTAGTGGCGGACTGGGCGCTGGCGGCGGTTGCGGATTGTGTTGATGTGCCCCTTGAGGTGCAGCATGGGGCGGCGCTTGAGGTACCGGCGCAGATTCCGCTCCCGTAGTGTGAGGCGCGTGCGGTCCAGTCGGCGCTTGCCCGCTTGCCTGAGAAAGGCGCACCTGCCAAGTACGGGTGAGCTGAGCCAGCCGAAGCGAGCTGGCCTCCAAATCTGCCAGAGCATGGGAAAGCTCTGAGACGGAGTCGCCGGTCAGGACAAAATCGCCGGTCGGTGGCTTGTCGTATCGGGCGGAATGCTGATTAGGATCGGTGTTCTCGGCTTTAGGGCCAAAGCCGTTGGAGCCAGTATTCATGGTGACGACTTTAATCGTGTTTGGCCTAAAAACTATGGAGAGAATCTACCAATCTGATTACAATTCGGATTGCACTTTTTTGACGCTTGGTATCGCGTCGGGTGCCGATGGTGAATAACCCGGAGTGAGAGCCGGTTTTGGTATGCGAGAACAGCTGTGTTAACATCTCGTCTACGACCGCCAGAATGCGATGCTTGCTGCCTTCGGGGAGCATTTAGTTGCATTCGGCAGCGAAGAGGATTTAAGTCCCACCCTAGGTGCGCCAAAGAATTACGGTAGCGCCGGGGTCCACCCTAATCGGTGATGTCACATCGCACGATTGGAAGGCGTCCTTATACAGTGTGTAGTAATCCGCTGTAGACGCGTGGCTTTTCTTCCTTTCCCGCTTGCTATCGCGGTTTGAAACGAAGATTGTTCAGGTTCAACCTAGGAGGCCACATCAGCGCTGAAGCTCGTATTAACGAGGATATTCGAGTACCGGAAGTCCGCCTTGTAGGACCGAATGGTGAGCAGGTGGGCGTTGTCCGCACCGGTGACGCACTCAAGCTCGCTTACGAAGCAGACCTTGACCTGGTTGAGGTTGCTCCGCGAGCAAAGCCGCCGGTCGCCAAGATTATGGACTACGGCAAGTTCAAGTACGAACAAGCCCAGAAGGCACGCGAGGCTCGAAAGAACCAGCAGCAGACTGTGGTCAAGGAGCAGAAGTTCCGTCCGAAGATTGATGACCACGACTACGAAACCAAGAAGAACAACGTTGTTCGTTTCTTGGAGAAGGGTTCGAAGGTCAAGGTCACGATTATGTTCCGTGGCCGTGAACAGTCTCGTCCAGAACTGGGATTCCGCCTGTTGGAGCGTCTGGCCGCCGATGTCGAAGAGTACGGCACCGTCGAGTCTCGCCCGAAGCAGGACGGTCGCAACATGACTATGGTCCTGGGGCCGGTTCGGAATAAGGGTAAGAAGTAACCGACCTGACCAGAAATGGTTGTAAACGAGATTTTTGCGCCACGAGCGTCAAAGATCGGTAGGGGAGAGTTTTAACATGAAGCAGAAGACCCACAAGGGCACCGCAAAGCGCATCAAGGTTACCGGTTCCGGCAAGCTGCGCCGCGAGCAGGCTAATCGCCGCCACCTCCTGGAGGGCAAGCCGTCCACTCGTACCCGTCGCCTGAAGGGCACCACGGACGTTGCTAAGTCGGACGTCAAGCGCGTCAAGCGTCTGCTGGGCAAGGCTTAGTTTTTCAAGCCTCGTCCCAGGGCAATCGCCCTCTTAATTTCACTAGTTCTTAAAGACAACGAAAAGGAAGTATCACCGTGGCACGTGTGAAGCGGTCTGTTAACGCTAAGAAGAAGCGTCGCGAAGTTCTCGATTCCGCAAAGGGCTACCGTGGTCAGCGCTCCCGCCTGTACCGCAAGGCCAAGGAGCAGATGCTCCACTCCAAGACCTACGAGTTCCGCGATCGCCGCCACCGTAAGGGTCAGTTCCGTCGTCTGTGGATTCAGCGTATCAACGCTGCTGCCCGCGCTAACGACATCACCTACAACCGCTTCGTCCAGGGCCTGAACCTGGCTGGCGTTGAGGTTGACCGTAAGAACCTGGCTGAGATGGCTGTCAACGACCCACAGGCATTCGCTGCTCTGGTCAAGGTCGCTAAGGATGCTCTGCCGGAGGACGTCAACGCTCCTGCTGCTAAGTAAAGCAGCTACGAGGTAACTCGTACGTAGCGTCGGCAAGCGCCTGCGACCGGCAGTGCGCCTGCCAACATCTTTGAAAAACCACCGTCGATTGGGTTAACGAATAACCTCGACGGTGGTTTTTCGTATCCGCATTGGCCTGCTGGCGGTTATGAATCCCGAGCCGCATCACTAGGATTAATCACTATGAACTCTGCGCTGTACTTCAACGACGAGCCGTTTACTCCTCGCACTCCGCGAGTCTCGGCGGCTATTCAGCTCCACCGTGCGGCCAAGCGGAAGAAGACCGGTCGCTTCCTCATTGAGGGCTTCAATTCCGTCGATGCAGCTATCCGCGCAGAGGCTGTCGTGGAAGTTTTCGTCACGGCAGCCGCCGCCGAGCAGTTCCGCGAGCTGCTCACGGGGTATCTCGAATCTGGGACGCAGCGCAAGTCTGTTTCGCTTATCGACGACTCCGCTGCCCGCTCTTTGAGCGAAACTGTCACCACCACCGGACTCTTCGCCGTCTGCGACACCAATGCGGTGTCCACTTCGTTGGAAGAGGCCATTGAGGTTGGAAAGCAGTCCGGCTGTTTGGTGATTCCGGTGGAGTGCAATGACCCGGGTAATGTCGGCACGATTGTGCGTATGACTGACGCCCTCGGAGCTGGCGCGGTTATCCTTGCTGGCGATTCGGTTGACCCGTTGAATTCTAAGGCCGTGCGTTCCTCGGCAGGTTCTGTTTTTCATACCCCTGTCGCACGCGAGCGCGATATTGACTTCGTTATGGAGAAAGTCAGGGAAGCGGGCTTTACCGCCCTCGCCACGGCGATGGATGGCGCTCTCACTCTCGGCGTTGATGCGCTTCCCGACGGTCCCGTCGCCTGGCTTTTCGGCAACGAAGCACATGGCCTGTCGGAGGAGATTACGGCCTCGGCGGGGGCAAGTGTGTCCATCCCTATTAAGGGCGAGGCGGAGTCGTTGAACCTCGCCACCGCAGCGGCCATGTGCCTGTGGGAGACGGTTCGGGGTAAGTAGGAAACCTCGATGGTGAGGTGCATGCACGTGTGCAGTTATCCTCGACTATGATTGTTCCATCACAAGAACTGATAGTCCTATATAGAAGTGGTTGACACGTGAGCGATTCGCCAAATCCTATCGATCTTTCCGAGGAAGCCCTCCAGGCGGCTGCGCAGAAGGCCACGGGTGCCTTTGATGCTGCCGGCAACCTGGATGAGCTTTCTGCCGCCCGCCGTGAGCACTTGGGGGATGAAGGCTACATTCCGCAGGCTCGCCGCGCGCTGGGCTCCATTCCGAAGGCTGAGCGCAAGGATGCTGGTCGTCGCGTAAATGTTGTTCGCGGAGCCGTCGAAAAGCACTATGCTGAGCGTCTTGCAGTGCTGGAGGAAGAGGAAAACGCGCGTCGCCTGGTCGCGGAGCGTATCGACGTGTCGGTGGACACCACGCAGAGTCAGCGTGGCGGTATGCACCCAATTACCATCCTGTCCGAGCAGATTGGTGACATCTTCGTGGGCATGGGCTGGGAAATCGCCGAGGGCCCAGAGGTCGAAGCCGAGTACTTCAACTTTGACGCGCTGAACTTCCTGCCGGATCACCCGGCTCGTACTCTGCAGGATACTTTCCACATTGCGCCGGAAGGATCCAAGCAGGTGCTGCGTACGCACACCTCGCCGGTCCAGGTTCGCACTCTGCAGTCACGTGACCTGCCGATTTACGTTATCTGCCCGGGCCGTACCTTCCGCACCGATGAGCTCGACGCCACCCACACCCCGGTCTTCCACCAGGTGGAGGGACTCGCTGTGGACAAGGGGCTGACCATGGGGCACCTGCGCGGCACGCTGGATCACATGGCAAAGGCGCTGTTCGGTCCGGAGACCAAGACCCGCATGCGCACCAACTACTTCCCGTTCACTGAGCCGTCCGCTGAGGTTGACGTCTGGTTCCCGAATAAGAAGGGCGGCGCAGGCTGGATCGAGTGGGGTGGCTGCGGCATGGTCAACCCGAACGTGCTGCGTGCCTCCGGTATTGACCCGGAGGTGTACTCGGGCTTCGCGTTCGGCATGGGCCTGGAGCGCACCCTGCAGTTCCGCAACGGCCTGACCGACATGCGCGACATGGTCGAAGGCGACGTCCGCTTCACGCAGCCGTTCGGTATCCGCGGCTAATTCACTGACCTACAGATAGGAGTTTTACTTACATGTTCATTCCACAGTCGTGGGTCACTGAAATCGTTCGCGGCCCAGAGAACACCATCAACCCGGACTGGTCCGTTACCCCGGACGAGTTGGATGAGGGCTTTGTCCGCGTTGGTTTTGAAACCGAGGGGCACGAGCCGCTGGAGAAGGTCGAGGGGCCGCTGGTTTTCGGTCGCGTCGACCACATTGAGGAGCTCGAGGGCTTTAAGAAGCCAATTCGCTTCTGTCAGGTCAATGTCGGTGATGTCAATGGCACCGGCGAGCTGCAGGAGATCATCTGTGGTGCCCGCAACTTTGAAGAGGGCTCCATTGTTATCGTCGCACTGCCGGGCTGCGTGCTGCCGGGTGGGTTCGAGATTTCCGCACGGAAGACTTACGGCAAGATTTCCAACGGCATGCTCTGCTCCGAAGCTGAGCTGGGTATGACCGATTCCTCCGCCGGTATTCTGACGCTGCCGTCGGCCCCAGCTGAGCTGGGTTCGTGCGCCAAGGAATTCATCGGTCTCGATGACGAGAAGTTCGAGGTCAACATCACCCCGGACCGCGGTTACGCGCTGTCGGCCCGCGGTCTGGGCCGCGAGATCTGCTCCGCCTTCAACCTCGACTTCGCCGATCCAGCCAAGGTCAACGAGCTGCCGGTCGAAGGTGAGGTCCTGAACGTCACTATCGACGAGGACACCGACACCCGCCGCTTTGGTCTGCGCCGAGTCACCGGCATCGACCCGAACGCCGAGACCCCGTGGTGGATGCGTCGCCGCCTGCTGCTGGCTGGTCAGCGTCCGGTCAACGTGGCCACGGACGTCACCAACTATGTGATGCTACTGCTCGGTCAGCCGATGCACGCTTTCGACGGTTCCAAGATCGCTGGTGGCCTGCACATCCGCAACGCTAAGGCCGGCGAGACTCTGACCACCCTCGACCACGTGGACCGCAAGCTCGACCCGGCAGACGTTGTCATCTGCGACGACAATGGTATTCAGTCGCTGGCCGGCATCATGGGTGGTCTCACCTCCGAGATCGCCGACGACACCACCGATGTGGTCTTCGAGGCCGCCAACTGGTCGCCGCTGCATGTCTTCCGCAGTGGTCGCCGCCACAAGCTGAGCTCCGAGGCTTCACGACGTTTCGAGCGCGGCGTGGACACCGCTCTGGTCGAGCCGGCTCTGGATCTGGCCTGCCAGCTGCTCGCTGACATCGCCGGCGGCACTATCGACACTGGTCGCACCCTGCTCGGTGAGGTTGCCACCATGCCGACTATTGACTTTGCTGTCAACCGCGCCAGCGAAGTTGCGGGCGTTGATTACCCGCGTGAGACCGTCATTGGACGCCTGCGCGAGGTCGGTTGCGAGGTCGTCGACAACGGTGACCGCCTGGCTGTCACTCCGCCAACCTGGCGCTCGGACCTGACCATGTCCGCTGACCTGGTTGAGGAGATCCTACGTCTGGAGGGCCTGGAAGACATTCCGGTTATCCTCCCAATCGCCCCGGCCGGTCGCGGTCTGACCGAGCGTCAGCTGCGTCGCCGCTTCGTCGGCCACGCGCTGGCTCACAATGGCTACCTGGAGATTCTGCCGACACCGTTCATTGCCAACGATGTCTTCGACGTCTGGGGCCTGGACGCTGATGACCCGCGTCGTAACACCGTCAAGGTCATCAACCCGTTGGAGTCCGACCACGCTCAGCTGGGCACGACTCTGCTGCCGTCCATGCTTGAATCGCTGAAGCGCAATGTTGCTCGCGGCCAGGTCGACCTGTCGCTCTACGGTGTGGAGCAGGTATCCATCGAGCGCGGTAACGGTGTCTCGCCGATGCCGTCTACCGCGGGTCTGCCGAGCGAGGCCGAGCGCGCCGAGCTGCTGGAGTCGCTGCCGGAGCAGCCGCTGCACGTCGCCACTGTCGCCTGCGGTCGTATCCGCCTGGATAGCCCGTGGGGTGACGAGGCCGCGTACACCGTCGCCGACGCCATCGAAGCCGCGCGCATTGTTGCCCGCGCTGCCAACGTCGAGCTGGAGATCCGTAACGCTGAGGTGCTGCCGTGGCACCCGGGCCGCTGCGCTGAGCTGCTTGTCGACGGCGAGGTCGTCGGCCACGCCGGTGAGCTGCACCCGAAGGTGTGCAAGGACGCTGGTCTGCCGGAGCGCACCTGCGCTATGGAGATCAATCTCGATGCACTGCCAGTGACGGAGCACCTGCCGGCGCCGGTACTCAGCCCGTTCCCGGCCGTCCACCAGGACGTCGCGCTTGTTGTCAGCGATGAGGTCTCTGCCGCAGAGGTGGAGAAGACTCTGGTGGAAGGTGCCGGTGAGCTCCTCGAATCCATCCGTGTCTTCGATGTTTACCGTTCCGAGCAGATGGGCGAAGGCGTTCGCTCACTGGCGTACTCCCTGCGTTTCCGCGCACCGGACCGTACGCTGAAGGAAGAGGAAGCTTCCGCAGCTCGCGAGGCGGCCATTGAGTTGGCCACTACCCGTCACGGCGCTCAGCTGCGCGGCTAAAAGGGGAGGCCCCAGGGAGAGATACCCATGATTGGCATCTTGCGGCACCGCGACAACAGGCTGAATAGCGCAGAGGCACGAGAGCAGCGCGTCGGAGCGCGCGCTGTGAGCAGTGCGAAGCCTGCGGCGACTGTGGCTGCAGCTGCTGTCACGGCAGGTCTATTGCTCACCGGCGCGCCGAGTGCGGCTGCGCTGGTTGGTGGGGAGGCTGCTGCGCCCAGTGCGGCGGCGGACTCCGTGGTGTCGGTCATGGTCCGGACCAGTCCCCATACCGGAAACTTTTGCACGGGAACTGCAATCGCCCCGCAGTGGGTAATGACCGCAGCTCACTGCGTGCGTGATGTCCCGCAGCAGGTTGGGGAAGTCGAGGTCGGTTCCGGCCCGGATGCCCGGCGTGTACCGATTGATCGCTGGGAGATTGCGCCCAGCGGTGACGTAGTGCTTATTCACCTTGCGGGCGATGCAGCTCTTCGGGAGTATCCCGCAATGGAACGTCGTCAAGCGTTTTCGGAGCAAGAAACGGCAGGCACGGTCTATGGGCGATCGCTGCTCGGCGATGTTGCGGATGGCACGCTGCCGTCGGCGACCGTCACCGCTTCGATGTGTCCAGTGAAGTATCAACAATGCGTGCGGGAAGACTCGGTGTTGGCGCGCATGGAGCGCCCCGCGGCGTTGCAGGTGGGCGATTCGGGCGGACCGCTTTTTATCGACGGCCAGCTAGCGGCGGTATTCTCGGGCGCGGTGGCTTTTGATGGCAGCGTCGCACCGGAGGAGTCGGGTTACTATCTTTACACCACGACGTCATCGGTGGCGCAGTGGGCAGATGGCGTGATGAGTCAGGAGCCAAGCGTCGTAGTTGAATAGTCCGGCGTTGAGTAATCCGGCGTGCTGATTGAATGACCGGCGCGCTCAGTGAACGAAGAGTATGTACCGATGACGGCGTTATATTCATAATTCACTCCAGTCACATCGGTAGAGTTCCAGCACTTTGACAACGAATTCTATGAATATCTTGCAACACGGTGAATAAAAGTGTTGAATGTTTGGCATGAGTATTTCCGTTGCCATTGCCGGTGCGACCGGTTACGCAGGAGGAGAGATCCTCCGCCTCCTGTTGTCGCACCCGGCGTATCTTTCCGGCGAACTGACCATCGGCGCACTAACGGGAGCATCCAACGCGGGTGCTCGTGTGGGCGATATTATGCCTCATGTGGCACCTTTGGCTGACCGCCGTATTGAGCCGACTAATGGTGACACACTCGCTGGGCATGACGTGGTGTTCCTCGGTCTGCCCCACGGTCATTCGGCTGCGATTGCAGAGCAGTTGGGGGATGACACAGTGATTATTGACTGCGGCGCGGATTTCCGCCTGCAGGACGCCGCTGAGTGGGAGCACTACTACGGCTCGGAGCACGCCGGTACCTGGACTTACGGTATTCCGGAGCTGCCGGGCAACAGGGAAGTAGTGGCTGCTTCCAAGCGTATTGCTGTGCCGGGTTGTTTCCCCACTGGCGGGACTATTACGGCACTGCCGGCAGTTGCAAAGGGTCTGGTCAAGCCGGATCTGTCCGTTGTTTCCGTCACCGGTACCTCCGGTGCGGGCAAGAAGGCAGCTGTGCCCCTGCTCGGGTCCGAGGTTATGGGCAATCTCCGCGCCTACAACACTGCGGGCAAGCACCGCCACACCGCAGAGTTCCTACAAAACCTCAAGCCGTACGCAGAGGATCTCACCGTCAGCTTCACGCCGGTGCTCGCCCCGACGTCGCGCGGCATTCTCACCACCATCACCGCCCCGCTTGTCGACGGGGTGACGGAGGCAGCCGCACGGGAGGCCTACCTCGAGTTCTACAAGGGTGAGCCGTTTGTGCAGGTGTTGGCCGAAGGGCTGCAGCCGCAGACGCAGTCGGTAATTGGCTCTAACTTGGTTCAGATTCAGGTTGAGGTAGATGAACGCGCCAAGCGTCTGGTGTTGACCTCGTCGATTGACAATCTGACAAAGGGCACCGGTGGTGCCGCAGTTCAGTGCATGAATTTGGTTACTGGACAGAATGAAACTGCAGGACTTCCACTGGTAGGAGTTGCCCCATGATGAAGGAAGAAAAAGAAGGTCTCGTCAACGTCGCTGGTGACGAAGGCGGCGTATGTGCACCTCAGGGGTTCGCGGCCAGTGGTGTCATTGCAGGCATCAAGGTCAGCGGAAACCCGGACATGGCGCTCATCGTAAACCAGGGGCCGGAGAAGACCGCGGCGGCTGTCTTTACTACCAACCGTGTCCAGGCTGCGCCGGTGACGGTATCCAAGAAGCATATCGCTGACGGCAAGCTGTCAGCTGTGGTGCTGAACTCGGGCAACGCCAATGCCTGCAATGGTCAGCCGGGTATTTCCGACGCCCTCGAAGTCTGTCAAAAGGTCGCAGATGAGCTCGGCGTCGACGTTACCGAGATTGGCACCTGTTCCACCGGCTTGATTGGTGACCGGCTGCCGATGGACATTGTGCTGGCAGGTGTGCCGAAGCTGTGTGAGAATCTGGGCAGCGATGCCGCCGCAGGTACGGCTGCAGCAGAAGCCATCTTGACCACTGACTTGGTGGCAAAGCAGGCCGTTGCGCATGGTGACGGATTCACTGTCGGCGCTATGGGCAAGGGTGTTGGCATGATTAGCCCGTCGATGGCCACGATGCTCGGTGTGATTACGACGGATGCGTCGGTAAGCGCAGAAATGGCGCACGAGGCTATTGCCAAGGCTAGTGAGGTTACGTTTAACCGCCTAGATATTGATGGCTCCACATCCACCAATGACACCGTCATCATCTTGGCTAACGGCGCCTCTGGTGTGAAGCCCTCGCAGGAGGAGCTCGACCAGGCAGTGCTCAGTGTGTGTGATTCCATCGCACGCCAGATGCAGTCGGACGCCGAAGGTGTGACCAAGCGTGTGTCCGTGACCGTGCGTGGCACCGGTGGCGCGGAAGATGCCCTGGTAGCTGCTCGAATTATCGGCCGCGACAACCTCTTCAAGTGTGCGATGTTCGGTTCGGACCCGAACTGGGGTCGTGTGCTGGCGGCTGTCGGCACCGCGCCGGTGGATATGGATCCGGAGCACATCACGGTTTCCTTCAATGGTCACGTAGTCTGTCGCGATACCGGTGGTACGCCTGATGCTCGTGAAGTGGATCTGTCCGGCAAGGACATTGCCGTTGAGGTTGACCTCGGTACGGGTAATCCGGAAGAGGCCACGATTCGTACGACTGACCTTTCCCACGACTACGTTCACATCAACTCGGCTTATTCGTCGTAAAGGTTTTGAGGAGACTCTGCAATGGTTCACCAGTTGACCGAAGGGCTGTCCTTCGAGCAGCGGGCACATGTGCTGGCGGAAGCACTGCCGTGGCTGCAGCACCACCGCGACAAGATTGTGGTGGTCAAGTACGGCGGTAACGCGATGACCGACCTGAAACTGAAGAAGGCCTTCGCGCAGGACATGGTTTTTCTGCGCACCGTGGGGGTGAAGCCGGTGGTTGTCCACGGTGGCGGCCCTCAGATTTCGTCGATGCTCAAGCGCCTGGGGCTGGAGGGAGAGTTCCGAGGCGGTTTCCGTGTCACGACTCCGGAGGTCATGGAAATTGTCCGCATGGTGCTCTTCGGGCAGGTCGGCCGCGAACTGGTGAACCTCATCAACGCCTACGGCCCCTATGCAGTGGGTACCTCTGGTGAGGACGGTGGCCTGTTCACTGGTACTCGACGAACGGTAAACGTCGGCGGCAAGGAAACAGATATCGGGCTGGTCGGCAATATCACCGAGGTGCACTCGGAAACGCTATTGGACCTGATTGATGCCGGACGTATTCCGGTGGTCTCTACGATTGCGCCGTCCGCTGATGGCAAAGAGGTCTACAACATCAACGCCGACACGGCAGCAGGTGCACTGGCATCGGCAATTAACGCGAACCGTTTGGTGATTCTGACTAATGTCGAGGGTCTCTACACGGATTGGCCGAACCGCGATTCGCTGGTGTCAAGGATTTCCACTTCGCATCTGCGAGAAATCCTCCCGACGCTGGATTCCGGAATGATTCCGAAGATGGAGTCCTGCCTGAACGCAGTGGATCAGGGAGTGCCTGCGGCCCACGTTATCGACGGCCGCCAGCCACACTCGGTGCTGCTGGAGCTGATGACTTCCGGCGGTATCGGCACAATGGTAGAGCCCGGATAAGGCAGAAAAGACGGACAAGAATTTACCGACATACATGTTAGGCAGGTCGAAAGACGACATGAGCGACTTCAAGCAGCAGTGGCAACACACGATGATGAACAATTACGGCACGCCGCGCATTGAGCTTGTGCAGGGTAAGGGCGCTATTGTCACGGATTCCGAGGGCAAGGAATACCTGGACCTGCTCGCCGGTATTGCAGTCAACGCGTTGGGTCACGCACATCCGGCCATCGTGGAAGCTGTGTCCAAGCAGATTTCCACGATGGGGCACGTGTCCAACATCTTCGCCTCTGAGCCACCGTTGGCACTGGGCGAGAAGCTCATTGAGCTCACTGGCTGGGACACTGATGACACCCGGATTATGTTCTGCAATTCCGGCACCGAGGCCAATGAGGCGGCGTTCAAGCTGGCACGTTTGACGGGACGCAACCGCATTATCGCGACCCACCACGGGTTCCATGGCCGCACCATGGGCGCACTTGCCATGACCGGTCAGCCGGACAAGCGCACCCCGTTCGAACCGATGCCGGGTGGAGTCGAGTTCGTGCCGTACGGTGACATTGACTTCCTCACCAAGACCATCGAATCCGATCCGTTGGGTGTCGCTGCGGTGATTCTGGAACCAATTCAGGGTGAGACCGGTGTGGTCGCACCGCCAGAGGGATACCTCGCTGCCGTCCGCGAACTGACCAAGCGCTTCGACGTTCTCATGATTGTCGACGAAGTACAGACCGGCATCGGCCGTACCGGCCAGTGGTTTGCCCACCAGCACGATGGCATCGTGCCGGATGTCATGACGTTGGCCAAGGGCCTCGGCGGCGGCCTGCCGCTCGGTGCTGTCATCGCCAACGGCCGCGCAGCGGAACTGTTTACTCCTGGTGCGCACGGTACCACCTTTGGTGGCAATCCGGTCTGTGCCGCTGCCGGCCTGGCCGTCATCGAGACGCTGGAAGAAGAAAAGCTGCTCAATCGAGTCACCGAGAAGGGCAAGGTCCTGGCTCGCAAGCTCGCGTCGTTAAGCCATGTCGATCACGTGCGTGGTCGCGGCTTCATGCTTGGACTGGTGCTGCGCGAGAACCTGGCGAAGGAAGCGGTTAACGCCGGTTATGAACGTGGTGTCATTCTGAACGCTCCGCAGGCGAATGTGCTGCGTATTGTGCCGCCGTTGAACCTCAGCGATGAGGAAGTCAACCGCGCCGTCGAGTTGATTGATGCCTGCCTGAACGACGCCGTTGAGGCTGTCGCCAACAAAGGAAGGAATTAGAAACTGATGCTCCGTCATTTTCTCGCCGATGATGACCTGACTCCACAGGAGCAGGCTGAGGTGCTGCAGTTGGCTGCAGAGCTGAAGGTAGCGCCGTACTCCCGACGTCCGTTTGAGGGGCCACAGTCGGTTGCGGTGCTGTTCGACAAGACGTCGACTCGTACCCGTTTCTCCTTCGACGCTGGTATCGCAGCTCTGGGCGGCAACGCGATTGTGGTCGAAACCGGTAACTCGCAGATGGGCAAGGGCGAAACCTACCAGGACACCGCTGCTGTGCTCAGCCGCTTTGTCTCGGCAATTGTCTGGCGCACCTACGCGCAGTCAGGGCTGGAGGCCATGTCTGAGACCGCGACGGTGCCGATTGTCAATGCGCTTTCCGACGAGTTCCACCCGTGCCAGATTCTCGCTGACCTGCAGACCATCATCGAGCACAAGTGCCCGGAGGAAGGCCAGACGGGACTGCGTGGCAAGAAGGCTGTGTACTTCGGCGATGGTGCCAACAACATGGCCAACTCCTACCTTGTGGGCTTCGCCACCGCAGGTCTGGACGTCACCATCTGTGCACCGGAGGACTTCCAGCCGGAGCAGGTCTACGTCGACCGTGCCAAGAAGGTCGCGGAACAGACCGGAGCGGTCGTGTCCGTGACCGCGGACGTCGATGAGGCCATTGCCGGTGCCGACGTTGTCATCACCGATACCTGGGTCAGCATGGGGCAGGAGAACGACGGCTTGGATCGTCGTACTCCGTTCCTGCCGTACCAGGTCAACGCTGAGCTGATGGCCAAGGCAAATGAGGATGCCATCTTCCTGCACTGCCTGCCGGCATACCGCGGCAACGAAGTTACCGCCGAGGTCATCGATGGCCCGCAGTCGGTAGTCTTCGACGAGGCGGAAAACCGCATGCACGCTCAGAAGGCGTTGCTGACCTGGCTGGTGGAGAGGCAGTAAGGTCATGACCGCAGCACAACCAGGTTCTCGCACAGCTAGGCAGACGCGCATCGCTGACCTGCTGGCGCAGCATCACGTGTCCAGTCAGGTTCAGCTCGTCGAGCTGCTTGCCGACGAAGGCATTGAGATTGCGCAGGCGACGTTGTCCAGAGACCTCGATGAGCTGGGAGCCCGAAAGATTCGCGATGGAGCCAACGGTTCGCGGTATTCCATCGTCGAAGATGCACTCGCTGTCTCCAGCGGGGCAGTGGCCAGGATGCGGCGCGTTTTAGACGAGCTGCTGGTCTCCATTGATCATTCGGGCACCATCGCGGTTGTGCGTACACCACCGGGAGCCGCACAGTATCTAGCCAGTGTGATTGACCGTGCGGGACTCAAAGAAATCGTTGGCACAATTGCGGGAGATGACACCGTAATGTGCCTGGCTAGAGAACCACTTTCCGGCGCTGACCTAGCCCAGCGTCTAGCCGCCGGAACGAACCAGTAAACTATTCCACGAAATGCTTTAAAGCACCGATTAAAGGAGCGCTTACCCTATGACCAACCGGGTTATTCTTGCTTACTCTGGTGGCCTCGACACCACCGTTGCTATTCCGTACCTCAAGGAAATGACCGACGGCGAGGTCGTCGCAGTTTCCATCGATGTCGGACAGGGCGGCGAGGACATGGAGTCCGTGCGTCAGCGCGCTCTGGACGCCGGCGCTGTCGAAGCTGTCGTTGTCGACGCTAAGGACGAGTTCGCCGAGGAGTACTGCCTGCCGACCATTAAGGCCAATGGTCTCTACATGAAGCAGTACCCGCTGGTTTCTGCACTGTCTCGCCCGCTGATTGTTAAGCACATGGCGAAGGCCGCAGAGGAGTTCGGTGGCACTCACGTCGCACACGGCTGCACCGGTAAGGGCAATGACCAGGTCCGTTTCGAGGTTGGTTTCGCCAACACCGCCCCGGATCTGAAGATTATTGCACCGGCTCGTGACTTCGCTTGGACCCGCGACAAGGCTATTGCCTTCGCTGAGGAGAAGGGTCTGCCAATTGAGCAGTCCAAGTCCTCTCCGTTCTCCATTGACCAGAACCTCTTCGGTCGCGCCATTGAGACCGGCTACCTGGAGGACCTGTGGAACGCACCAACCAAGGATGTCTACGCGTACACCGAGGATCCGACCCTGAACTTCAGCTCCCCGGACGAGGTCATCATCTCCTTCGAGGACGGTAAGCCGACTGCCATCGACGGCAAGAAGGTTTCCGTGCTTGAGGCCATCGAAGAGATGAACCGCCGCGCTGGTGCTCAGGGCATCGGTCGTCTGGACATGGTTGAAGACCGCCTGGTCGGCATTAAGTCCCGCGAGATTTACGAGGCTCCGGGCGCAATTGCCATCATGACCGCACACGCAGCGCTCGAGGACGTCACCGTTGAGCGTGAGCTGGCTCGTTACAAGCGTCAGGTCGAGGGCGAGTGGGCCAACCTGGTCTACGACGGCCTGTGGTTCTCGCCGCTGAAGCGCGCGCTGGATGCCTTCATCGAGGAGTCCCAGAAGGGCGTTTCCGGTGACATCCGCATGGTCATGCACGCAGGTCACTGCAACGTCAACGGTCGTCGTTCGAACACCTCGCTGTACGACTTCAACCTGGCTACCTACGACGAGGGCGACACCTTCGACCAGACCCTGGCTCGCGGTTTTGTCGAGCTGCACGGCCTGTCCTCGAAGATGGCCGCAAAGCGCGACTTCAAACTGTAAAGCTTCTCCAGAGCGACTAGAGCGAAAGGCCTATTGGAAAAGACAATGGTCGAAAAGCACGGTACCAACGAAGGCTCCCTGTGGGGCGGCCGCTTTGCCGGTGGCCCGTCCGAGGCGATGGCCGCATTGAGCAAGTCCACCCATTTTGACTGGGTGCTCGCGCCTTACGACGTTCTTGCGTCCAAGGCCCACGCCCGAGTGCTGCATGCCCGTGGGCTGCTCAGCGATGCCGACTTTGACACCATGATCGAAGGCCTTGATCAGCTCGGTCGCGACGTTGCCTCCGGCGAATTTGGTCCAGAGCCGACAGATGAGGACGTCCACGGTGCCATGGAGCGCGGTCTGATTGATCGCGTCGGCCCGGAGGTCGGCGGTCGCCTGCGCGCTGGTCGTTCCCGCAATGACCAGGTGGCAACTCTGTTCCGCATGTGGCTGCGCGATGCCGTGCGCGGCGTTGCACTGGATGTCACTGACCTGGTTGCCGCCCTGGTGGCTCAGTCCAAGGCACATCCGGATGCCATCATGCCGGGCAAGACCCACTCCCAGGCAGCGCAGCCGGT
Organism: Corynebacterium sp. HMSC055G02; assembly: GCF_001809065.1. Lineage (NCBI taxonomy): Bacteria > Bacillati > Actinomycetota > Actinomycetes > Mycobacteriales > Corynebacteriaceae > Corynebacterium > Corynebacterium sp. HMSC055G02. The sequence continues at coordinate 7,809 of NZ_KV795672.1, read as the reverse complement.
ATTGCTGGCCCACCAGTTGCTGGCTCACGCGCATCCGCTGCTGCGCGATCTGGACCGCATCCGCGATCTCGACCGTCGACTGGCTGTGTCCCCGTACGGTTCCGGTGCGCTCGCGGGATCTTCGCTGCACCTGGATCCGGAGGCCATCGCGGAGGAGCTCGGCTTCGACTCTGCCACGGACAACTCCATTGACGGCACTTCTTCGCGTGACTTCGCCTCTGAGGCGGCTTTTGTCTTCGCCCAGATTGCTGTGGACATGTCTCGCCTGGCAGAGGAAATCATCTACTGGGCCACCCCGGAGTACGGCTACGTCACTCTGGCTGATGCCTGGTCGACTGGATCCTCCATCATGCCGCAGAAGAAGAACCCGGACGTGGCAGAGCTGACCCGCGGTAAGACCGGTCGCCTGATCGGTAACCTCGCTGGTCTTATGGCCACGCTGAAAGCGCAGCCGCTGGCCTACAACCGTGACCTCCAGGAGGACAAGGAGCCTTTGGTGGACTCGGTTGAGCAGCTAACCTTGCTGCTGCCGGCCCTGACCGGCCTGGTGGCAACGCTGACCTTCCACGAAGACCGTCTGCGCGAGCTCGCTCCGGCGGGCTACACCCTGGCCACGGACTTGGCTGAGTGGCTGGTCCGCGAGGGCGTACCGTTCCGCGACGCTCACGAGGCATCCGGCCAGTGTGTCCGCATCGCAGAGTCCAAGGGCGGTATCGGTCTGGACGAGCTTTCCGACGAGGACCTCGCCGGTATCCACCCGGCACTGACTCCGAAGGTCCGTGAAGTGCTGACTATTGACGGTGCTGTCGCTTCCCGCGATACTCGCGGCGGCACCGCGGGTGTCCGTGTTGCAGAGCAGCTCGCTCGCGTTGACGAGAAGAATACCGAGCTGAAGCAGTGGGCTGAAAAGCCGGTTCGCGGCTAAAGCTGCTAGAGCTAGCAAACCTGCTAGCCCAGCTAACGCAGCTAATTAATCGGTGTGCGGTCAATCGACCGCACGCCGATTTTTTACAGCCCGGGGGGGGAGGAGAAAAACCAGCAACCCGACAACTGATGACCCGGTAACTATCAACCCGATAACTGGCCACCCGAAAAATTACGGGCTCCACGTGCGAATACGGGCTGCAAATGTGAAACTGTGTAAGTTTATGACACTTTCAGGCCATTTTTCGGGCCATTTTTGTCATAAACGTAGTCAGTAACTCGGCTCGACCCGCCGCCGCCAGTCATAAACGCAGTCAGTAACTCGGATCGATCCGACGCCACCAGTAACCTTGTAATGCCAGGGTGCCCCCCCCGAAGTGACGCAGATTACTGATTATTTCTATATCTGTTGCCAGGTTTGGCCGGGTCTCTTACCATAATTTCATGGCGGAAAGTACGCGGTCGAGCGGTGGAAATCGCAGCTCACGAGATAAAAATAAAAATCAGAGTGGTAGCAAGAAAGGGTGCATGGGCCCGGGGGCAATTCTTGCAGTCATTTTGATTGTCATCGCGGCTGTTGCAGTCTATGTCGGTCGCGGCGGTAGTATTCCAGGTTTTTCTGGTGGCAGCTCCGGAGGAAACCGTGATTTCTTCGGTGGTGAAAAGACCGTCGTCAAGGCGATTGTTGGCTCTGAGAAAAAGCCCTTCTTCGAAGACAAAGAGGTCCAGAAGGCTCTTGCCTCTCACGGCTATGTGGTGGAAGTAAAGACGGCGGGTTCGCGTCGGATGGCCACGGATGTGGATCTGGATTCCTTCGACTTGGCATTCCCGTCGTCGGCACCGGCAGCGGAGAAAATTGCCGAGAAAATGAGCGGCGCTGAGCGGTACGACGTCTTCTACACACCGATGGCGATCGCTACTTTCGACAACATCTTGCAGGCATTGGCGCGGGAAAATGTTGCTCGCCAACAGGGCACTACGTGGCAGGTAGATATGGCAGCGCTGGCCACGATGCAGCACGACAATGTCCGCTGGCGTGACTTCGCGGAGAGCGATTATCCGTCGCCGCGCACGGTGCAGATGTCCACAACGGACATTCGTTCGTCGAACTCGGCCGCAATGTACTTGTCGCTCATGTCTTGGATTACCAATGAAGGCCGGATTGTGTCTGACAATGGGCAGGTCAATGCGGTCTTGCCGGAGCTCACCCCTCTGTTCACCGGCCAGGGGTACACGGAATCCTCGTCGGCTGGTCCATTTTCGGACTACCTCTCGCAGGGTGTCGGTTCGAAGCCAATGGTGATGGTTTACGAGTCGCAGTTCCTGGGGGAGAACAGTGCCCCGAACAGCCGGTTGAAGTCGGAAATGCGCCTGGCGTATCCATCGCCGACGATTCTGAGTACTCACGTGGCGCTGGGTTTTAACGACAATGGAGCTGCGGTCGCACGGCTCCTCGCCGAAGACCCTGAGCTTCAGAAGCTGGCGGCCAAGCACGGTTACCGCTCCAGCCAGCCTGAGGCGATGGAGGAATTCCAGACGCAGTTGAAGACGGGCCAGGAGGTCTCCACCGATTTTGTGGACTCCATTGATCCGCCGAGTTTCGACATCCTCGAGCAGCTTATTGAGGGTGTGTCCCGTGGATACCAGAGCCCACCGAGGCCGGAAACAGAAGAGGGGTAAAGCCGAATGAACATGGATAAGGCACTAACTGCCCTCCGCAAAATGCTTCTTGGCCTCGTCGGTGTGCTCGGCATCTTCGCTGCCGCGGCCTGCTCCGACGGTGGCCTGAACCTGCCGCTGGGCTCCGACGGGGAGAAGACCAACAAAGTCGACGTCGATTCTGACCTCAAGGGCTCGACTATGCGCATCGCCGGGGCCACGGAGCTTGCAGAGCTCCAGCCACTGATGCAAAAGGCCTCCGACGACCTCGGTTTTACTATTAACCTTGAGCTTCTCGACGGCACCGTGAAGAACAGCCACGCGCTTGTCTCAGGCGAATTCGACAACCAATTTGACGCCACTTGGTTTGCTACCAACCGGTACGTTGATCTGCTCGGTGGGGCTGACAAGCTGGGCGAAGCCAAGAAAGTCGCCACCTCACCCGTAGCGTTCGGTATCCATTCGGCGAAGGCTCGGGAGCTCGGTTGGGATACCAAGCAGCCGACGTGGGCTGAGATCGCGGAGGCTGCGTCGTCAGGCAAATTGGCCTACGGCATGACCAACCCCGCGGAATCGAACTCGGGCTTTTCCGGTGTGGTGTCGGTTGCGACCGCGTTCGCCGACACCGGATCGGCGCTGACTACGGGGGATATCAACCGCACCACGCCTGAACTGCAGAAGTTCTTCGAGGGGCAGAAGATGACCTCGGGTTCGTCGGGGTGGCTGCGCGACAAGTTCCTGGATGAGCCGGACTCCGTCGACGCGCTCATCAACTATGAAGCTGTGTTGCAGCAGATGAATAAAGAGGGCGCTGACCTGGAAGTTGTTGTTCCGAGCGACGGTGTCATCAGTGCGGATTACCCGCTGACGCCACTAGCTCAGCCGGCTAACGACCTTGCCGCGCGGCAGACGGAGGCACTCGGGCAGTGGCTGGAAGCGAACTCGCAGGTTCTCGCCGACCACTTCCTTCGCCCGGTCTCCGATGACGCCAACCTGCCGGAAAGCATGACCAACAGCGTCATTATCGAGCTGCCGTTCCCGGGTGATCGCGCAGTCACGGATCGTCTCATCGAGGCGTACGACAATGACCTGCGCGTGCCCGGAGAGTCGGTCTTTGTTCTCGACACTTCCGGTTCAATGTTCGGGGAGCGCATCGCTGATCTACAGGCGACAATGCGCGCAATCGTCGACGGCAGTGCACGCACCGAAACGGGAAGCGTGGGATTGCGAAACCGTGAGATCGCGACGATTCTGCCGTTCAGTACGAGCGTCGGCGAGCCCACGACCACGACAATTGACGGCCCGGAATCGCGCGCGCAGCTCACCGCCGCCGTCGATGGTCTGTACGCAGAGGGCGAGACGGCGCTTTACGACGCACTGATTCAGGCCTTCGACCTTCTCGGCAGCTCGGATAAGAACTCCATCCCGTCTATCGTGGTGTTGACCGATGGTCAGGTGACGTCGGGCAAGAGCTTTGCGGAATTCCGTGATTTCTACCAGTCCAAGGGCGGGAATCTGCCGCCGGTATTCGTCATCCGCTATGGAGAGGCGGATCCGGGAGAAATGCAGGAACTTGCGAACCTGACTGGTGGTAAGGTCTTTGAATCCCGTGAGACCGAGCTTGCTGATGTGTTCAAGGAGATTCGTGGCTACCAGTAAATCCTCCGGCACTTCTTCTGGCGGTGGCTTTCTCAACAGTCCCGCCAACATTGTCGGGCTCATCCTTGCCATCGCCGTCGTGCTGCTGCACCTGACCGTGGGGCTTGGTTTCCTGTGGCCGGTTGTTGCGATTGCCGCCTGGGGCGCGTCGGTTGCTTTGTTGCCGAGGCAGAGCAAAGGGGCTCAGAAGTCCGTTAGCTCGGCGCCGAAGCCTGAGGTCCCACAGCGTCGCCCGCTCAATCCATCTGAGCTGCGTAGGAATCTTCACCGGACATTGGGCAGGCTTTTCGATGCCCAGCCTGGCGAAGCTCTTGGCAACGCCGCAAATGACCTGGGTGCGACGCTGGAATCCGTCCTGAGCGAGTGGAAGTACCTCAAAGATTATCCCGAGCAGAAGGTGGTCATCGGCGGCATTATCCAGGAGTACTTGCCGCAGACAGTCAACTCCTACCTCGCGGTCCCGGAGCGTCTGCGTCACAAGGCCGAGAATCCGGCGCGGGAGTCCATCGACCTGTTGCATTCCGCGGTTCAGAAGATCCAGGATGCAATCGGTCAGGACAACCTGATTGCTTTGGAAGGTCAGCGTGACACCCTGGCAATTCAGTTCGGTAAGGTAGTGGACTATGAGCCTTGATCCGAAACTCCTTGAAATCCTCGCTTGCCCGCGTGACAAGGGGCCGCTTGAATACCTCGAAGACGAGCAGGTGCTGGTCAATCCTCGCCTAAAGATCGCCTACCGCATCGACGAAGGCATTCCGGTCATGCTTTCCGACGAAGCTATCGCCTGGGACAAGTAATTGCCTTTCCCGCTTCCCGACGGCTACAGCGTCCTCGACCGCACTGTGCTGTCGGGAGCTCCGATTGAGGCTGCGAAGACGCTGCTCGGCTGCGTAATTGTCATCCCCGCCGAGCATGTTATCGCCACCATCACGGAGGTCGAGGCCTATGGTGGCCCAGTTGACCAGCGCTATCCTGACCCGGCCGCGCACTGCTTCATGGGGCCAACCGCACGCAATCGCGCCATGTTTGGCCCGGCGGGGCATTGGTATATCTACCGCTCCTATGGCATCCACTTTTGCGCCAACATCACCAGCGCTACGGACGGCACGGGCGGGGGAGTATTAGTCCGCTCCGTACGCATTGAGCAGGGCCTGGATGCGGTGCGCCGTCGCCGCGGTGAAAAACCTGCGGTTGCGGGTCTCGGACGTGGTCCGGGCAATGTTGGTCAGGCGCTTGGCCTTGACTTAAATGACTATGGGGCAGATGCGCTGGATCCGTCGTCACGCGTGTTCGTGGCGCAGCCAGAGAGCATCAACCCGGATAAAGACATCCACGCGGGCCCGCGTGTGGGCGTTCGGCGAGCGGCGAATCGGCCTTGGCGGCTGTGGCTTCCGGACGATTCCGTCTCAGCCTATCGGCGCCACAAGAAGGCCGTTGAGGAGTTCTAGGTCACCCTCGCGGTGAACGTCGGCAAGCGAGACGTTACGATAGGGGACGTGACTGAACAGAACATTATCGACGAACTACAGTGGCGTGGCCTGATTAATCAGTCCACCGATGTTGACGCGCTGCGTGAGGCGTGCGAAAACCCCATTACTCTGTATTGCGGTTTTGACCCAACGGGCGATTCGCTGCACGCGGGCCACCTGGTTCCGATGATTATGTTGCGTCGTTTCCAGCTGGCCGGTCACCACCCAATTGCACTGGCAGGCGGTGCTACGGGCTTCATCGGCGATCCGCGTGATGTCGGTGAGCGTTCGATGCTTAGCCAGGACGCCATTGAGCACAACCTGGAGGCTATCAAGGGCCAGCTGCGTCGTTTCATTGACTTTGAGGGCGAGGCCCCGGCGACGATGGTCAATAATGCTGACTGGACTATGAACATGTCCGTCATTGACTTCCTTCGCGATGTCGGCAAGAACTTCTCCCTCAACACGATGCTCGATCGCGACACTGTGAAGCGTCGCCTCGAGTCTGACGGTATCTCCTACACCGAGTTTTCCTACATGCTGCTGCAGTCCAACGACTACGTGCAGCTGCGCCGCAACTACGATTGCGTGCTGCAGATTGGCGGCGGTGATCAGTGGGGCAACATCGTCTCTGGTGTCGATTTGAACAGGCGTATCGACGGCGCCAAGGTGCACGGCCTGACCGTGCCGCTGGTGACCGATGCGCAGGGTCAGAAGTTCGGTAAGTCTACCGGTGGCGGCAAGCTGTGGCTGGACGCTGAAAAGACCTCGCCGTACTCCTGGTACCAGTACTTCCTCAACGCTGGTGACTCGGTTGTTATTGACTACCTGCGTTGGTTCACCTTCCTGTCTCAGGAAGAGATTGCTGAGTACGAGGTCGCTGTTGCGGAGCGTCCGTTCAAGCGTGAGGCGCAGCGTCGTCTGGCGCAGGAGATGACCAACCTGGTTCACGGCGAAGAGGCCACCAAGGCTGTCGAGTTGGCGGCGCAGGCGCTGTTTGGACGCGCGGAGCTGACCGAGTTGGATGAGGCCACTCTGGCAGGTGCCGTTTCCGAGACCGAGGTTGCGGAGATTGCCGAAGGCGAGCCACGTACTGCTGTTGACCTTCTCGTCGCTGCGGGTCTTGCCAAGTCGAAGGGCGAGGCACGCCGCACCATTAAGGAAGGTGGCGCGTACGCTAATAACCAGCGCATCGAGGACGAAGCGTGGGAGCCAGCTGCCGAGGACCTGCTGCACGGCAAGTGGATCGTGCTGCGCCGCGGTAAGAAGAACTTCGCTGGTGTGAAGTTCGTGTAGGTGCTGGTTGGTCTTTGTGTAGGCGCGCTGCTAATCTCTCGATTAATTGGTGTTTATGCAGCTTGATTCCTTTTAGGTAGCTGGGCTAGGGCTCCGGGCAGGCTAGGGGATTGATGATTTCAGAATCATCTGCTCCTGGTCAGCTTGGAGCCTTAGTTGTTTTAAAGGGAGCGTAGAAGCCGAAGCAAAGGTGGTAGCGATGAGTCCAAGACATGAAAACCGTGCTGGACGGGGAGGCTCGTTGATGGGTCGGATTATCGCGCGTTTCTCGAAGAAGTCTCAGCGTGCGTCAGAAACGGGCTCCGAACAAGCCCACGATTTTCAGGGTGAGGTTGCTTCTCGGCGGGTGAGCCCGCAGAGCACGCCAGGCCGATTGACGGTTGAAAACCCAAATGTGTTCTACACCGTTGAAGATAGGCAAAACGAAATCGTTATCCGTGAATATGATGCCTTCATCGGTGGCCTTTCCGACATGGTCGGACTGGAGGATGAATTCCAGCGGAATTTTTACGACCGTGAAGTCATTGTCAGGAAAACCACGGACAGTCAGCGAAAGGAGCGAATACATTCTTCCAGAGAAGCCTTCGAGGATTATCACCGAAGACTTCGTGGACAGTAGCTGTAGCTCTTCTTGGGTTTCATCAAAGGAGAGGACTGGCAGCTTCTGGTAAGTCGCTCTACTGCACAGGAAAACCCTAGATCAGATCTATCTACCTGGGGTTTTGTGTCTTTGGGTGGTGTGTGTGTAATGTATTCGGAGGTCAGCGTGGCCAGGCAGTTTATGTGTTTGGTTGGCTGATGT
>NZ_KV795671.1:93442-103830 GCF_001809065.1 Corynebacterium sp. HMSC055G02 | reverse complement strand
AAAATTTGTGCTCAAAGTGTCATAAACCTAGTCAGTAACTTGCGGTCGGGAACGGTTTGCAACCTCTATAGGTTGTCGTCGTCGACCCAGGCCTGCACCCCACGGGGCTGCTGAGGTTGTTGCGGCTGCTGTGGTGTTTGCTGTGCTTGCTGTTGGCGGGCCTGGGCAACTGGATCCTGCCACGTCCCCGGCTGCGGGAGCGGCTGCTGCGACGGAGCCGGCTGCACTGGCTGGTTCGTATTGGACTGCTGGTACTGCTGACCCGCAGGCCCGGCCGCTCCTGCAGCTCCGGCTGCACCAGTTCCGCCACCACCCGCTGCGGGCTTACCGGAGAGCATGTCCAGGTAGGTGTCATCGCCGTCGAAAAGCGTCCTGGTGATGGCGGTCTTCGGGTTGAGACGACGGAGATCGTTGAGCTCCTGCAGCGGCTTGCGAAGATCGTCGAAGTCTTCGCCGAACTCGTCCGAGAGGTTATCGCGTGCGTCATTGATTGCGGTGCGCGCAGCCAAGAGCAATGCGCGGACGTCCTCAATTACCTTCGGCAACCGCTCAGGTCCGATGAGAATTAGTCCGAGGATAAAGAGGACAAGAATCTCGCCCCAGCCAACATTAGAAAACACGTTATACCACCTTAGTTACAGTGCACCTCGCATGCAGCATTGCGTGGCCAAATCCACCAAATCTGCTAAATCCGCAGAAACCAGCGCCCCCTACTCCGGCGTGATCTTCGCCTCCAGCTCGGCTCCGTGGCGAACGATCTTCAATACCGCCTCATTACCAGCGCCAACAGTCCACAGCGCCACCGTGAGCTCATCTGCGGACGATACCGCGCGGTCTCCCACAGCCGTAATCACATCGCCTTCCTGCAGGCCTTCCCGGTCGGCAACGCCTCCCGGCAGGATGCTGGCAATCTCGGCACCAGTCAGTGCGCCATTGGAAACCGTGCGCACTGTCACGCCAATCCCAGGATGAACCGGCTGCTCACCGGCAATGAGCTGCTCAGCGATGGCAACGGCTGAATTGATTGGAATCGCAAAGCCCAACCCCTGTGAGCCACCCGAGCTACTGAAAATCACCGTATTAATACCGATAATGGCACCGCGGATATCCACCAGCGGACCACCGGAGTTACCCGGGTTGATGGAGGCATCGGTCTGAATCGCATCGGCGTAGCCGTCCGTGTCAGTCCCTTCAGCGGCCAGGCGCACCGGCCGATTAAGCGCGGAGACAATTCCCGAGGTCACCGTGCCGCCGAGCCCCTGCGGCGAGCCCATCGCAATCACGGTGTCACCGACCGCAACCGCGTTGGAATCACCAAGCTGCGCCACGGTCAGCCCCGCAACATCTTCGACCTTAATTACGGCGAGGTCGGTCTTCGGGTCGCGGCCAATAATCTTGGCCGGCACTTCCTTCAGCTTGCCGCCGTCCCAAAACGTTACGGAGACCTGCATATCCTGCCGGTCCGCCACCGCCGAAACGACGTGGTTATTCGTCAAAATATGACCGTCACCATCAATGACAAACCCCGAGCCCACGCCCGAGACCTCACCGGCACTGACCGCAATCGACACCACCGCGGGACGAAGAGCCTCCGCCACCTTGCCGATTTCAGTCAAATCACCGTTGCCCGGCCGCCCCTCGATCTGCTGCAGCTCCACACGCTGGTAGTCCGAGCGGAAAGTCTTGCCAGCCCAACCGCCAACAAAGCCGCCAACACCGCCAATGAGCAGCACCACGGCCGACGACGCCGCGATCACACGCCACGGCACCTCGCGGCCAAAAATCACTTCCCGCGCGCTGACGCGGGGAGCCGTCTTCGGGCGAGGCTTCTTTTTCGCTTCGGGTTTGCGGGCTGGACGCCCCGTCGTCATGCGTGACGACGAATCCTGCCACGGCGAATACTCTTGGGCGGTGGCACTGGTGTCGTCGTCAAGCTTCTGCCCTGGAGCACGCTGTAACCCGCCAGTTGCGGCGGCACGATCGGAGTCCGGGGCAAACGCGGAATCATCGAAAGAGCGATGTTTGCCCACTAGTGACTACCACCTTTACGAAAACCACGAACGATCTGCTCCAACGCAGCGCTCAGCGACTCCGGCGGACGGTGCGCGAGATGCCGCGCCGACCGATGGGGCTCTGAGTCCTCGCAACTGCCTGCGAAATCAGCAATACGAGCGCGCAGCTCAGCTGGAATGTGCAAGGGCGCGCTATCACGCAGACGCTTGGCTGCCTGCCGCTGCTTCGCGACCTCCCGGCGACACTCCGGGCATGCCATCAGGTGCGCCTGCGCACGACGCTCAGCTACGACCGACAACTCGCCGTCAACAAAAGCGGCAATTGCCTCGGTGCCGAGATGCTCCGTTGACAAAAAACGCTTGTCATCGCCCTGCTGAATCACAGACTGCAGCACCTCCAGAAATCGCACCTATTTAACTAGCCCCACAATAGCCGCTCCCGCGGATTGAGTGCGGGAAATCTAGCCTGCGGTGACCGACTCCGGCAGCTCCTGTCGTTCCTTCTCCAGGCGCTCCAACGTCGCCCGCAAGCTGGAACGTGCCCGGTGAATACGCGAACGCACAGTGCCCATCTTGAGCCCAAGGGTGCTGGCAATTTCCTCGTAGGTCAGCCCCACCACATCACAGAGGACAACCACCGCGCGATAGTCCGGCTGCAGCTCAGCCAGCGCGATTTCCAAATCCGGGTCGAGCATCGCGTCATCGACGGCCTGCTCCGGGGTCTTCAGCGTACCCGGGACGCGGTCGTAGTTCTCCGGCAATGCCTCCATCCGGATGACCTGCCGGTGCCGGACCATATCCAAAAACAGGTTAGTGGTAATCCGATGCAGCCAGCCTTCAAAAGTGCCGGGACGGTATGACTTCAGCGAGCGGAACACACGCATGAATGTCTCCTGCGTCAGGTCTTCCGCGTCCTGCTGGTTACCAGTCAACCGATATGCGAGCCCATAAACACTATCCGCGTGGGCCTGGACAAGTTCCGACCACGACGGCATCTCCCCCACACCTGCATCAAAAGCCGCGGTGCCGGACAGTTGCTCAGTTACGTCAGCGGACGGGGCGTCCTCGCGGCTGGCGCCTGCGCTGACTCGTTCGGACTTGACTCGTTCGGGCATGAGGTTCAGTGTTCCTTACCAACCTTAGGTTTGTAGTGACCTTACCCTGAAAATAGTTTGAGAGTCCAGACAAATTTGAGGCTTGTTTACGCACCTAGTCCGGCACTGACCGGCGCGCCCCGCTGCCCTGCCCGAAGTTTTTTCCTACGCTATAGAGCGTGTCCGAAACGAGTTCTTCTGCTACCCCGCTATCCGCACGTGACGCTATTGCACAGCACGTCAACAACACGACCGTAGTCTCCGAGGCCCTTGAAAGCGCCCGAGAGAGCGCTCGCGAATACGGAGTTGCCGTCCCCGATACGATGACCGGCGCCGCTTTGACCTCGCTCATGGCTCTGACCAGTGCCCGCCGCGACGGTCACCCCGCCGCTGTCATCGCATCGCCTGCGGCAGGCGTAGTCGGTTTGCACCTGGCCGCCGGCCTCGGCGATGACGGCGTTCTCACCTGCATCGACCCGGAGCTCGAGCACCAGTCTCTGGCAAAGTCCGCTTTCCGAGCCGCAGGCATCCGCCCCAACCGACAGCGCTTCCTGCCTTCGCAGCCGCTGGAGGTCATGGATCGACTGGCCGCCGACTCCTACGACTTGGTCTACTTGGACGTCGCCCCGGCGATCCTCCGCGCCGCCCAGGAAAAGGCCTGGCCGCTGCTTCGCTCCGGTGGCGCGCTCGTCCTGACCGGCGCGCTCCTCGACGGCACTGTCGCTGACTCGTCACGCACTGACCGTGACACCGTCGCTGCCCGCGAAGCCGACGAATATATGCTCCAGCTTGACGACGCTTACGTGATGCGCCTACCTCTAGCAGCTGGCACCACTGTGCTGGTGAAGAAGTAGTTTTCTACTGTTGGCCGGCCGGCTAGCGGCAGCGGTGGGCCACTGCGACTTACTGACTGCGTTTATGACAAAAATGGCCCGAAAAATGGCTTGAAAGTGTCATAAACTCACACAGTTTCACATTTGCAGCCCATGCCCGTATTCACATGCGCACCCCATATTCACAGGTGCAGCCCGCAACTTTTAGGGCTGCCAGTTTTGGGGCTAGGTAGCAACTAGGTAGCAAAAAGGGTTAAAGGCAAAAGGCACGTACCCCACGGTACGTGCCTTTTCAGCCGGTCGGACTCAGACAGTCTAGATAACCTGGTTCTTACCAACGGCCACAACGCCACCAGCGCTGACCTTGAAGCGCTCTGCGTCCTTCTCCGGATCGACACCGATAATGGCGCCGTCGGAAACTACAACGTTCTTGTCCAAAATCGCATGGCGAACCACTGCTCCGCGGCCGACGCGAACGCCTGGGAAGAGAACCGAGCCCTCCACCGTCGCGCCATCCTCGACCACAACGTTGGTGCTAATCACCGAGTTGCGGACCGTACCACCGGAGACAATCGAACCAGCACCGACCATCGAAGCCTGAGCAATACCGCCCTGGACAAACTTGGCCGGAGGCAGGTTCTCCTCTGAGAAGGTGTGGATTGGCCACTTCTTGTTGTAGAGGTTAAACACCGGGTGGACGGAAATCAGGTCCATGTTGGCCTCGTAGAAGGCATCGATGGTACCGACATCACGCCAGTAGCCCTTGTCACGTTCGGTCTCACCCGGAACGTAGCTGTCCTTGAAGTCCCAGACGAAAGCTTCGCCCTCCTCTACCAGCATCGGAATGATGTTTCCGCCCATGTCATGGTCGGAGTTTTCATCTTCCGAGTCACGCTTAATAGCGTCGATAAGCGCGGAGGTAGTGAAGATGTAGTTACCCATCGACGCGAACGTCGAGTTCGGGTCATCCGGGGTGCCGGGCGGATCAGCCGGCTTCTCCAGGAACTCGGTGATTCGGTTGTTGTCATCGGCATCGATGACACCGAATGCGCTAGCCTCAGAACGCGGGACGCGGATACCAGCGACGGTCACGCCAGCGCCAGACTCGATGTGGGCCTCCAGCATCTGCTGCGGATCCATGCGATAGACGTGGTCGGCACCGAAGACGATGACGTACTCCGGATCCTCGTCATAAACCAAGTTCAGCGACTGCAGGATCGCGTCCGCCGAACCGGTGAACCAGCGCTTACCCAGACGCTGCTGAGCCGGCACCGGGGTGACGTACTGGCCGGTGATGCCGGACAACTGCCACGCCTGCGAAATGTGACGGTCGAGCGAGTGGGACTTGTACTGGGTCAGCACACAGATCTTCAAGAAACCTGCGTTGACCAGGTTCGACAGCACGAAGTCGATAAGCCGATAGCTACCGCCGAAAGGCACGGCGGGCTTAGCGCGGTCTTCCGTCAGCGGGAAGAGACGCTTGCCTTCGCCACCGGCAAGGACAATGGACAAAACATGTGGTTGACTCCTCACACCAACCAACCTATATGCGATTTACGTTCCTCGCTGCCAGTCTCCCCTCCCCGCTACCCACACCCAGGCATATCAAGCGACGGAAATTGTCAAATCTGGTTACGCTGGAACTATGCGTGTTGCCATGATGACCAAGGAATACCCTCCGGAGATTTACGGCGGAGCAGGTGTTCACGTAACTGAACTGACTCGTTTCATGCGCGGCCTCGACGGCGTTGACGTCGATGTGCACTGCATGGGTGCTCCTCGCGATGAGGCGGATGTATATGTCCACGGCGTTGACCCGGAGTTGAAGGATGCCAACGCCTCGATTAAGACGCTGTCCACGGGGTTGCGCATGGCAAATGCCGCCGCGGCAACCGACATTGATGTCGTCCACTCTCACACGTGGTACTCGGGCCTGGGCGGTCACCTCACTGGTCTGCTCAAGGGCATTCCGCATGTGGCAACCGCGCACTCACTGGAGCCGCACCGCCCATGGAAGCGCGAGCAGCTTGGCGGCGGTTACGACGTTTCCAGCTGGTCCGAGCGCAATGCTATGGAGTACGCAGACGCTGTCATTGCTGTTTCCGCGCGCATGAAGGACGCCATCCTGGATGCCTACCCGCGTATCTCCCCCGACAAGGTCCACGTTGTCCTGAACGGTATCGACACCGAGCTGTGGTACCCGCGCCCGACGTGGGAAGAGTCCAAGGAACAGAACGGCTGGTCTGTCCTGGAGGAGCTCGGCGTTGACCCGTCTCGCCCGATGGTCGCGTTCGTCGGCCGCATCACCCGTCAGAAGGGTGTCGCTCATTTGGTCAAGGCCGCATCGCTTTTCGACGACGGTGTGCAGCTCGTTCTGTGCGCCGGCGCTCCGGACACCCCGGAAATCGCGAAGGAGACTGAGCAGCTCGTCCATGACCTCCAGGAGAAGCGCGATGGCATTTTCTGGGTGCAGGACATGCTGCCGAAGGAGAAGATCCAGGAGATTCTGACGGCCGCGGATTCCTTCGTCTGCCCGTCCATCTACGAGCCGCTGGGCATCGTTAACCTCGAGGCTATGGCCTGTGGCACCGCCGTTGTCGCCTCTGATGTCGGCGGTATTCCGGAGGTTGTCGTCGATGGTGAAACCGGCACTCTGGTTCACTACGACGAGTCCGATCCGGAGGGCTTCGAACGAGGCATCGCTGCCGCTGTCAACAACATGGTCGCCGACCGCGACCGCGCTGCCAAGGTTGGCCAGGCGGGTAAGAAGCGCGCTGAAGATGTGTTTAGCTGGGAGAACATCGCTCAGCAGACCGTCGAGGTCTATAAGTCTTTGATGTAGCTGGCTGTCTGCGAGACGCCACGGATGCGCGGCGAACGGAGTCTCCTCATAAGGCCCATCGCTTCCGAGAAGGAAGCGGTGGGCCTTTTTTAGCCTTTTTACTAACCCCGTTCAGGACATTTACTTATGCCTTTGCCCACTTTCCTAAACCTAATTTAAGTTTTGGCTGAATTTATCATTCCTGGTCAATAGCATACTGAGTATGAGATTCACTAAGAAGGTGGCAGCAGTTGGTGCCGCCATTGCCATAGCGCTAGCGGGTGCAGTACCGCATCAGGCGCTCGCTACAGAAGTAGCCCCATCCCCTAGTACCGCTACCATCACCGAGCGTGGTCCCCTTGGACAGTCCGGTCGCTGGTTTACCGACGGTGACGGCCGTGCTTTCCTCACTCAGGGATCGAACATCGTCTACAAGCACGATCCTTACACCCCAGAGGCCGGAGGCTTTAACGAGGACGATGCTGACTGGCTCGTGCAGCAGGGCTTCGACTCCATGCGAGTCGGCATTATCTGGAAAGCAGTAGAGCCAAAGCCCGGCGAGTACAACGACGAATACCTGGATTCCATTGCCCGCACTATCTCCATGCTCACTGAGCGTGGAATCGCGGTCTTGGTCGATGCCCACCAGGACATGTACAACGAGAAGTTCGAAGGCGAATTTGCCCCGGATTGGGCTGTCATTGACGACGGGGTTCCCAGCCTCTTAAAGGTTGGCTTCCCCGCTAACCAGGCTCTCAATATCGGACTCATTAGGGCATACGACAACTTCCTGAATAACCGCGAAGGGCCAGGCGGCGTTGGGTTGCAGGAGCGTTACGCAGCCATGTGGGGCCATGTCGCCAAACGCCTTGGCGACATGCCGGGACTGATGGGCTACGACATCATAAATGAACCGTGGCCAGGCTCCGCATACCCACTGTGCTATCTGGCTCTCGGCGACTGCGGCCCGGCTAAGGAAAAGCTCGATGAACTGCACCAGAAGGCTGCCAATCAGATTGTCGACAAGGACCCGGACGCTATTGTCCACTACGAGCCCTACTCCATGTGGAACACCGGATTGAACACGAATCCGGCAGCCCCGGAGGTTCCTGAAACCGCTGGTACGGCCCTCAGCTGGCATGTCTACTGCACCACGAATGCCCTGTTCAACACCTACACGGGCTGTGACTTCTTCGATGGTCGTACCTTCGACAATGCGGAAATCGTCTCATCCGGTAACGGCTCGGCCACACTGCTGTCCGAGTTCGGTGCGACCGACGATGCCGATACCCTCAATGGCGTAATTTCGCTTGCCCGCCGCCACATGGTCGGCTGGCAGTACTGGTCCTACTGCGGATGCAACGACCCGACGACGCAGAACCAGAAGGAACAGGGCATGGTCTTCGACCCTACTGTTCCAGGACCTGTAGGTGCCGATGCCTTCAACCGCGACAAGATGACCATCCTCGCCGCTCCACACCTGCGAGCGGTCGCAGGCACCCCGCAAGCTACCGACTGGAACCGCGACACCCGTGTCTACCAGGCCAGCTGGAACAATAACCGCGTCGACGGCACCGGAGTTTTCGCACCTGGTTCCACCAGCGAGCTCGTTGTGCCCTCGATCAACTTCCCGAATGGGTTCACAGTGAATGTCGAAGGCGGTCACGCCACTGTCGCTGCCGATGGCCAGACCGTTCATATCGTCTCCACTGCTGACCAAGTGACAGTCACCATCCAGCCGAAGTAGAACCAACCGCTCGATTCACCAAATCGCGCCCTGTGGATTTTTCCGCAGGGCGTTTTTCTTGCCACGATTTCCTTACCCACAAGCCGATCGGACATCTAACAGACGACCCGCCCCAGCTTGGGCTACAAATATCGCGAATATAATGGCTTCCATGACCACTCACGAGAATTTTCCAACGGTCCGACACACAATTTTCCAAAACTCACTGATGTCCGCACTGCTCGATGGCATCTACGACGGCGAGATGACCATTGGCGAAATCCTTGGTCATGGAAACTTCGGCATCGGTACCTTCGACGGCCTCGATGGCGAAATGGTAATCCTCGACGGGGTCTGCTGGCAGGTGCGTCACGACGGCTCCGCAACCCGGGCCACCATGGATCAGCGCAGCCCCTACACGGTGGTGACCAACTTCGTCCCGCACACGGTGATGGATGCGCCGGAAAACCTGACTCGCAAGGAAATTAGCCCCATCATCGATTCCCTGGTGCCGAGCCAAAACTTTATGTACGCACTGCGGATTACCGGCGAATTTGAGTGGGTGAAGACTCGAACCGTCGTAAAGCAGGAAAAGCCGTACCAGAAGATGGTTGATGCGACGGAAGAAGACGCCTCGGTTGATTTTGAGAACCTGCAGGGCACGATTGCGGGCTTCCGCACGCCGGTCTATGAGAAGGGAATTTCGGTGCCCGGCTGTCACGTGCACTTCCTCGCGGAAGGCGGCACCGGCGGCGGGCATGTGCTGGACTTTAAGCTGCGCTCGGGCACTATCGAACTGTGCCCGGGCACTGACCTGCAGCTTCGCCTTCCGCTAACGGCGGAATTCTCGGATGCTGACCTGGATCCGGAAGACCTGGATGAGCAGATTCACAAAACCGAGGTCAAGGAGTAAACGCTAGTCTCCCGGGCGGCCAAGACGAGTGACGTAGGCACGGGCGGTGACGTGCATCTCTGCAGGTAGCGCCGCAATGCGTTCCTGCAGCACCTCCGGGTGAATATGGCGTGCCGACGGGCTCATACCGATCTGCGCGGCGATTGCACCCTGGTTGAGGTTCATACCGAACTCCACCAGCTCCGGGTCGCCAACAGGCACGAGGTGCCCCTCTGCCTGGGAAATCATGCGCTCGACCTTGCCGCGCTCGACATCAATGATGCCCAGTGGCTCACGAAGCTCACCCAAGTGACCAGTGGTGGCAGTCAGAACCACAACCTGGCCGCCCGGCTTGAGCACGCGAGCGAACTCCTCCGCGTTGCGAGGTGCGAAGACAACAGTAAGCGCATCGATGGAACCATCACGCAGCGGCAACCGTGCCCACGCATCGGCCACAACCGCACCGAGGCGCGGGTGGCTCTTGGCCAGGTGCTTGGCGGCCGGCACAGACACATCAATGCCTACGCCACGAGAATTGGGAATGCTGTCCAGCGTGTGTGCGAGGTAATAACCAGTGCCCGCACCGACTTCGCAGATGACTGGGCTGGCGGCTTCGGACACGTTGGCGTCGTCAAGCACGTCCTGGACGTTGCCTGTAACTGCCTCAACGAATGGAGCATAGTGGCCACCAGAGAGGAACTCCTCGCGGGCGGTAATCATCTTGGCGTCATCGCCGGTGTAGCGCAGGCCAGCCCCACCGGCGAGCGTAACGTAACCCTGGCGGGCGACATCATAGCTATGTCCGGATTCGGACTTCAGAGTCATTCGTTCGGCATCACCAAACTTCAAATCAGTGCCATCGATGGGGTCAGCAAGCACATCAATGATGTCAGCTAGCACGTCGGTCACTCCTCAAACTGAGCTAGAAAAATAATTTTCACTATCTTAGCCCGTGTCGAGCTCAGCCAAGTAACTCCAATGCGAGTTACTGACTACGTTTATGACAAAAA
>NZ_KV795671.1:48491-93342 GCF_001809065.1 Corynebacterium sp. HMSC055G02 | reverse complement strand
CATAAACTCGCACAGTTTCACATTTGCAGCCCGTACTTTTTGTTCATAACCCCTCCATTCGAGCCGTTATCACCTGAAGAAGAAAAGGCGACCTACACCACCTGTGTAGGTCGCCGCTGGGTCAAAACCGGACAGGCTCGCCTCTACCCGGCCTCTACCCGATACCCCACTACTCTGCTACTCCACTACTGCTACAAGCTCTGCACCGAGCTCCTTGGCTTCCTCCGGGGACAGTTCCACCACCAGGCGCCCACCACCATCTGCGGGGACGCGCATTACAATCTTCTTGCCCTCTTTGACTGCCTCCAGCGGACCATCACCGGTACGCGGCTTCATTGCTGCCATGTGAACTCCTTCGTTCTAAGACAATGTCGATGCAGGAGACGACCAACCACCCCAGCTTGGCTGTGGTAGCCAAGAGATTGACAATCCCGGTTCAAGACCTCGGTCTAAGACCCCGGCTCAAGATCCCGGTTTAGAATCCCTGTCGGCATTTTCGACTACTTCTCTTCATCATAGTCCTTTGTTTCACGCAGCGGCATGGGTGAAGCGCCTCAAACTACGCCCCTTACACCAGCCCACGCACCGGATGCAGTGGTGCAAAATCACCGGAAATAGCCAGAGTCATACGGCAAACATCAAGAGTTTCGGACACCTGATGCGAACGGAACACCGCAACACCGGCAGCTGCCGCATGGGCGGTCGCAGCCAAGGTGCCGGGCACACGCTGCTCGACCGGGCGGTCCAAAGTCTCACCGACGAAGTCCTTATTCGACAGCGCCATGAGCACTGGCCAGCCTGTAGCCACGAGCTCATTGCAGCGCCGCAGAAGTTCGAGGCCGTGGTAGGTGTTCTTGCCGAAGTCGTGGGTGGGATCGATGAGGATGCGGTCCTCCGGCACGCCAGCGTCCACTGCCCTCTGGGCGAGCTTGCCGGTTTCTGAGATGACATCGTCCACGACGTCGTCGTAACGCACGCGAATCGGATTGGTGCGTGGCAGTGCCCCACCGGTGTGCGAGCAGACGTAACCCATCCCGTGGGCGCCCGCGACTTCCAGCAGCTCCGGGTCATGGCCTGCCCAAGTGTCGTTGATGAGGTTGGCGCCAGCTTTGATGGCGGCTTCCCCGACTTCGGCGCGCCAGGTGTCGACGCTTATGTGCAGGTCAGGATAGCGCTCGCGAACCTTCGCGATGGTCGGCACCACGCGCTCAATTTCCTCGGCAACAGTTACTTCCGCACCGATACCGGCCTTGACGCCGCCGATGTCAACAATGCCTGCGCCTGCCGCAACAACTTCGTCGACGCGAGCGAGCGCGGCCTCCTCCGCAGCCGTTGCGCCACGGTCATAGAAGGAATCCGGGGTGCGATTGACGATGGCCATCACCGTCGGCACCGCGGAGTCCTGATAAAAACTCCGCACAGCGTCTTACCTCTCGCTGAAGCGACGGACTCGGCGGAGCTTTTCGCGAACGTCGGAGGTCTGCTCGCACTCTTCCATCAGCTTTTCGTGCGCGGCCTCGATGTACTCGACCGCTTCTTCAATGGAGTCGGTGACCAGGAAAAGGTCCATATCTGTCGGAGAAATCAGCTCCATGGCCACGAGTTTCTCGCGCATCCAATCAACCAGCCCCGACCAGAACTCAGTACCCAGCAGCACGATTGGGTGATTTTCCACCTTCTCGGTCTGCACCATCACCAGTGACTCAAAGAGTTCATCGAGCGTGCCGAATCCACCCGGCAGACAGATAAACGCCTGCGAGTACTTCAGGAACATGGTCTTACGCACGAAGAAGTAGCGGAAGTTCATGCCCAGGTCGACCCAGTCATTCAAGTGCTGCTCGTGCGGCAGCTCAATGCCCAGCCCAATGGACAGGCCGTCGGCGTCGTAACAGCCGCGGTTGGCGGCTTCCATGATGCCCGGGCCGCCGCCAGTGATGGTCGCGTAACCCGCCTCCGCCAGTGCCTTGCCCAGGTCGAAGCCCCACTGGTAGTACGGGCTGTCCTCTGGCAGACGTGCCGAACCATACACCGTCACCGCCGGCGGAATCTCCGCCAACGCACCAAAGCCGTCAACGAACTCCGATTGAATGCGCAGCACACGCCAGGTGTCGTTGTGCAGCCAGTCCGTGTTCGGATTGTGTGACAACAGCCTGCGGTCGGTCGTAGACGCCTGCGGTTCGCCCGCCTGTCGGATTGCGATTGGGCCGCGGAGTGCACGGCGCTTAGCTGGGGACGGAGTACGTACAGGTTTCATAACCTCACAATGTATGCCAGCAATGACATACGCGCACCCGCTCAGCGAGGGCAGGGTGTGATTCTAAGCTCACTCAGCCACCGGCGCGGTGGTCAAGTACCGCCGCAGGTCCTCCCACAGTGCCGTAATGCACTCGACCGGAATCTGCTCGTCTTTCTTGTGGCAGTACGCCGGGTCACCAGGGCCAAAGTTCACCGCAGGAATGCCGAGCGCCGAAAAACGCGCCACGTCGGTCCACCCAAACTTGGGCTTTACGACGTCGCCTGCGACCGCAACCAACTCCTTCGCAGCAGCCGCATGCAGTCCCGGCAGTGCCCCAGGGCTCACATCCTCGACATCGACGGTGAGATCCTCGGCCGCGAACTCGTCGAGCCCCAGCACCTCTCGGAAGTGCTCCATGGCCTCATCGGCGCTGCGGTTGGGCGCGAATCGGAAGTTGACTCGCAGCACCGCCTCGTCGGGAAGCGTATTGGTGGCAACCCCGGCCTCCAGCCAGACGACGTTGAGCCCTTCGCGGTAGGCCAAGCCGTCGATATCCACAGTCTGCGGCTCATAGGCGGCAATACGTGACAGCACAGGTGCTAACTTGTGCACGGCATTGTCGCCGAGCCATGCCCGAGCCGAGTGTGCACGTGTGCCGTGCGCGGTCAGACGCAGGCGAATAGAGCCCTGGCAGCCGGCTTCGATGACATTGCCGCTGGGCTCGCCCAACAGAGCGACATCGCCAGTCAGGAGCTCCGGATGCGACTCACTCAAGTGCCGCAACCCGTTGAACTCCGCGGCGATTTCTTCGCATTCGTACATGATGAGTGTCAGGTCGCGCTGCAACTCCTGGCTTGCCGCCAGCGTCGCAAAAGCATGCAGGTAGACCGCGTCACCGCTTTTCATGTCCACAGTTCCACACCCAAACAGTGTGTCTCGCCCCTGCGCGTCTACCCCACGCGTCGAGGGCACATTGTCCGCAGTCGGCACCGTATCCAGGTGTCCTGCCAAAATCACGCGCTGCGGCAACCCCCGATGGGTCCGCGCAATCACGTTGTTGTCAATGCGCAGGACCTCAATCGACTCATCTGCCTGCGCGACCTCACGCAATGCCGCCTCGACGGCATCCGCAATCGCGGTCTCATTGTGGGACACCGATTCGATGTCCACCAGTGCCGCCGTGAGGTCTACAGGATCTTGGAGCAGATTTAACTTCGATTTCACATCAATTAAGCGTACAAACCATTGTGCGCCAGCGAAACCAGAATTTTGTGATGAATATGCGCCGCACGACCATTGATCGCATCCCCATTGGCGGGCGCGCCACCACCGAGGAACAGCGCCAGCTCATGCGGTTCGGCGGAGGTCACACCAATTCTCCCCTCCGCCGGGCGCTTAAGCCCATCAGCCACCTCAAAGACCAGGGTTTTCGCTCCTTCCGGGAGAGTTTGGGCAATGATTGCCTCCGGAGTTTCGCTTGTCGACGACCCCGGCGCCCGCTCCTCCCCCGCAGAATCGGTCGCCTCTCCGTTTCCGCCATCCTCCTCGACAACGCCCGCGCCGGGACCATAGACCACAGCCACGCGGGAGCCATAGACCGCAATCACCGGACGCAGCTCATTCGTGCTGACAATCACCGTAGAACCGGCCAGCGGCTTACAGACGGCCGCGACAATCTTGGCCGTTGCATGTGGCAGCTGCACTGGGGTGGGATCGATGTCTCGTCGATAAGCAGGACGAAGCGTTTCGGCGACATCGCCCAGCTCATCGCGCTCCCACATCGGCAGGGCATCGATGCGTGCCTGCTGATCGCGGTTCTTGCGCTCCAGCAAAAAGCGGGCAATCATGCCACCGCCGAGCCCCACCGCGATGGCAACTGCGATAACCAGCACAAGACGGTTCGGCGCAATGAGCGCAACCACTGCGGCGATAGCCACACCGACTGCGCCAATTGGCATTGCTCGCGGCGGCAAAACGAAACCAAAGAAGCTGGCTACGGCGAGAATCCAAGCACTCAGCAGTGCGAATCCCACGTAGAAGACCACCGGCAGGGCCAGGACGAAGCCGAGTCCGAGCACACTAACAGCAATGATGAGGCTCACTAAGAACCACTGCTTCATTTTCTGTGTGCTTTCAAGGCCAGCTAGGGGCATAGTTCATCCTTCCGCGAAGATTCCTTAAAGGGATACTAATATTAAGAATCATGATTACATCTGGTGCTGTCGCTACGGGAATCGCCAATATCGCAATGGACGGTACAGTTCTCGATACTTGGTTTCCCGCACCTCAGTTAAGCGATGAGGTCGTAGAATCGAGCACTCACCGGCTCGGCGCCGCTGATTTGACCCCACAGTTGCTTCGTCAGGTGATTTTGGACGAGGATCGCCGCGTGGAGCAGGTGGCAGTGCGCACGTCCATTGAGGATTTGTCCAAGCCTGCTGTCGACCCGCACGATGCCTACCTGCGCCTGCATTTGCTCTCCCACCGCCTGGTTAAGCCGCACCAGCTAAACACCAAGGGCCTCTACGAGTTGCTCCATGTTGTGGCGTGGACCAACAAGGGGCCATGTCTGCCGGACAACTTCGAGCAACTGCGTACCCACTTGCGCGTCCGTGGCCTGATTCACGTCTACGCCATCGACCGCATGCCGCGCATGGTCGATTATGTGCTGCCCGCCGGTGTCCGCATTGCAGAGGCCGAGCGCGTGCGGTTGGGCGCTTATCTTGCACCGGGTACGTCCGTACTGCGCGAGGGATTTGTCTCGCTGAACTCGGGCACTCTGGGCCCATGCAAGATTGAGGGACGTCTATCCTCCGGTGTCGTCATTGGCGCGCACACGAAGGTGGGACTGTCGGCCTCCATCATTGCCGCTCATGACGATTCCGGTCAGCGTAAGCCGCTCACGGTTGGCGAGCGCTGCCACATCGATATCGCGGCCGGCACCGTCGGCGTCAGCCTCGGTAATGACTGCATTATTGACCGAAGCATCCTCATTGCCCCCGATACGCCCATCGATGTCCCCGCGGAGAACCGCCGTATTCAGGCATGGGAAATTTCGGGCCGCGACAACATGCACTTCTACCATCACCCGGACCACTCGGCGGTGTGCGTCCGCCGCACGGAACGCCCGGGCAATGACGAAGGTGCCGCTGCTTTCACTCAGCTTGCCGACGTGCCGGATGAGCTGGCCGGATAACCTACTTTCGGTGCTCTTGAAGACACATTAATTGGCCCCGAAACGGTGAATGGGGGTAAACCCGTAATACGGTTATTGCCCCTGTTATCAGCGAGGTAATGTTTGCGACATGACCGAATCGCAAATTACCTCCACCTCCGGCGAGACAGCTCAGCTGGGCAAGGGGCTGCAGGTTCGACACCTGACCATGATGGGTCTTGGCTCCGCAATCGGTGCCGGTCTTTTCCTTGGTACGGGCGTCGGCATTAAGGCAGCTGGCCCGGGTGTTCTAGTTTCCTATGTCATCGCTGGCTTCATTGTCGTCCTCGTCATGCAGATGCTCGGCGAGATGGCCGCTGCCCGCCCGACACCGGGTAGCTTCTCCACCTATGCCGAGATGGCCTTTGGTTCCTCGGCTGGCTTTGTCCTCGGCTGGCTCTACTGGTTCATGCTCATCATGGTGCTCGGTGCTGAGATCACCGGCGCCGGTGCCATCATGGGTGCGTGGTTCGGTATTCCGGGCTGGATTCCAGGCCTGATCTGTGTTGTCTTCTTCGCTGTAGTGAATTTGGCGAATGTGCGCGGTTTCGGCGAGTTCGAGTTCTGGTTCGCGTTCATCAAGGTCGCGGTGATTATCGCGTTCCTGGTCATTGGCGTTCTTCTTTTCTTCGGTCTGCTGCCAGGCACCAGCTTCGTCGGTACGACGCATATTGCCGAGTCCGGATTCCTCCCGAATGGAGTGTCCGGCATTGCCGCTGGTCTGTTGGCTGTGGCCTTCGCCTTCGGCGGTATCGAGATTGTCACAATCGCCGCTGCTGAGGCTGAAGATCCGCAACGCTCCATCGCTGCTGCTGTCCGCTCGGTGATCTTCCGCATCTCTGTGTTCTACCTGGGCTGCGTGACCGTCATCATCCTGCTGTTGCCGTACTCCCAGATTGACGGCGCTGACTCCGCAGCTGAGTCGCCGTTCACCCAGGTTCTGAAGCAGGCAAACATTCCGGGTGCCGTTGGCTTCATGGAGGCCATTATCGTTCTGGCGCTGCTGTCCGCGTTCAACGCTCAGATTTACGCAACCTCTCGCCTGGTCTACTCGATGTCCACCCGCGGTGAGGCACCGCGCTTCTTCGCCCACACCAATGAGGGCGCAGTTCCGAACCGTGCGGTCATCATGTCGATGGTCTTCGCCTTCGTCTCCGTTGGCCTGCAGGTTGTCTTCGACGGCTCGAGTGTCCTGGTCTTCCTGCTGAACGCTGTCGGCGGCTGCTTGCTGGTGATCTGGCTGGTCATCGCCCTGTCCGAGATTAAGCTGCGCCCGCAGATGGAGGCGAACAACGAGCTTTCCGTTCGCATGTGGGCCTACCCGGCACTGTCCTGGGTAGCGGTCATCCTGATCCTGGGCCTCGCTGTTGGCATGCTCACCGATTCTGGTGCTCGCCAGCAGGTTATCGCCGTTGTGTGTGTCACTGCGTTCCTCGCGGTGCTCGCTGCACTGACTAAGAAGAGCCGCACCGCGGCCCGCGAGGCTCTCGAGTCCAGCGATAGCAACTAGCCGTTAGCAACTGACTGCAGGGCCTAACCACCCTGCTACCCCTATCCGAACATTTCCTTGCTACACATTTGCGGAACACTTTTCATAGATAGGGATATGCCGGTAGCCTGTTTTCCATGAAATTTGGAGCACAAGCTACCGGCATTGCCACTTTTAACAACGATACTGTTCTCGACGTCTGGTTCCCCGCCCCCAAGCTCATCGAGGAGGGCACAGCAACCTCCACCACGACCGGAACCATCGACGCCGACGCACTGCCCGAAGATTTCACCTACCTCGCAGATCTGGCCGTAGCCGATGCGGACCGCGGCACCACCCGCCGTCTGGTCACAGCTACCATCGCTTCACTCGATGACGCACCAGTCGACACCATCGATGCCTACCTGCGTCTCCATCTGCTGTCCCACCGCCTGGCCACCCCCAACAGCATCAACCTGGACGGCATCTTCGGCAAGCTCAACAATGTGGTGTGGACGAATTTTGGCCCCTGTGCTGTCGAAGGCTTCGAGGTAACCCGAGCCAAGCTGTCACGCCGCGGGCCTGTCACCGTCTACTCCATCGATAAATTCCCCCGCATGGTCGACTACGTCACTCCCACCGGAGTCCGCATCGGTGACGCTGACCGCGTGCGCCTTGGAGCCCACCTCGCAGAGGGCACCACAGTCATGCACGAGGGCTTCGTCAACTTCAACGCAGGCACGCTTGGACACTCCATGGTGGAAGGCCGTATCTCCCAGGGCGTCATCGTCGACGACGGCTCCGATATCGGCGGTGGAGCGTCCATCATGGGCACACTATCCGGCGGAGGTAAGGAAGTTGTGTCCGTCGGCAAGCGATGCCTACTCGGTGCGAACGCTGGTCTCGGCATCTCGCTCGGCGATGACTGCGTACTGGAAGCCGGGCTCTACATCACCGCCGGCACCAAGTGTCACGTTGCCCTGGACGGCGTGAAGAAGACGCTCAAGGCCCGCGAGCTTTCGGGCGGATCGAATATGCTCTTCCGCCGCAATTCACTCTCTGGTGCAGTCGAGGTTGTGCCGTGGGCTGCCGAAAAGGTGAAGCTCAGCGCCGATCTGCACGCTAACTAGAAGTGGTCGGCACGTCTGCCGGAGCCATAATATTCCGCGCGCTCCGGTAGGCACGTCGCTCACCTGTGACGGGGTCGATGAACGCCAGTGCGGTCGCCATCAGGCGCAACTGCGGCGTGTACTTTGGCGCGCTGCCCGCGCTTGCCGACGGCTCCTGCGTCCTAACCTCTCGGCCATAAGTGTCCTCACCGAGAATGGGATAGCCTAGCCAGTCCATCGTCGCCCGCAGCTGATGTGTGCGGCCCGTATGGGGCTGTAGCCGCCAGTGCCCCACCTGCATGCGGCTGCCGCAATGCCCGCAACCACAGCCGACTGCATGCAGCGGAATGCTGGCGCTGGTCGCACCACCGCCACGGCTGCTCGCCAGCACATCGCCGATATCCGCTGCTACCGGACCTAGGAAGGTCACTGTTGTGTGTGCGAGCTTGAGCTTGGGATTCTTCGCAGCGGCGCGTGCGGGATCATTGGTTTCCACAACTTTTACTCCGCGCTCTGCCGGGTTGGGGTCGAGCAGGAGTGTGACTTCCCTGCTTTCTCCCGCATGCCAATCATCGGGCATCACGGTGAGGCATTCGTATTCTTTGGTGATTTCCTGGTTTTGGAAAAGCTGCTGGTAGCGCGCACGGGTAGCCAGATTCCGAGAGAGCAACAGCAGCCCGCTGGTCAGCAGGTCCAGACGGTGAACGGCCACAATCTCCGATTCCCCGAGACTACGTCGCAGGCGCTCCTGCACGGTATTGGCCACGATGCGGCCATTGGGGGTCGCTGGCAGAAAAGGTGGCTTGTCTACGACCAAAAACTCATCAGTGTCGGCCACAATTGCCGGCTCAAAGGGGATGTACCCCTCACGCTCGTGAGCGGCGGCATCGACTTGCGCTGCCTGACGGTTCTTCTCAAGTCCCCACCAGGCATCGCGATTGCCTGCGGCACGTCCCACGGCACACTCCCCTTTTTTATGATTTGGTCTATGTCGATGTCGGCACCGTTTGCAGCATTCGGCCTACTCGGGCCAGCACATCTGGCCGAGCTAGCCGCGAATGCGCGCCGCGGCCACTTCGATATCGTTGAGCGTCGCTGTGAGCCCCACCCGCACGTGCTGCGCACCCCTGGGGCCGTAGAAGCTACCCGGCGCGACCAGGATGCCGCGTTCGGCCAACCAATCAACCGTCTGCCAGCAGTCTTCCCTGCGAGTAGCCCACAGATAGAGCCCGCCTTCGGAGTTGTCGATTCGAAAGCCTGCGGCTACCAGTGCATCCCGAAGAATCTCACGGCGGTCCCTGTAGCGCTGCTTTTGTTCGGCCTCGTGGGAGTCGTCGTTAAGCGCCGCGATCGTGGCGTGCTGGATGGGTCCCGGCATCATCAACCCCATGTGACGACGCACGGAAACCAGCTCGGCAATAAGGTCCGCATCGCCGGCGAACCAGCCGGTGCGGTACGACGCCATATTCGACGTCTTGGACAGTGAGTGGATAGCCAGCAGGTTGGTGAAATCACCGTCGCACACTCGCGGGTCGAGAATACTGACTGGCTGTTCAGTCCAACCGAGCCCCAGGTAGCACTCGTCGGAGGCGACGATGACGTCCCGAGCACGAGCCCACTCAACCACCTTGCGCAGGTGTTCAACACCGAGGACCTTGCCGTTGGGGTTGCCCGGGGAATTGATGAACATCAGTGTCGGCGAGGCGGGGCCGATTTGTGTCAGCGAGTCCGCACGCAGCAGCTCAGCGCCCGCAATGCGTACGCCGACCTCGTACGTGGGATATGCCAGTTCCGGAATGACGACGGTATGCCCCGCACCTACGCCAAGGAGGAAGGGAAGCCAGCCAATCGCTTCCTTGGTGCCGATGACTGGAAGCACATTGCCGCCGTTGACCGCTGACTCCAGTCCCGTCACGCCGTAACGGCGCGCCATCGCTGCAACAATCGCCGCGCGTAACTCAGGCGTGCCGACGGTCTGAGGGTAACCCGGTGCGGCAGCGCCTTCGGAAAGGCCCTGCCGGATTATCGAAGCGACTTCATCGACCGGTGTGCCGACCGAGAGATTGACCATGCCCTCTTCATGCGCAGCCGCAGTTGCTTTCGCCTGCGTGAGGGAATCCCACGGAAACTGAGGCAAAAGAGAACCGGGAGTTACGCGCTTGCGGGCAGCTGACATGGGCGGTGATGAAATCCTTCCCGGGAAAGAAATAGGTTTAGTCCTCTGTGGCTTTAGTCTTCTGCCTGTGGCGGCAGAGCTGCCACGAATGGCACATCGAAGTCCTGGGGGCCGAGCTTGGCGGCACCGCCTGGGGAACCCAGCTCATCGAACCAGTCGACATTGGCATCGATGAATTCAACCCACTCATCCGGAACATCGTCTTCGTAGAAGATGGCCTCGACTGGGCAGACCGGCTCACAGGCGCCACAGTCCACGCACTCATCAGGATGAATGTAGAGCATGCGCTTGCCCTCGTAAATGCAGTCAACCGGGCACTCCTCGACACAGGCGCGGTCGAGGACGTCAACACATGGCTGGGCAATGATGTAAGTCATGGTTTTAGGTTTAAGAACCTTTCTCACAAGATATGGGATGAGGCTTTCGCTATCTGTCGATTATGCCGTTCCAACGAGAAACAGAGCAAAATAGACAGAGCGGTATATTCAGATTGGAGTCTACACCCAACGTGGGTGTTGTTATCAACTAGCTCCAGAAAGAGCCACATTGATGCGGGCCTGCCCTGTATCAATTCCTCACCGTCTCCTGCAGTATCCGCTGCGGTTTTCGCTAGAGTGCCCGCAGATGGCGCAGTGGCCAGGCACCGCCCAGCACACCGCAAACAAGCAGCAGCACTGTTCGCAACCACTGCCCCATTGCCAAGTCCCCACCGAAGGGCAGCACTGCCCACAGCAGAATGCCTGCAAAGCCCAGCACCCAGATGACAGTCGGAATTGCAGCTTTGGAGCGATCGCGTGTCCACAGCAACGCTGTGTTGGTGATAATCAGATTGGCAATATAGGCCAGCGGAATGGTCCACGGCAACGGAATAGCAACCGAGCCGATGGTAATCCACACTCCGAGGAAAACTACTTCAATCACCAACGCTGCCAACGCAGCCAGCGACAGCCAGACTAGCGCTACTGTGACCTCCCCCTGATGGAAGTTCTCGCGTGGCTGCGAACGTTCCGGGTCACCCCAATAGCGCTCATCCCCGAATGTGCGCTTTTCAATACTCAAGCGCTCGTTCTTCAACTTTCCGCCAGCAGCGTTAATCAAGTCTTCGCTTTCGTGAGGCTGAGGGTTACTCATCGTCCGCACTCCCCTCCGCTTCCAGATCCACGCTCGGTACAGAGTCGACGCTCGCTACCGGCTCTGGCGGTAATTGGATATTCACCAGCTCCCCCAGCTCTTCCAGGGACGCAGCGGTCGCCGTACCAAAACGGTATGCCTCAGTCGGTGTCACCGGCTGACACAGCAAATTGGAAAACGCCCAGACGGCTCGCGCACGACCAGAGCCGTCGGTCTGCCCATAGACAGCATCAGGATTGACCTCGCTAACGGAACCATCGGCGAACCACACTTGTGTCGCATGCGCGCGCATGGCCTCAACCTTGGCAGCCACAGCGGCATCATCCAGCTGAACCTCGAAACGGCCGGTCACGGTAGCGAAGTCGTCGACATCGCATGCCTGCCAGCTCTCCGGCACCACGGTAATGGCATCCAGCCCCGCCACCATTGCCTCACGATCGGTGACCGCCCACAGCGTCGGAAAGCGATTTCCGCACGCCGCGACAGTGATATCGTGTGCGCGAATGTGGTCCGGGTGCCCATAGCCACCATCGGCATCGTAGGTAATGACCAGGTCTGGCTGCAGCTCATCGAGGATGGTGCGAAGCTGGGCTACCGCCTCATCACCTGAGTTCATGAACGCACGGGGATGCTCATTACCCTTGTCCCCTGCCATACCGGAATCACGCCAACGCCCGGCACCACCGAGGAAACGTGGCGCATTGTCTGGGCTATTGGCCCCCAGCGCACGCAGCGCCGAGCGCAACTCGGCGACGCGGAAACCGCCCAACTGGTCAGCTTCATCAGCAACTAGCCCCTGGTACGGCGCGCCGATGACCTCTCCCAGCTCGCCCATCGTGCAGGTCACTACGCTTACCGACGCTCCGGAACGCGCGGCAGCCGCAATCAAACCACCTGTCCAAATGGACTCGTCATCTGGATGTGCGTGAACAAAAAGTAACTTCACGGACTTTCTTACTTCCCCTTGTTCTCCTGGTCGATGTTATCGCGGCCATCTTGGTTCTGACCCGAACCGTCCTGCTCTGTATCTTCGCGCGGATTATCTCTCGTCTGAGAATTCTCAGACGATTCTCGAGCCCCACTCTGTGTCGAGACACGGCGAACCTCGCCCAGAACACCGAGGCGGCCCAACACTGGGTCATCGGTCCACTGCGAAGAGTCCCTCCTCCCGGTAATTGTAATTTCCGGGCTGACCACCGTCAGCAAGCCGTCTTTCACCAAGGTCAGCTCGATACTGTGGCCAGCAATGATATCGGCGAGTTCAGCGGGCAACGCAGAACTGTCGGGAGCGAGCAGCTCATCAATCTGTGGGTCACAAAGACCGGAGAGATTCTCGCTCCGAGCAGCCGATTTCGGAGCAACTGGTACTCCATTTAGGTCAGCCGGCTCCGCTGAGGTAGAAGATTTGGACTGTTCAGATGGTGTTGTCCCGTCCAACGAGCCCTGCTCTTCAGCACTCTTTTCCCGATCTCCACTTGGCGCAGGCCTTGTCGAACTATCGACGAGCTCAGAATCAGACTCGGACTCAGACTCAGCAGCCGACTCTGCGCCCGCTTCGTCCAGGTCCTTCGGCGGCAGCGAACTGACCGAGCCTTCCGTACACACATAGCGTTCCCGGGCCGCCTGGACAGAATTGGGCTGCTCTGCCCATGCCACCACGGCATCGACAGTTCCGTAGGGCAACGAAGACCGCAGCATGTCCGCCGGAGAATACGAAACAACGGTGGCGGGGATACCAGCTGCAGTCAACTGGTCAGCGACCGCAAAAGCCGCAGCGCGTGCCGCTATACCGTCGCTGATGATGCCAATTCGTAGCGGATTGTCCTCAGTAAAACCAGCCTGTGGTGTCTCGAATCGCTCCTGGTCACCACCGTCACCAGAACCACCCGCAATTCGGCGCCCGGTGGCCACCTCTGAGACCTCTGCAACGTTGATGGTGCTCAGAATGGCCCGGCGGACGGATTCGTCGGCAAGCCTGCTCGACGCGAGATTGGTACTGAAAACCAGTTCCCGGTTCGGCTCATGGAAGAACTCAGCAACACCGGGGACCAGACCGTACGTCAGCTCAGAGGTCTCCGTCGGACGGACCTGCACGGCATGGATCTGCTTCGAACGCAGTTGCTCCGCACCATCGATGGCACTACGCATGGCACGCAGCGTAATAACCTCCGAGGCTGCTGGCTGCTCACCCCAGTAGCGGTCATTTCGAACCAGTCGAATGATGTTGCGGCCGACATCCATCGACTCGACGGTGTACTGCCCACCGGAGGCCGGCAAACGGCTGGCCAGCCCTTCGGAAAAACCATCAGTGTTCGACCGCATCAAATGCGCTGGCAAGAGATGTGCAAACAGGCGCTGCCAATGCGTAATCGGCTGAGTGAACGTCACATCAATCTGACGGCCACCGTCGGAGACATCAATGGATTTAATCAGCTCATAAGTCGCCGTATCCAGCGATCCTGGCGTGGACGTGACTTGGGAAAATAGGTAGCGGAAGTCCTCGCCACTGATTGGCGTGCCATCGCTCCACTGCGCCCCTTTTCGAATGCGGTAGCGGACATGCTCTGCCGCTACCGTCGGATCCGTGATGTCAACATCGGCCGCTTTCCCGTTTCCAGCTCCGTTTCTGGCGTCACCGTCTTTGCTGTCATCACTCTCGATGACCTGCACGGAATCCAGCAAGTCGGAGTTGAGAAGCCATTGGGGAGCTCCTGCCGAGCGAGCATTGGCAGCGTTATCCACCACTCCGGGAGCTTGCGCGGCGGCACTAGCGTCACCAGCCTCGCCCTCTACCGGCGCAGGGGTGAAAACACTAGGCAGTGTCAGTCGCGCTACCAGGCTGGTCACCGGGGAGACGTCGGCAAGCAAATGCGGATTGAAGCCTTCGACAAACTCGTCGACACCGACCGTGACTTCACGCATCTTTTTGGCCTGGTCAGCGGTGTCTTCCTGCTGCACCGGCGCTTCCTGCTGCCCGGGCACAGTCGGAGCGTCCGAGGGGCGAGCCATGCACGAAGACGCCAAAGCCGCCGTCACGCAGAGTGTCGATGCTACGAAAAATCGACGAGAAGCTGCGTGACGACGGCTGCGAATAAACATATCCACGAGATTACTCGACACCTGACCGAGTCAGTTACCCCGAGACTGGTTTTCAGGTGGCCCAGTCCCCTACCAACCCGAATTACTTCTTATTCATGGCCTTCGCGCGGGAACGAGCGCGAGCGCGATCGGTGGCGCTGAGGATCTGCTTGCGTACGCGAATGCCCTCCGGGGTGACCTCAACGCACTCGTCAGCACCACAGAACTCCATAGCCTCATCGAGGGAAAGCTTGTGCGCCTTCTCCAGAGTCACGGTCGCATCAGCCGAGGCTGCGCGCATATTGGTCAGCTTCTTTTCCTTGGTGATGTTGATGTCCATGTCCTCATCACGCGGATTCTGGCCAACGACCATGCCCTCGTAAGCCTGGTCACCCGGCTCGACGAAGAAGGTGCCGCGGTCAGAAAGCTGAATCAGTGCGTAAGCGGTGATCTGGCCGGTACGGTCAGCCACCAACGATCCTGTCGGACGGTCCTTAATCTCACCAGCCCACTCGCCGTAGCCGGCCGAGTAGTGATTGGCGATACCGGTGCCCTTGGTCTCCGTCATGAAAGTAGTGCGGAAGCCAATCAGACCGCGGGACGGAATGAGGAACTCCATGCGCACCCAACCGGTGCCCTGGTTACCCATCTGCTCCATGCGCCCCTTACGAGCCGCCATCAGCTGAGTGACAGCACCCAGGTGCTCTTCAGGAACATCAATGGTCAGGTGCTCGTACGGCTCCTGAACCTTGCCGTCGACGGTCTTGGTAACAACCTGCGGCTTACCGACGGTCAGCTCAAAGCCCTCACGACGCATAGTTTCAACCAGAACGGACAGCGCCATTTCACCACGGCCCTGCACCTCCCAGGCATCCGGGCGCTCGGTCGGCAGCACGCGCAGCGAGACGTTACCAATCAACTCCTGGTCCAGGCGGGCCTTGACCATACGAGCGGTCAGCTTATCGCCACCACCCTGGCCTGCCAGTGGCGAGGTGTTCACGCCGATCGTCATAGAAATAGCCGGCTCATCGACCAGGATGCGCGGCAGCGGGTCCGGATGCTCGGCATCACAGAGAGAGTCACCGATCATGACCTCGTCGATACCGGAGATAGCGGCGATGTCACCAGCAATGGCCTCTTCAGCAGGTACGCGGGTCACGCCGACGGTACGCAGCAGCTCCGCGACCTTCGCATTCTTGACATGCTCATTGCCCTCGGAGTCGTAATGAATCCACGAAATCTGCTGTCCCTTGCGGATACGGCCCTTATGGATACGAATCAGACCAATTCGACCGAGGAAGGAGCTGGAGTCCAGGTTGGTAACCTGCGCCTGCAGCGGGGCATCAATCTCAGCGGACGGCTCCGGGAGCACCTCGGTGATGACGTCGAACAGCGGCTGCAGGTTCTCAGACTCCGGCAAGTTGCCGTTACCCGGGTTCTCGGTAGAAGCCTTACCGGCACGACCAGAGGCATAGAGAACCGGCAGCTCAAGGTTGCGCTCAGCGACCTCAGCAGCTTCCGGGTCTTCCAGGGTGGAGGCTAGCTCGAGCAGCAGATCCTGTGCTTCCTCGACAACCTCGTCGATACGTGCATCTGGGCGGTCAGTCTTATTGACCACGATAATCACCGGCATGCAGGCAGCAAGCGCCTTGCCCAGGACGAAGCGGGTCTGCGGCAGCGGACCTTCAGAGGAGTCGATCAGCAGCACGACACCGTCAACCATGGACAGTGCGCGCTCCACCTCGCCACCAAAGTCGGCGTGACCAGGGGTGTCAATGACGTTGATGATGAGGTCTTC
This sequence comes from Corynebacterium sp. HMSC055G02, assembly GCF_001809065.1. Taxonomy (NCBI): domain Bacteria; kingdom Bacillati; phylum Actinomycetota; class Actinomycetes; order Mycobacteriales; family Corynebacteriaceae; genus Corynebacterium; species Corynebacterium sp. HMSC055G02. The sequence continues at coordinate 77,132 of NZ_KV795671.1, read as the reverse complement.
GCCGTTCTTGCCCTCACCTTTTCGGCGAATAGCGGTGTTCTTCGCCAAGATGGTGATGCCCTTTTCCTTTTCAAGGTCACCAGAGTCCATCACTCGGTCTGCAACTTCTTCGTGGTCGCTGAAAACGCCGGACTGCTCCAGCATGGCGTTCACGAGAGTGGTCTTGCCATGGTCGACGTGTGCGACAATGGCGACATTACGGAACTCGGTATCGCTCACAGGCGGATAGCTCCTAACAAGCTAAGAGGACTAAAAGGAAAAAGATACGGCCTTGCTCTAAAGGACTGTCTTTACGACTGCCTTTAACGCCCCGCATCAACGCGTAATAAAGCGTTCTACAGTGTACTCCTTCTTAATGCCCCTGCACATCTGGCAGAGATTCTCGCAACCCCGAGCACCTATCCGTCATGCAAAGTGGCACTGCCGCGCCACCCTTAGGGATAAATTACCCCCTTACTGCACCCCCGCTTTACCGACAGCCATAACGGCATATCCGCCAGCGCCACAACGCTTCACGACGGCAATCTCTCAGCCCACCATGTGATAGATGTGACCAAATGCCATAGTTGTAACCCCACGGGATGAGACTTGACTTCACCCACTTACACGCTGCGAAACACCATTAACCCCATGCGTACGCATTGCGCCTCAATTGTCACAATCATCTCGTTCTACACCAAGAACCACTTTAATTGACTTGCGACACGCGGGAATCCGTGCGTTAATCTCCTGAGAAGATTCTGAACATTTCTTTTTCAAATCTTTCCATTTCACGTTGGAGTCGTTCTAAGATGAGCAACGATTCCGAAATTTTGATTCCGACTCCAATAGCCCACGAATGAGAGGTTCTTCACCGTGGTTTCGACTGGACGCTCCTTCCTGCGCCGTGCCGCAGCGACCTTGGGTGCAGCTGCAATTCTCACTGCGGGCATGACTCCCGCCGCTTCTGCTTCCCCGTCGCTGGACTCCCTGAACATCGCTTCGCCGAATCTCTACGGCAACGCGCGCGACATCATTAACTCCCCAGGCGTTCCTGAGGAAATTTCCAGCGCACTGAACAAGGGAATTGACTTCCTGACTGGTGAGGGCGAGGGCGAGCCGGGCTTCAAGGTTCCGGAAGGTGCCCCGAAGACCAACCAGTTCCTGCTACCTACTGTTGCCGACAAGTGCATCGGCGGCGAAGGTCGTTCCTTCGGCCTGGCCACTACCGTTCCGGGCCCGGCAGACCTGCCTCTGCCAGGTGTTCCAGAAAACCAGCTTGGCTTTATTTTCACTGGCCTGGGCACCAAGCAGCTGGCTAAGCAGCAGGACACAGAGATGAATGTCTATTGGGTCAACGTTGCTAACGGCAAGTACGGCAAGACCACCCTGGAGAACAACGGCATCAACGCCGAGAAGGGCCCGGGCGCTGTCAACGGCACCGCCGACACGGGCAAGGGCGTGGTCATCGCTGTCATGCAGGGCGGCATCACCACTCAGGAAGAGCCTGGTCCGACCAACTGCAACTACACCCCGACCGCCGGCGTCTTCCCGGTCGGCCTGAACTAAGTTTTTCTAGTTCTCCCCTAGCCCTTTTTGCATCACGTATGCAGAAAGGGCTTTTCTATGCCCAAAAAGGCAGCCTCCACACGTTAAGGTATTCGCATGTCCACTTCACCGGCCACTTCGGCTTCGACCGCGGCAGCTCCTGCGCTCTCCCCAATTCGCTCGAGTCAGGACACACATCCTCCGAAAGTCGAGACCTTTGACCTACGTGAAATGGTCAACACCGACCCCAAGGGCTTTCAGCGCAATGTCGATGAGTTCCGAACTCTCACACCCAGCCGCCTTTATATGCGCCGTGGGATGGATCATCCAAAGTTTGGATATCTAGAGTCATTCCTGCTTGCCGACGAAGGGTTGCGCATCAGCATTTATCACTTCCGCCCGGGCGTGAAGGTAGAACACCAACGCTACGTCGATATTGTCAGCATCGACCGGACTGATCCGCAGTGCTGGCGTATGACCGATTTGTACCTCGACATCCTGCAGGCACCGACCGACTCTGAGGCCATAGCTCCCCTACCCGTCGATGCGGCCACACAGATTCGAGTTGAAGATGTCGACGAGCTTGTCGCTGCCCACACTCAGGGACTGATTAGCGATGAACTCACCGAGTTCGCCATCGAGACCACGCTGACTGCACGCGCCGCAATCGCCGCACACGGTGACAACATTGATGCGTGGATGCAGACTTTGAACCTCGATGCGACGTGGGCTGATGCCGTTGAGCTTTCGCCTGCGGCCTAGAACGACCACCTCAACAAAGGAGTACCGCCCGTGTTCGATAACTTAACCGGCCCCATTCCTCCCGCCGGCCCCGATAGCAATGCGATTATCAAAGCAGTCCGAGCAGCATTTACCTCCTATTTTGAAGAGTCCAACCCCGGCGAAGCCCAGCTGACCTTCCTTGGCTCTGCGCCACTGAAGATGCTGCGCTTCGGACCTGACACAGACCGGATTGTCACCTATGCAACACTGGGTTGCAGTGCCGAGGCGATGCAGGATCCGTCCGCAATGGTGGTGGACACCAACTCTGGCCCGCGCGCCGAGCTCATCTTGCCTATTCGTGGTGGACTGGACGAAGTCATCCGCCCGCTGGGTATTCTTGCCGCTTCCCCAAGCATCGAAGGCCTCATCCTCACCGAGGGGGCACTAATCGACTTCGGCCAGCCACTGTGGGATCAGTCGCGCTTCACCGGTTTTGTGCTGCTCAAGGCAGAAATCCCGCCGGTCGCGATAGAGGAAACCGAAGTCACAATCTTCCAGCCGGTCCCCGCCACGACCAACGAATTTGCCCTTGCTCGCGCTAAGGGCGTTGACGAACTGCGTCGCGTGTGGGAAACCCAAGGTGTCGACTTCACCGACCCGCACCGCACCAGCGCTGTATAAAAGTTAGCTTTTGTGGTGGTTGCCGGTTATCTGCTCGTCGGCAAGCGATAAGTTCAACCTAGCAGTGACGTTTCGCGCCGCGACAGCGTGGTTTAGAGTATGGAATTATGGCAGTCAATTCGGCTAAAGACGTTCCTTTCCATGCGGCGCAGTCCTTTAGGTGGTGGCGGCTCGCGGTATATGTTTACGTCCCAGCGCTAATCCTCACCGTGGTCAGTTCCCTATTGAAATGGGACGCGACTGTTACGGAAGCGGCAAAGGCCAACAACATCGAGGTTTCTGCTGCACAGACCAGCTTGGCCGTGAGCTTCGCGTTTGCGATTCTCGCGCAGACGGCAACGGCGATTGCGTGCTGGTGGCTTGCTGGCAAACTCCTTGAAGGATCGACTGCAGCGCGCACGGTGCTGTCCGTGGCGGCGGCAGTTTTTGTCATTAATGCATCAATGACGCTGGTCGGAACGATTTCCCAGGTACGCTCCGGAGACTCGTCGGCGCTCGGTTTGATTACAGCTGGCCTGCTGATTGTTGCCTCTATCATCGCCGCAACTGCAACCGCCCAGTCCTACCGCGGCGAGCGTAACCAGAAGTTCTTTGTGACGACGTAGGCAGCTCTTAGAGGTTTGGGGCGGGACGGGGATGCCTTCCAGGGCCTCCACCGTCCGCTTTAGGTCGGCGTACATTTTAGGTATGCCCACTAATACTGAGAGCGCCAGAAAGATTCTGAATGGTCTCGCGTCCACCCAATCCCAGCGCGAGGAACTGTACAAATATTTCCACCGGCACCCTGAGCTTTCCATGCAGGAGCACAGCACTGCAGACCGGATTATTCAGGAGCTCGAATCTTCAGGTATTTCCACAAATCGCGTCGGAGACACCGGCATCGTTGCCATTATTGAGAACGGTGCCGGGCCGATTGTAGCTATGCGCGCAGACATTGATGCGCTACCGGTGAAGGAGACTTCCGGCAAAGACTACGCCTCCACGGCAACGCAGATTGATGAAAAGACCGGCACAGAGGTCCCCGTCGCCCACGCTTGTGGGCACGACTTCCACCTGATGTCTTTGCTCACAGCGCTGCAGGCTTTCAACGAAAACCTTGATCAGTGGTCTGGCACATTCATCGGTATTTTCCAACCCGCTGAAGAAACCGCCGAAGGTGCACGCGCAATGCTGGCGGCAGATCTGGAGAGGGCTATTCCGCGTCCCGACGTTTATCTCGGTCAACACGTACTAGCTAGCTTGCCCGGCGGTTATGTGGGAACTCGCCGCGGGCCAGTTCTCTCCTCTGCATTCTCGGTCAAAGTCACTGTGCACGGTAATGGCTCCCATGGATCCATGCCGGAGCTCAGTGTCGATCCCGTTGTCTTGGCATCCACCATTGTGATGCGCCTTCAGACCATTGTCTCGCGTGAGGTAGCGGCCACCGAGACCGCAGTGGTGACCGTTGGTGCGATTCAAGCGGGAACTAAGTCCAACATCATTCCTGACTCCGCAGAGCTGCTCATCAACACTCGTGCCTACAACAGCGCCGTGACCGAACACCTCAAAGAGGCAATCGAGCGCATTGTACGAGCAGAGTGCGTTGCTGCCCGCAGCCCTCAAGACCCGCAGTTCACTTACTACGACCGCTATCCCCTCACGAATAATGACGGGGATGCCACGAATACTGTGCGTGAGGCATTCGACGCGTACTTCGGTGAAGAAGTCTCCGACTTGGACGCAGTGGCCGCCTCTGAAGATTTCTCAATCATCCCCGATGCGCTTGGAGTGCCATATACGTACTGGGGGCTCGGCGGTTTCGCGGATGAGAGCAGCGCCGTTGGCAACCACAACCCAGCTTTCGCCCCTGACCTCCAACCCACTCTTGACCGGGGAGCAGAGGCAATCGTTGTAGCTGCCTGTGCTTGGTTGGCGAAATGAGGGTGTGATTAGCGAGGCTGATGTGTGCGGCTGCTGGCGAGCTGGTGGATGGTGTAGTGCCGGACTCGTGCGGGGCTGGAGTGCCGGACGGCCGAAAAACCGGGGGTTAAGCGAAAAAGTAGGCCCCGGCGCACGCCGACCGGACATGCTTCTTGCTACTTAACCCAAAAACTTACGGGCTGCAAATGTGAAACTGTATGAGTTTATGACACTTTGAAGCCGTTTTTCGGGCCATTTCTGTCATAAACGCAGTCAGTAACTCGCATCGCCCCACCGCCGCTGGTCATAAATGCAGTCAGTAACTCGCATTGGGGTTAAGAGACAAATTCTGGGTGATGTGGCAGCATGAAAAAGCCCCCGCCTTGGTAGCGAGGGCTTAGCGTTTGCGCTGGTGATTAGCGCTTTTGTGCGTCTGCGAGAATCTGGCGACCTGCGACCATGCGGCAAATCTGGTTAGTGCCCTCGTAGATCTGGGTGATCTTGGCGTCACGCATCATGCGCTCAACCGGGAAGTCACGGGTGAAGCCGTAACCGCCGAGCAGCTGCACGGCATCAGTGGTGACCTGCATAGCAACGTCAGAGGCGAAGGTCTTGGCGTTTGCGGCCATCAGACCCAGGCGAGCGCCGCCCTCAGCAGTGCCGCGCTCAGCGTTAGCGGCTGCGGTGTAGACCATGAGACGAGCAGCGTCAATCTTCATACGCATGTCAGCCAGCATGAACTGGGTGTTCTGGAAAGCAGCAATCGGCTTGCCGAACTGCTGGCGCTCCTGCACGTAACCAACGGCGTAGTCGTATGCACCCTGCGCGATGCCCAGTGCCTGTGCACCAATAGTCGGGCGAGTGTGGTCCAGGGTCTCCAGGGCAGTCTTGAAACCGGTGCCCTCTTCGCCGATGATGCGGTCAGCCGGGATGCGGCAGTTTTCGAAGTACAGCTCCGCGGTCGGGGAACCCTTGATACCCAGCTTGTGCTCCAGGCCACCGACGCGGAAACCCTCGTCGTCCTTGTGGACCATGAATGCAGAGATGCCGTTGGCACCCTTCTCCGGGTCGGTGACAGCCATGACGGTGTACCAGGTGGAGCGGCCACCGTTAGTGATGAAGCACTTGGAGCCGTTGAGGACCCACTCATCGCCCTCACGGACCGCGCGGGTCTTCATGGAACCGGCATCCGAACCGGCCTCACGCTCAGTCAGTGCGTAGGAAGCCATTTCACCGTTGGCGATGTCCGGCAGGACCTTGCTCTTCAGCTCGTCGGAGCCCTTGAGGATCAAGCCCATGGTGCCCAGCTTGTTCACAGCCGGGATAAGAGAAGCCGAGCCACAGACACGAGCAACTTCCTCAATGACAATGCAGGCCGCAACCGAGTCCGCACCCTGGCCACCGAACTGCTCCGGCACGTGGACGGCGTTGAAGCCGGCCTCGTTGAGAGCCTTCAGGGCCTCCTCCGGGAAACGCTCGTTCTCATCGACGTCCGCTGCGTACGGAGCAATCTGCTTCTCCGCCAGATCACGGATAACGGCGCGGAGCTCCTGGTGCTCCTCTGGCAGCTGGAACAGGTCGAATCCTGGGGTCAAAGCCATGTGGGTGTTCCTCCCGATTTAATGATTCCGATGTCGTGTTCGATATCGCGCTCTACGCATTTCTACGCAGCACTATCACCGCACGACGTATTTATCTTCGTTCGATACTAGTGGCTAACGCTTCGCGCTACCCGCGAAATTCGTAAAATTCTCGCGTTGCCGCTCGGCGCCCACAGAATAAACTGCGCGAGGAATTCCCGCAGCAGCGATGTCGCCCAGTACCTCAACGGCGTATAGGCCCCGACGACACACCAGGATTCCAGCCCCCGTTCGCGCATGAGCTTCGCTACCCGTGGCGCATGAAAATCACTGGTCACAACAACCGTTCCAGCGCTCAACGCACCGTCCATGCCGCGCATCAATTCGCACGCATAGTCAATGTTTTCCGACGTATTCGTCGATTGGTCCTCGGGGATCAACTCGATGTCGCCACGCTTTACGACGTCCCCAGCGTTCGCCTCCAACCACTCCACCATGGCGTCCGCTTCGGAGCAGGTGGCATCTGTCACCGCTTCACTGCCGACCCCACCGGAGCAGATGATTCGCTCGGTTCGCTCATCACACGCTGAGACTGCTCGCTGTAATCTTCTGGCCAGCAGGGCCGAGGGCCGATTGTTCTTCAATCCGCATCCCAGCACAACCACGGTGTGTGGCGGCAGAGTTGGTTTTTTGGCTGCACATCGAAGACGAACGGCCTCGAAAACGATCGCTGCGGCTCCTGGTACTGCGAGGCCGGCGAGCAGGGGCGTCGTCAAGCGATGCGATGCGCGAGCGTAGTAGGCGCGGTAGCTGGCCAGTGTCCACGCGGCACCTACTGTGGGAAGAACCCACCGCGGAGGTCTGCGATTGGGCAGGCGTGGTGGGCGTAGCTCCGAATTAGCGGCGACGCGTAGTCCGCCGACGAGGAGCATGGAACCGAAGCCTGCACCGAGGCACGCGAGTGTTTTTCTCATCAGAGCTTCCACGTTAACTGTTCTGGGACGTTGATGGTCCAGTCGACGAGCTGTTGCGGATTGTGCTTCGCCATATGCTGGGATTCCTGCTCGGCCCACATGTCCCAGTGTTCCTCGAAGTGGTCGTCGCGAGCCATGGCACGGGCAAATCGAGTCTGCGTGTCCAGCTCTACCCAGACTCCCCAGGCGTTGCCGTCGCCGATGGCGCGGGCAGCGGCAAGGTTAGCTTCAGTGACAGCGCCACAGCCTTCAACGATGAGCGAGGAGTCCGGTGGCGTGGGGACCCACTCGGCGAATTCACTGGAGTACCAGTCCCAACGGCGATACCCGCGCTCATCGGCCGGTAGAGCGGGGTTCAAAATGGTCTCCGCAACTGCGGCCGATGCTTTCTGCAGACCGGACCAGCCCGGATATACATCCTCCAAGTGGATAACTGGCCAACCGAGGATACTGTGCAACTTTGCCGAAAAGGTGGTTTTGCCACTGCCGGAACGGCCGTCGATAAGCAGAATCATCGTGATTGAAACGCCTTTGCTACGCTACGCCCAGGAAGCGGAACTCCCCGGCCCACACGGAAATACTGATTGCTGCGACGGCGATGGCAAGGCAGGCGGCCATGGTGGCATAGTCACGCGTGGCCAATGTCGAGGTGTGCCACCACGTACGCTTAATCGGTGTGCCAAAGCCGCGGGCTTCCATGGCTGTAGCCAGTTTGGTGCCGCGGCGCAGCGCAAACACCAGCAGAGCGAACACCTGAGAAATAGTGCGGCGGATTGCGCCGTGGTCACCCAAACCGCGTGCGCGACGGGCTCGGGTCAGCGCCTGCCAATCGCTGATGAATAGGCCGACGAGTCGCAGACTCGCCACCGTTGCCAGCACAAACCGGCTGGGCAGCTTGAGAATCTGCGCCAGCCCATTGCCCAGATCGGTGGGGTCGATATTGGCTGTCAGCACGATAACTGGAGTACCGATAGCCAGCACACGCAACATGATCGCGATGGCCAGGGAAATAGAATTATCCGTCACATGCGCAAGCAGGAAGGAGAAATACTCTTTGCCCTCCGGGTTGCCGTAGAGCGCCATCGAGATTCCAGAGATGGGCGCGGCGATAAGAAGTGGCAGGCTGCGTCCTAGAAAACGACGAAAACCCAAACCCGACAGCGGCACCAAGAAAAGCGTGCAGACAAGCGCGACCACTGCGGAGACCCAGTCGATGGAAATCAGCAGCGGTGTGGTGAGCAAGAACAGGCCCAGTACTCTCGCTACCGGGTTGACCGTCGCGAGGAAAGGCTGCTTACTCGAAGTGCCGCTCTGCGTACCTTCAGCCGTACCGGCGGAACCGACTTCAGTCACAATTTCCCTCCTGCTTCGCCCTGGCCGCGCGAACCGCTATTGCTGCTCGGACCGGCCTGCTCCCCCGAACCAGGCTGTCCCAGCGCCGCACGGTCTAACCGCTTCAGATGAAACATATCCATGTCGACGACGTAGTCCCCCATCGCTTGTACCACCAATGGATCGTGGGTAATCGAAATAACCGTTCGGCCGTCGTCAGCAAGCTGGCGAAGCAAAGTGAGCAGCTCGGTGAATGTCCGGCGGTCTTGGCCGAACGTCGGTTCGTCGAGAAGCACAATATCCGGCGCTGTCGCCAGCATTGTCGCCACCGACAGACGTCGCTTCTCACCGCCCGAGAGTGAGAACGGATTCGCCTTGGTCAGAGCCGTTAGCCGCAGCCGCTCAAGTAATTCCTCGATGCGCTGATCAGCGTTGACACCGACAAGCTTGGGGCCAAGCTGCAACTCTTCCAGCACTGTGCCGGTGACAAATTGATGCTCGGGGTCTTGGAAGACCGTGCCAATCCGAGTAGCCAACTTCTTCGACGGCCATCTCCACGGCGCACTACCGCTGCCGGCCACTTGGACCGTGCCCGCCATCGGCTCAAGCAGGCCGCCGAGCGTCAGCGCTAACGTGGACTTCCCGCTGCCGTTGTGACCAACGATGCAGGTGGAAGCTTCGGATGGGATAGAAACGGATACTCCGCGAGCAATAGGATCAACAGTTTCGCTACCCCTGAACCACGACTTCTTCGCGCCATAGCCGATGTCCAGCTCGCGGGTTTCGATCGCGATGTCACCGCTAGGGTGCCCGTCCTGGTCGCAGGCAACTGAACGCGCATCCGGCAGCGCGGGCGGAGCACCCGGAATCCACACCCCAGCATCCGTCAGAGCCTGCCCGTAGTCTTCCAAGACCCGATGCGGTGCACCATCGGCAATCACACCTCCGCGGCCCAGCACGATGACGCGGTCGACCACATCGACCCACGCATCCACTCGATGCTCGACCACAATCAGTGCCGCACCGGTCCTCTCCGCCGCGGTAATCGCAGCATCGCGTAGTACCGGCACACCGGCCGGGTCGATGTTGGCCGTCGGCTCGTCCAAACAAATAACCCGTGCGCCCATTGCCAGCACACCTGCCAATGCGAGGCGCTGCTTCTGCCCACCCGAAAGTCTGTGCGTGGGATGATCCAGCGGCAAATCCAGCCCCACCAAATCCAGGCTGGCGCGCACTCGGTTGCCAATCTCAGCTGGGGCAACGCCCAGGTTTTCCGCACCAAAGGCAACATCGTCGCCAACGCGAGCACTAATCGTCTGCGAGTCAGGGTCTTGCAGCACCAAGCCCACCGAACCCCGTGCGGAAGCAGGAGTACGACCTTCAATCAGGAGCTTTCCGGTGGCTTCGCCATCGGAGTCGTCGCCAAGCACGCCAGCAATAGCGGCGAGCAGCGTCGACTTCCCCATCCCCGACGCGCCGAGCAACAGCACCTTTTCACCGCGCTCGATGTCCAGCGTGATGTCGTTCAGTACCGCAGCTTTGCGCCCCGCGTGCCGATATCCGAACCCCCGCGCGCTCACCGCAGGGACATTTCCGCTTGACGACGGCCCCCGCGTCAACGCCTCATCTGTCATCGATTTTCCTAGACGTCGTCGTGCCGCTCTCGCCCGATGGCAAAACGATCCAGCGCTCCAGTTGCCGCCAGTGCCTTAGCCAGGAAGTAAGCCAGCAGACCGGCGAGGACGGCACCCGACAGCGCCGTGGAGATCAGGTAGATGACGTTGAATTCGAAAGTCTTGGCCAGGTTGCCAGTGAAAAGCTCGAAAGTCCATGCGCCAACACCTGCCATGAGACCCGAGATAACCACGGTGACCAGGTTGTAGCTCTTATACGCCAAAATGAGGAACACCAGCTCCGCGCCGAGCCCCTGCGCCAAACCTGAGTACAGGGTGGAGATACCCCACTGGTTACCGATCAGTGCTGAAACCGTCGCTGCGATTACCTCGACGAAGATAGCGGCACCCGGCTTGCGAATGATGTACGCGCCGAGCGGACCACCGAGGAACCACATACCAGCGACCAAACCGCCAAGACCAGGAGTAAGCGCGTTGACTGCTTCATAGCCCGCACCGCCGATGATGTTCCAGATAACAAAAATCAGGCCAACGGCCACGCCGATAACAGCTGCAATGATGATGTCAATATTGCGCCACGAGAAGTTAGCGCGCGCTGCACTCGCCGATTGCGTCATCCCACTTGCTCCTATTTTTCTTTAACTCGAGCGGTATTGCTCAAACATTATTGATGTATTCATTAGCGGCGTATGAAGCCTGTGTCGACACGCCCTAAGCACTAACTTTTGCCTACCCTACCGCGCCCAGCAGATGGCCTAGATAACATAAGGAACCATGACTAAAGCCGAGCGGTCATCTACAGGAGATACCCCAACTGCCCAAACCCCTCATACGCCGCCAGTCGGCGATGAGGGGACAGCCGCGGATTCCGCAGTGAACACTGCCGAGGCCCCTGGTGCTGACAACACCGCTGAGCAGGAAAGTTCTCGCCCATACTACATGCCCACATTGACGTGGGGCGAGCGACTTGACCTGTCTGCGAAGCAGTGGTGGCCACTCATCGGAGTTGTTATTGCGATACAGCTTGTCGCTCGCATTCTGGTGCTGACTAGCCATGGTTTTTACTGGGATGACTTCATCATTGTTGGCCATCTTTACGACACCCCACTGCTGAGCAAGGACTACCTGCTTCAGGATCACGACGGGCACCTTGCACCACTGGCCTTCTTGGTGCAAGGCCTCTATCACCTCATCGCGCCGTGGAACTGGTGGCTACCGGCTATCACCATGGCCGTGATGTCGGTAGTGCTGACATACGCCACAGCTAAACTCTTTGAGCTTCTCACCGGCCGCACGCTGGTATCGCTCTTCCTCATCACGGTCGTCGCCTGGACTCCGCTGATGCTTCCGGGCGACACCTGGTGGTCGGCCGCGGCCAATTCCCAGCCGTTCCACCTAGCATTCGTGGTTTTCATGATTGTCGCCATTCGCACCACTATGCGTCGTTCCTTCGGCCCCCGCCCGTGGGAAGCCGTAGGCCTGTTCGTGCTGCTGGCAGTGGCGCTGGGATTCTTTGAGAAGTCCCTGGCTATCGCACCGATCTCCATGCTGGTTGTCGTCACTTTGGCTTACATGGAGCGCAGAAATATCCTGCAGGTTCTCCGCCGTGGCCTCGTCATCTGGATCCCATCGATGCTGCTGACCGGCGCCTGGGCACTGTGGTACTACTTCGGCCCCGCCGAAACCACCGGCTTCATTTCCGACAAGCTGCAGCCCGAACTGTTCTTCAACGGCCTCGGCCAGATTTTTGCCGGCATCATCGGCGGACCAACAAGCTGGGAACGCTGGGCTCCGGGACAGCCGTTTGCCTCCGCTTCGTCTCAGCTGATTACTCTCGGCGGCATTATCCTGTTGATTCTGTCTGCCACCCTCATCGGCCGCGATTACCGTGGCTGGGCTCCGTGGACGCTATCGGTGGCGTACATGTTCACCACCTTGTTCGCCATCACCCTGTTCCGCTCGGGAGAGAACACCTCTGGCGTGCTGGCGCACACTTTGCACTACTACTCTGATGTCGCGCTCGTGATCGTAATCTGCGTCGCGATCTCCCTGGCTGGACTCCCACCGAAGGACGAGGCGCCAGCGCTGCTACCGGCTCGTACGCACATTCTGATTTGGTCGCTGGGCATCGCGCTGGCTGTCACCTCCACGATTTCCGTGGTCACTTACCGCAATGCCTGGTCTGATGACATCGCAATGGAGTGGATCGGCAACACCAAGGCGTCGCTGTCTGCGCTGCGCGAGGAAGCCGATGCCGCTGGCCCCGACAAGGCGATCGACTACAATCTCATCGACCAGCCCGTCCCCTTCGAAGTTCTCGTGCCCGTCGCCGCTCCGATGAACATGTACTCGCGGGTGTTTGATGCGGTCTCCGATCGCCCGCCGTTTGAGCGCGTCACCGGTCACCCGCGCATGTTCAATACAGACGGTTCGCTTATCGACGCCAAGGTCTCCGAGATCACCCGTGTCACTGATGGACCTGTCGAGCAGTGCGGCCATCGCATCACAGTTGGCGAGGACGGCACTGCGTCGGAGGACATCAAGTTGGAGAACATCATCAAGCTCGGTGACTGGGTGCTTGAGTTCCCGGCCACCGCCTCCGAGGACATGGATGTGCGCCTATCGCTCCCCAATCCTTTCGAGACCGAAGAGCAAACCCGCGGTGGTTCCACGGTCGTGAAGATGAACAATGACCTGCGGCCGCGCTATGTGTACCTCAACGGTGGCGGAAATACTCTCCATGTCGATGTGGAAAAGGCCACTCCGGGGGCAACGCTATGCATCGGCGCGGGGGCGATTGGCCCCTTGGTTCCCGCAAGCCGTTAAGAAACGTCTAAGATATTGCTTTAAGATAATGTGAGAAAAGTTTATTAGCCCCTTGTAGCTATTGTTTTTCCGACAGAGGAGCCACATCCATGCGTAACCGCATCGCCGGCGCAATCGCCGCATCCGCCATTGCCGCAGCAGCCCTGGTCGCTTGCTCTCCCCCGAATCAGGTTGACTCGGACGTGAAGGTCGGCGACCAGGCCAACCCGTCGGAGACCTTCGAGCAGAAGGCCACCACTCCGGCATCCTCCGACGAGATGACCCCTGCTGAGACCGCAGAGATGTAATCACTGCATCTGCGAAAACAGGGGTAGCCAGCAAACATAAACGCAGTCACTACCCCTTGTGCCCACTCATCGATGGGGCACGAAAGAATTACCGCCTGGACATTGTGTCCGGGCGGTTTTGGTTCTCCGAGGGCAGCCTAGAGCCGCCAAGAGAGCCTAGGAAAACTCAAATTCCACGTGGTCACCATCACGGATCACGGCGCTGGTTGCGCCGTTTTCCAGGTTCAGCTCGACAACGAGCGAGGGCATCTCGCCGGAAGCTCCAGTCTCGCCCAAGGCCTCGGCAGCATCGTCCACGAGCGCCGCGTCGGTTGCGGTCACGCGGTAGCGAAGAAAACCATTGCGCAATTCATCAGTCTCCACGCGAGCGGAGTGCAACCATGGGAACCGGCGTCGCACCGCAACGAGCTGCTGGTAAGCGCGGTAGAGATCCGCGCCAAGCGTAGAGAGTTCCTCCGGACTATCCGGGAACACTGGACGAATCTGGTCGTCACCGCCGATGCGTTCCTCTTTGAGACCGGTGTAGCCCTGTTCGTCGCCGTAGTAGACCAGCGGCACACCGGCCACGGTAAACAGCACCGTCGCCGCCAGCACGGCCTTGTCGGCCCCTACCTGCGTCGCAATGCGTGAAACATCGTGGTTTCCCACAAACGTCACCGGCACAAAAGACTCCGCGAAGGTGTTATGGCGCTTCAGAGTCCAGTCCAACTCGAAGAAGTTTTCCTCCTTCAGCGCAGACCAGGTCGCTTTCCACAGCTCGTACTCCGTCACCGAGTCCATGCCGGACACCGACACAATCTCCGCATAGTCACCGTGGATGACCTCGCCGTAGATAAAGGCGTGCGGGTGCTCAGCACGCACTCGCGGCAAAACCTTGTGCCAGAACTGTGGGTCCACTGCGTAGGCCGCATCCAGTCGCCAGCCATCAATCCCCCGCGCCAGCCAGTAATTCATCACGTTGACGACAAAATCAACAGTCGCGTCACTGGTGTGATCGAATTCGACCAAACTCTCATGGCCCTCAAACACCGGCGCGGTCATGTCGCCATCTGAGTGAGTAAACGCAAAGAGCTGTGCTTCTTCAGAGTCAGGGTTTTCCTTCGCGGTCTTCAACGCGGGTGCCTCTGCCCCGATGTGGTTGAAAACGCCGTCGAAAAGCACTTTGATGCCACGCTCATGGGCAGCTTCGATGACAGCCTTCATGTCCTCTTCGGTACCCAGGCGCGAGTCAATGCGGTAGTAGTCCTCGGTATCGTAGCCGTGGCTAGTCGACTCGAATACTGGCGCCAGCTGCAGCACGTTGAGCCCGAGCTCCTGGACGTACGGAAGCCAGTCAATCAGTTTGTGAATTCGATTGCCCGGCGCGGCGCCTCGATCCTTCTCACGGATGGGCGCTCCCACAAACCCCAGTGGATAGACGTGCCATCCAATCGCCCACTTCGACCACTCAGGTGCGGCAGCGAGCGTCTTATTAGGGGCGTTGGGGGTCGTGGACATTGTCCTATGCATCCTCTCTAGGTGCCTGAGGCTGATTGGAATTATCTGATGCCGCCGCCTCAGGACTCGGTGAGGTCTCCCCCGCCGATTCGCTTGACGACGCCCGCGCCTGGCCCGCATGCGACTGTGGCGTGCCAAGGCCTGCCTTCCGCGGCCGTGGAGGCACGGAACCTGCTGCGGGCATGGTCGGAGATGTGGCAGGGCGCTCCGGCGGATGATTCTTCGACGGGTTCAGTGCGTCGAGCGCGATTTGGATTTCCGTGCGCATGCCATTGACCATGGCTCTCTCCACAATTTTAAACTTGGAATTGTGGAGAAAGAAGGGATTACCCGCTTCCGGGCCACCGGTGCCGAGAAACATGTAACAGCCCGGCGCTTCACGGGAAAAATAGGAGAAGTCATCCGAAGGAGCCCACGGATCGGCGGCGAACACCTTGGAGTTGCCAACTGCCTTCGTCGCCGCATGCCAGGCGCGATTGACTGCAATGTCGGCGTTGACCACCATCGGGTACGGAATCTGCCAGTCAAAAGTCGCCTGTGCGCCGTGAGCTTGGCAGACGCCGTTGACGACGGCCTCGATACGCTGGCAGACAATCTCCCAGTCGGCCTCATCCACCGAGCGGATGGACACTTCCAGGTTGGCCGTATCCGGGATCACGTTGCCGGCCTCACCTGAATGCAGTGAGCCGACGTTGACGATGTTCATGTGCTTTGGATCCACATCGCGGGAGACAATCGTGTTCAGCATGAGAGTCACCTCGCTGGCGATGAGCACCGGGTCAATCGACAGCTGCGGGTTCGAAGAGTGTCCGCCACGGCCACGAATCGCGATGGAGACGATGCCCGACATGGTTGTCACTCGCCCAGCGCAAATTCCCACATGCCCTACCGGATGCGGCGCGACGTGGAAGGCGTAGACCTCATCCAAGTCATCGGCGGCACCCTTGTCGACCAGCTCACGAGCACCGCCCGGCAGCATTTCTTCGGCGTGCTGGAAGATGCACAGCACCTTGCCGTGCAGTTGATCGCGCATTCCAGAGAGCACCTTCGCCGTGCCCAGCAGCATCGCCGTGTGCACATCATGACCACAGGCGTGCATCACACCCGGCGTGCGCGAGGCGTACGGCAATCCCGTTTCCTCCTGAATCGGCAGGGCGTCAATATCCGCGCGGTAGCCAATCACACGGCCAGTGCTGGGGTCGCCCGCTGTACCCTCGATGACGCCAATCACGGACGTCGGGGTTAACCGGTACGTCGGGATGTCCCATTGATTGAGCAGATCCTCAATCATGTCCGAGGTCCTGTACTCCCGGAAGCTCAGCTCCGGATTCTGGTGCAGTTGGCGACGCCATGCCACCGCCTCTTCGATAGGTACTTCAAGGCGGTGCGACGGCAGGGTGTCGTTAGCATCAGTCATGGTTCATAGCATGACAGAAAATAGGCTCCACGACGAGCAGCTACGGAAACTCCCTCACCCATTTTCGCTTCACGACGGCCACAGCGCCCCGACATCTCCCCTGCTAGAGGCGACTTCAGCGCTGCCAGCGAGCTGCTAGTGTCCGGCACCCCAGAAATCCACGGTGAGTTCGGCCAACCACCATGGATCAATCGTGCCGCACATCTCACGCGCCGAGTGCATGGAGACCATCGCAGCTCCGATATCAATGGTGTCGATACCCAGTCGCGTTGCAGTGATCGGGCCGATAGTGGAGCCACATGGCTTGTGGTTCGCAGAGACAAAATACTGCACCGGCACTTCCTGGCCAATGCGCTTAGAGGTTTCCGCTGCGATTCGGACAACCTCAGCCTGACCGGCCGCCGTAGTGGCGTAGCGCTGGTTGGCATTGATCTTCACCACCGGGCCGGCATTGAGTTCCGGCTGGTGCCCCGGCTCGTGTTCGCCTGCATAGTTCGGATGCACACCGTGTGCGCCGTCGGCCGAGAGACAGATGGAACCGCGGTAGAGCTGCTGGGTGCGTTCCAGGTCAGCGCCTGTGGCCGCTGCGATGCGGGACAGAACGTCGGCAAGCAGTGGCCCTGCAGCGCCCGTAGTGGAGGCGGACCCAACTTCCTCGTGATCGAAAGCGACCATGACGGGGATGGTGGTTGACGTGCTCCAGTTTTGGCGGAGCAAGGCCTCGAAGGCGACTAGGGAGGAGTGGACGCTGAGCAGGTTGTCGAGTCGACCTGAAGCCAGGAATTCATCGTGAGCACCGAAGGTGCGCGGCTGGTGGGTGTCGAAAGAAATGAGGTCCCAGGCGACGATGTCGTCGATAGACAGTCCCGCAGCATCGGCGATGACCTGGTACACATCGGTGCCGAAAGTATCCAGTCCGATGATTGGTGCAGTGTGATTCTGCTTGTGGAGCTTCAACCCCTCTTCGTTAACCGCACGATTGAGGTGGATAGCCAACTGCGGAATACGCGCAACCGGGCCAGTGCGAGCAAGGTGCTCATTGCCGCTTTTATCAATTACCCGACCGGCGAACTCAATTTCGCGATCGGTCCAGCTTCCCAACAACGCACCGCCATAGACCTCCACAGCGACCTGCGCATAGCCTGCGGCGGAGGTGCGCGCGTTGGGCTTCACACGAAAACCCGGCGAATCCGTGTGGGAACCCACAATACGGAAACCGGTGAAATCGGCAGCCGGCGTCTCCGGGACGACCCAAGCAACGGCAGCGCCATCGCGACGCAGGACGTAGGCACCGGGTTCGCTTGGCCACTGTTCGTGCTCGTCGACGACCGTGGCACCGGCTGCACTCAGACGGTCAACGACCTGTTGTGCCGCATGAAATGAGCTTGGCGACGCAGCCACAAAATCAATTAGATCCTCAACGTGACTGAGCGCTGCCGCCGGAACGCTGCGCGATGCCGCGTCCGAGGTATCCGCCGAATCCGGAGACTCAGGGGTGGGTGCCGAAGAAATAGCCATAGCCAAACTCCTACTTCAAATTTGATTCCGCATTTCATTGTATTGGAGGGCACAACTGACCGTGACCGAGTATTAAGCCGGTCCACAATGTGATGCAGCTTTCATGTTGGGAACGGTATCCGCTTAGTCACTTTTGCCCGTTTTAACTCGATATCGGGCATATTCAGACATATAGTGGCAACCGCATCAAAGAAAACCATTTGAATACAGAAACTCTCAAACCGGAGTCCCGACCGGATTCCGACCACAGAAAGGGTTTATACCGTGAGCCTTGAAAACCTGTTCCCCCGTTCTTTCACTACCAAGCGCGCCTTCTTCTCTCAGCCGCTGCGCGAGGCTCTTGCCCGCGACACCAGCAGTGACGCTAACGCAGTCCACTTCGGCCACCAGGTTAAGAGCACCCGGAACGAGATCTACAGCGACATGTCTCCCCGTGACATCGTCTCTATGCTGAGCCGCTAAATCTAGCGCTTCCTCAAGTCGAATAAGACCATTGGCTCTGGCTGAGGAAATTTCAACGTCTCCACAGCAGCTAATTCACTGCCAAAACCAGGTCCAACCTCGCCTGTATCACCATCGCCATACCGATGTACCGCAAACGCGTGGCAGCCACCAATAACTAGCATCAATGCGAGCGTCAAGAGCATCGCGGTAATCCCCGAATACATAAATCCGCCGGTATATGGCGTAGCAGCAATCGGGTTTGTCACAGGAAACGTCAGCAGGACCACTAGCAACGCAATACCGATATACGGCCACTGTCTGGTCAATCGGGTCCGCGCCATGGCGACCAAACCGAACACAGACGTGACCAGCATCAACATGTAATGGGTCCAAAGAATCGATGAGAATGTGGCTGCAATAAGCCACGCGCCCGTGATTAGGAATTCAAACCGGTAGACCGGGTTCAACCACGCAACTGCCGTGACCATCAACACCACGCCAAGCGCAATACACAGTGGAATCGTTTTCACATGACTCGGATAATCACGAACCACTGTTACTAATAAATCAGGTTTTCCCAGGTCTGTGGCTAAAGTCGACGCCAACGACTGATTCGCACCGCCGACCAAGACCGATGAACCAATGTCGCCGATTCGATCAATCCAATCCGAAATCACCGCCATATCAACGCGGATAAACATCCAGACCGCCAGTACCGCCGTGGTGGCCAGCGACCAGAGGGCTGCGCGCCGTCGATAAGCGAAAAAGAGCATCACAGCGATGAGCGCATACGGAGTCAATTTAATGGATGCGACGATGCCGAGCACGATGCCCGCGAGCCAAGGACGAGTGCGCGAGGCAGCAAGACCATAGGCGACACCCGCGACGATCAGCGGTGTCGTCTGACCGATCCAGAACGAATTAATAGTGGTCGGCAGAGCGAATACGCATGCGGTAACCAGCGCTGCGATACCCCAGGGCATGGTGGACCGAAACCACAGGTGGTAGGAAGCTACGACGAGGACCACGACGGCCATTCCGGAGAGAAACAGCAACCAAGCAACCGAGGTTTCAAAGCTCATGACGTGGGATATCACTCCCAGAGCCTTTGCGAACAAAGGGTTTTGCACAAAGGGATGCGTAAATGGCGCAGACACTTCCTGCGCCAGGCGTGGCCAGACCTCTCCACTCATGGCAGTGAAATCGATTGGATCGGCGTCATAAAGATGGGACTCAAGTCCCCTGTCCATAAGTAGCCCGCCTACCCAGAGCGAAGCCCAATCGTCCGGCTGAGTACGACCATTCCAGGCCAACAGCGAGGCAAGACCACCGAGCAGCGAGACCAGAATAAGAGGCCAGCTCATCACAGGCGATTGCGCCAGCGCGGGGGTCTGACTGGGTTTGCGAGCCCGCATTTTTCGCGAGACCTGTGACCGAGACTTCGCAGCAGCACGTTGCGACTCCGCAGCCTGTGACGATGCGCCATCCTGTGACACAGGTCCTTCTGCCTGACTATGCCGTCCCACGTTCCTCCTCATCGCTGGTAAGCGCCTCTATCTAATGTAGTGATTCCAATACGGCAGTGGTTACACCCCGCAAGAACCCACAAGGTATGACGGCTTACTTTGAACAAAGTGCCAGGAGGACGACAGTTGGCGGCCGTGATGGCCGGAGGACTATCGAATCTGTGAAATAGTGCCGATGGTCGTAATCAGCTGATCTCCATCGCTGTCGACCACGGCGGCTATGGGCATGCGCTCCATCTCATCCGGGCCGACATCGTAGCCCTGCGAGACCTCTGCCGTAATAATCTTTCCGGTCGGGCCTTCCTCAATGCGCGGATTACGAACGACCACATGAACCAGACTGAACTTCGCGGTGATGTGAACTTCTCCGCGGTAGCTCTCCCTTTCGACATCGCTGTTGTCATTGTCGCGGGTGAATGAGACGACACCGGCTTCAGGCTCTAGGGCACCGTTCTTGGCAGTGACGCCACCACCCAGTGCGCCGAATACCTTCTCCAGCGCAGATACAGAAATTACTAAATCCTCGCTGGAGGGAGCCGGGGCATTCTTGCCCGGAGCATCCGAATAATTCAACGGGATGTAGATTTCCTCGGCCTCATTAATGGAGCCGGCTGCCGGGTAAACATAAATGCCCCAGTTTTCACCAGCTGGGGTCTCTGGCGGGTCAACAACAATGCGAGCCTCAAAGCTGCCGTCATCTGTCATCGGGGTAGCCTGACGAGCGATAGAACGTCGCATGTCGACGCCCTGGTTCGGTATCGCCTCGAGAGTTCCAGCCGGCGTGACCCAGGCAATGTTGTCGTGCGGATGTTTCCGCGACGAGGACGGAGCACCTTCACTTGGCTTCCAGGAGTCTGGGAACGCACTGTAGAGAACATAAACACCATTGGGCACACCCGGAGGAATTGGAAGCGGGTAACCACCACGGTTGGCCGACGGATTGAAACCACTACCGCGAACGATAAGAACATCGCCGCGATGAACCGTGGCACCTTCAGCTGGTGTGCCGTCCTCAAAAGTCACAGTAACTTCCGGGGATTCGACATACTGCGGATCCTGCGGCTGGAAGTTCTCCGCTGGATTAATCACATTGGGAAAGTTGTCCGGCACGATTGGCTTCGCAGTTTCAGCCATTGCTGGGGACACAAACGCCGAAAGGACCATGGCGCCGGACAGCGAAACCGCAGTAACACCTCTGCGCGCACTCTGCCTCACCGGTCGACGCTTGCCTTCTCCAACGGGCGATGATTCAGAGCTGAATGAACGGCGAGTTTCGTGGGCACCCGCAAGATGGCGGTGGGAATGATCGAAAGTCAGGAACTTCAGACTGTGCATACAAGCAATGTACACCCCGCGTATTAGGCTCACCTAACCTAGTTATTAAGGCGCACCTTACCCACCCCCGTTTGAGTCTCAACGCTGGGATTGGAAGAAATAGCTGAGAGCAAAAGAAAGCCGCGGCCAAGCCCAATAGAGCTCGACCGCGGCTTGCTTCAGCAGCTTTGAGGCAACCAATTACTCCGCGGTAATCGGCAGGTAGACGCGACCACCCTGATCAGCGAACTCCTGGGACTTCTCAGCCATGCCGGCCTCGATAGCTTCAACGGAGTCCAGGCCGTGTTCCTTCGCGTAGTCCTGCACATCCTTGGAAATACGCATGGAGCAGAACTTCGGACCACACATGGAACAGAAATGCGCGGTCTTTGCCGGCTCTGCAGGCAGAGTCTCGTCGTGGTAGTCCAGCGCAGTGTCCGGATCCAAGGCCAGTGCGAACTGGTCATGCCAACGGAACTCGAAGCGGGCCTTCGACAGCGCGTCGTCACGCTCCTGAGCGCGCGGCAGCCCCTTTGCCAGGTCAGCGGCGTGCGCGGAAATCTTGTACGTAATCACGCCGACCTTGACGTCGTCGCGGTTCGGCAGACCCAGGTGCTCCTTCGGCGTGACGTAGCAAAGCATGGCGGTGCCAGCCTGCGCAATGATTGCCGCGCCGATAGCCGACGTGATGTGGTCATAGCCCGGCGCGATGTCGGTTGCCAGCGGGCCGAGGGTGTAGAACGGAGCTTCCTCACACCACTCCTCTTCCCACTTCACGTTGTCAGCGATCTTGTGCATCGGAACGTGGCCTGGGCCTTCAATCATGACCTGGCAGCCGCGGGACTTGGCGATCCTGGTCAGCTCGCCGAGGGTCCGCAGCTCAGCCAGCTGGGCCTCATCGTTAGCGTCGGCAATGGAGCCCGGGCGTAGGCCGTCACCGAGGGAGAACGTGACATCGTACTGTGCCAGAATGTCGCACAGCTCAGCGAAGCGCGTGTAGAGGAAGCTCTCCTGGTGATGCGCGAGGCACCATGCGGCCATAATCGAACCACCGCGGGAGACAATGCCGGTAACGCGGTTGGCGGCCAGTGGCACGTAGCGCAGCAGCACACCCGCGTGAACGGTCATGTAGTCCACGCCCTGTTCGCACTGCTCAATGATGGTTTCTCGGTAGATTTCCCAGGTCAGCTTGGCCGGGTCACCCTTAACCTTCTCCAGCGCCTGGTAAATCGGCACCGTACCAACCGGCACCGGGGAGTTACGCAGAATCCACTCGCGGGTTTCGTGAATGTCCTTACCGGTGGACAGATCCATGATGGTGTCCGCGCCCCAACGGGTCGCCCACACCATCTTCTCCACCTCTTCGGAGATGGACGAAGTCACAGCCGAGTTACCAATGTTGGCGTTGATTTTGGTGGCAAAGCGCTTGCCAATAATCATCGGCTCGGTCTCCGGGTGCTTGTGGTTGGCCGGAATCACGGCACGCCCCGCAGCAACCTCTTCGCGAACAACTTCCGGATCCACATTTTCACGAGCGGCAATGAATGCCATCTCCGGGGTGACAATTCCCGCACGAGCCCATGCCAGCTGCGTCTTGACCTTCGGGGCCTCCTCAGAACCTGCAACCGCCGGCACCGCCGGAGCCTTCGGCCAAGAGTCACGAGTCTTAGCCAACCCCTCCTTCAGGTTCAGTTCCGGGTTTTCCTCGGTGTAAATACCCGAGGTGTCGTACGCATCGAAGTGAGTGCCGTCCGTCAGATTGATTCGACGGACTGGAACGCGCAGGTTCGCCTCACCGAAATCGTTGCTGAACGCAACCTCGTCGTAATGCTTGTTACTGCGGTAAATCGGGCCAGTTGTAACCTCGCCCTCTTTCGGCGGAGCGGATACAGATACACGTGCGACCATGAAGCAACACATCCCTTTCCTACGCTGGTATTACCCAGATTCAGGTTCGTCCGGTCGACGCTCGATCCCTAGCGTCCTCTCAGTGCCGGAATTTCGGTTGGCACTCCCGTGGTTTTGTAATGCGCCTCATAGTCTAACCAATCGTTCGGATTACTTCGGTCATTACACCCACGATTGCCGCAAATGCTTAACGACGGCGCGGAGAACGCACCCCAAAGATGCAGGTTGTGGCTACGCAGAGGCGTCGTTTTGCACGGCGACCGCGTTGTCCACACCCCCTAAAAGTTATCCACAGCCGGTCTATTTTTTCGGCTTCTCAGCAAGCGCAATTGCGACCGCGGTGTTATATCTTTCTCACACAAATTCTTTGGGGAGGGAAAATTGAAAAAGGCGACTACTGCCGCCCTACTGTCAGCACTTCTATGGGGAATAACGGGGACTAGTTGCGCATCGACCGAGGCATCCGGCGAGGACGTTCAACCTGTCGGCGACAATGCGACAACCATGACTACTGACTCGGGCGTGACGTTACCTGCGGGTGTGCTTCCACCCAACAATCCGCCGGAGCCCGGTGATGCTCCACTTGGTCCCGATGGGCACTACAACTACGACGCACCCGAATTCGTCCTGACCAATCCGTGTGACGACCCTGAGATTATGGGGCGCCTCGACAGGCTGGGGTTCCAGGAGCAGTCTGAGGTTTCAGAGCGAATTAAAGGTGTCAAACAAATAGGTTGCGGGCTTCAAACCAGTCATATTTTGCCACTCGGGCTCTGGCACACATCGGTGGCCCATTCCCGGCTCGAGAACTATGACGCTCACCCCACCACGCACCACTCAGAAGGCCTCCATTGGGTGACTTTCAAACAAACCAACCCGATTGGTCTCTCGTACTGCATTGCATCCGTAGAGACCCCGAAAGGCGCACTGGGTTTTATAACGCACATCTCAGAGGAAGAATCCACTGATTTCGATGAAACCCTCTGCAATCCTGCCAATGAACTCATGACCAATTACCTGGGGGAAATGTCTTGATTTCTGCAAATATTTCGACGATTGATCACGCAATTAGCGGACTAACTGGAGCAATCATGCTTCCCGGCTCGTCTATGACGATGCAGCCAAACCTGACCGGCTACTCACAGGTTCCGTCACTCCAGCTGGTGGCGACAGAGCACAGTCTGGCAATTTCCGGCAGTTCAGGAAGCTCTGCAGCCGTCGGCTTGTCTCTGGGCAAACAACTCACCTGGGCGCAAACGAATCTCGCTGACTTCCGTCGCGTGATTACTGAACACGAATCCACTATGAACCGGATTCTTCGAAGCATTAACCCGTTCAATGGTGACGGCGCTTCCCTTGCTGAAGTAGCGCGCACAAGTGGTGTATTTCAGCGTCGGCCGATGTTTGAAGCTGGAAGTCTCACTTTCGCGCCAGTCACTCTTTCTGCGGAACTTGGTCTCGATGCGAAGTCCCTACTATCCATGTTTTCCTCGACAAACGATGGTGCCGTAGCCGAGGCGATCGCCTACTGGAACAACTTCGCTGAAACTATGACCACGTTGGCCAGCAATCTAACCTTCATCTCATCCGGCTTGGTGTCGAGCAACAGCGGTGCTGTTTTCTCTGCTGCGGATACGACAATGAAAGGTCTGGCCGCACGCGCTACCAGCATCGCCACCGCATCTGAGGTCATGGCCGGGCACCTTGCCGTATTGCCATCTGTGAAGGCGATGGCCGTCAATGCACTATCAGCGATCGAAGCCGAATCCAAGGCACTCCAAAACCCTGGCGCGCAAAAGGCTTTTGAACAGGCCGAGGTAGCAGCCTTTCTCTCTGGTCCGTATACCGCACAGCTACAGACAGCTATTCCCCGAATTCCTAACCTGGTTTCTGCCGATGCGGGAAGTGGTGTGACTGCCGAGGTGTCCGTTGGAGCCACAGTCGCCGGGCGTTCTGGAACTAGCCAGTTCAGCCTTTCGCCTGCGGGGATGACTGGAAGCATGCAGGCCGCCAGCACACCAGTTGGTGCCACCTCAACTGTTCCGGATTCTCCAACACCACAATCCACAACCGCGAGCCCTTCCGCTCCTTCGCACGTGCAACCGAGCACTTCGACTTTGTCGAACCCCACAAATCCGTCTGCTACCCCTGTGCACCCAGCATCACCTAGCAGCCCAACGAGCTCCACAATCTCGCCAACATCCCCGACCAGCACATCAACCATGGCTCAACCGAGCACGGCGAATCCAGCCATGGTCACCCCTTCGGGAGCGAGCGCCCCACTTCAACGCACATCACCGCAAGGAGTCTCGCCTTACGGAGTTCACGGCAACCGGCCGGCTGGCTCCCTCGGCGCAGGTCGCACTGCGGGGCTCACACCAGCGGGCAATATCCCGGCACTGCCGTCTTCTGGAAACGCAAGCCCCCGTCCACCGGCCTCGGGACTTCCGACTTCGAGTCCCGGTCGTATGCCAGCGCCAACAGCGGGGCGCGGGATGGGAACCGGCTTGGGGCCCGGGGTTGCTGGTTCTGCCTTGCCAAACGCCTCGAATAGCCCTGCACAGCGCGGAAGTGGATTGATGAATTCCCTAATCAGCGCGCGCAACAGTACTGCTACCGGAGCTACGGGTACTGCTGGCGGAACCACGGGCGCCGCTGCTGGAAACCGTGGCGCAGGGGCTTTCGCGGCCACCACAGCGGGCAATCGTGGCGGACTGCTCCAAAAGGGCTCCGCACCGTCGGCACGCAAACTGACAAATGTAGCCACCATCAGGGATAACGATGCCGGCGCTTTCGAGCAGAACGAATACCAGAAGGAGCTTTTCGGGGATGCGCCAATTACTATCCCGGCGGTGATTGGTCACAACGTCCGATCGTAAAGCTCCGACCGTAAGCCTCCGAGCATAAAGTCAGCGCGCAAAAGCTGATCTTTACCCGCTCGGGCGCCACGGGGGATCAGGCTGGCAATCGACGACGTCATCACGATCTTCGCGCCCGGCTCCAACAGTGGCACGAACGCACGGCAGCCGCAGACCGCCCCGAGCAGGTTGATGTCGAGCGCGCGGTGCCACGTGTCCATGGTGACGTTCTCGATCGCCCCGCCGACCGCGATGCCCGCGTTGAGCACGAGCACGTCCACCGCGCCTATCGCCGCGGCCGCCGCCTCCCGGTCCGCGTCGGAGGTGACGTCCAGCTCGCGGTAGGTGCACGCATCGCCGAGCTTGACGACGTCCTCGTTCGCCGAGTCATGCAGATCGGTCGCGATGACCGAATCGCCGCGTGCGACGAAGCGCTTGGCCAGTTCGAGGCCGAAGCCGGAAGCGGCGCCGGTGATGAGCACGCGCCGCAGGCCGCGTGGTTCGGGGGAACGGCCGAAGGGGCCCTCGCCGGATGCGGCGGCGAGGCCGGTCCGGGCCGGCGAAATCGCTCCGCCCGTGCGGCGGTCAACCCCGTGTACGGATCTACGTGAGCATCGACAGCAGGAACACGGAGTCCTCGTCTGCGTCGACCCGGTGTGGGACCATGGTGGGCAGGTGTGCGACGGTCCCCGGCGTGAGGACCTCGGTGCGGTCGCCTACGGTGAAGCGCACCTGGCCCTCGATGCATTGCACCATAATCGGGTGTGCAGCGCGGTGATCGGGCAAGGCCTGGCCGGAGCGGAAACGCATGGCGATGATGTTTACCCCGTCGGCCGTCTGCAGACGTTTCACCGCCGGGCCGTCGCCGTCCTTGGCGGGCGGAGCGGCGGCGACGACGTCATGAAGGCTCAGAGCCTCCGGATCGGCGGTCAATTCAGCTTGCTGGTCGTCGTCGAGGAACTCAATCTCGGGCCCGCGTCGGACGGCGGGCGATGCTTCGCGCCCGCTTTCGGAAGCGTTGGAAACGGCACCCGTCGCATCGGCGGCGTCGGCGGAATCGGCGGTGTCGCGCAGACGGGCCACGATGCCTATCGAGGCGAGGGCGTCGTCGTTCTCGACGAAAACGCTGCGCATGCCGAGAACGCGCTTACGCGCCGCGGGGTGCTTGATCATGTTGCCTGCGATGCGGGCAACTCCGGAGATCCCTTCGTCTTCGATCATCTGGGAGGGCTTGAGCAGGCCCATCTCCGCAATGCGGACGTGCTCGACCTCGAATCCGTGTTCTTCGAGGAGGTTTCGCCACTCCGCGACGGTAAGTGGTCGGGCGTTGACCCGGATGGCCTTGGACATCGCGATGCGAATCTCATCTTTCGTCGCCGCATCCAGGTCGTCGGGGGTCAACGCCAGTTCGTGGATCGCGTAGCGGCCGCCGGGAACGAGAATCCGACGAACCTCGTCGAGAATCGCCGCCTTGCCCTTGTCGCCTTGCATGGTGAGCATCGCCTCGCCCACGACGGCGTCCGCCGAGTCATCGCCGAGCCCCGTCGCTTGGGCCTTGCCTTCGGTGACCCGGCCCCTGTGGCCAACGACCTTGCCGGTCGTCTTGGCGGCGTCGGGGTCCTCGTCGATGCCGACGTAATCCCCCGGTGCGCGATTCAAGATTTCCGTCGCCGTAATCCCCAGTCCCGGTGCGAGTTCGACGACGCGGGCGTCGGTGAGGCGAGCCCGGTCGAGAATCCACTCCGTCATCTTCCGGCCACCGGGTCGAAGGACCTTTTTGCCCAGTCGGGCCAGTAGCCAGTGGCCCTGGAGTTGTTCGAAATCTCTGTCGCGTGCATTCATGGTGCGTCTCACTCGTCGTGTGGCCGGGCCGACGGTGTCGGCGGCTGCGCCGGCCCGTTAACCCGCATGTAAAATACTGCTTTAGCAATTAACTTAGCCTTACCTGGCATATTTGTCGAGGGGTTGGCCCGAAACGCCGAACCGGGCCGTTGCAACGTAGATGTCCGACGACCCGGTCGATCCGAAAAAGGCGAGGTACCTGTCCTTCGGCGTCTGGTCTATACCGTCATCCGGTGTCGTTTGGTGGGCTCAGTCGATGCTGCGGTCCATGGTCCAAGCCAGCACCTCGGCATCGTTGATGGCGGTCATGGGCAGCGAGTCGACCTCGTCCGAATCCGCTGAATTCGATCCGTCGGCCGTGATGCGGGCAACGTCGCCGTCGTAAAGCGTCTCGTCGCCGAAGGATGCCGAGCCGCAGGCGACGAAGAAGTGGGTGAACCGCGACAACGGCACGTCGATGGTGCGGCCTGCGGGAACCCGGCCGATGCGCAACGTCGCGCCGGTGGTGCCGATGGTCAGCGGCGCGAGGCCCGGTGTGCCCGACGCGACCGGGACCAGCGTGCCGTCGGTGAGAGCATCGTTGAGGTCGACCTCGTCGTGGGAGGGAGCGGCACCGAGATCGTCGGGCGGCAACCAGGCCTGGACGACCCGCAACTTCTTGCCGTCGAGGTAACCGGAGGCATTGAGCTCGGAGTGGCGGATCCCGCGCCCGGCGCTGATTCGCTGCGCCATGCCGGGGTCCCTATGTGGATTGTCAATAGTCAGGCGGGACTTTCACGTACATCGCATGGGGGTGTTGTAGCCGTGACTGATCGCCGGTCCGCATCGTGCGGGCCGGCGGTGATCAGCGCAGC
>NZ_KV795671.1:0-48391 GCF_001809065.1 Corynebacterium sp. HMSC055G02 | reverse complement strand
GAAGAACTCACGCCGAGTCAACAGGGCATAGATGACGTTGCAGCGGCTCCGGGCAAGCCGCATCACCGCGGCATTGTGCTTCTGTCCTTCAGTCCGTTTACGCAGGTAGTAGTCGCGCGATGCAGGATGGCAGTTCGACGCGATCCACGCCGATTGAAACATCGCGTTTTACAACTGTTTATTGCCGGCCCTGGTGGGAAACTCGCCGCGGACCGACGTACCCGACTGCCGGGTGGTCGGCGCGATGCCGGCGTAAGCGGCCAAGTGCGCGGCATCGGCGAAGTCCTGGCAATCGCCGATGGACAACAAGATGTTAGAGGCAGTCGTGATGCCTACGCCGGGCATCGACATCAAGACCTGGGCAAGAGGGAACGATTCAAGCATCTCCTCGACTTGTCCGGCAATCGTGTCGCGCTGTGCTTGAAGCGCTTTGATGTTCGCCGCCAGCTGGGAAATGACCAATTCTGCTGCCGCAGTGCCGGGTACCGTGACAGTTTGCTCGGCAAGGGCAGCGAAAATTGCGTCAACCAGGGCAGCAGGGGCCTTCTTGGAGCGGTTGCGCATCCACTTCAGGACCCGGCCCCGACCTGCGGCGGCCAGTTTTGTCGGACCTTCGTAGTGGATGAGCGAGTCCAGCACCAACGTGCGCGAGAGAATCTCACCTGCAAAGACGCGCTCGAGTGCGGGGTGAATCTGTGTGAGCACGCTGCGAAGGCGGTTTTTCGTTCGGGTGGCGTCTTTGGCGATGTCGTCGTGGAATCCGGCGAGCATCTTCAGCGCTGCTAGTATCTCGTCGTCGCGGTCGACTGCCCGCAGAGTGTGCAGCATGGTGCGGGCGGTGTCGGCGATGATGAATGCAGCCCGGCGGTCAGTTTTTGATCGTCCAGGGTAGAGATCGGCTGCTTTTCGCATGGCTAGGTCGGGGAGAGCCGCAGTCGCGGGCCACGGCGATGGGCAGGGCGCCGATCGTGTTGGGTTGATCGACGACCATGAGAACGCTGCCGTGGGCCTGCATGGACGCGAAGATTTCACGCCGTGCGGCTTCGTCTTGGGGCAGTGGTTTGTCGTAAATTCTCTCGCCGGTGTTGGTCAGCGCGCAGGCATGGTGGTCGGTTTTGCCGACGTCGAGGCCGATGATGATTTCGGGTTTTGTGGACGGTTCCATGGTGGTGCCCTTCTGTTGCGGCTGGTCGCCGGTGTCTTGGACATCCGTTGCAGGCACCCACGTTACGACGAGATCTCTGTTTGGTCCGTGTCCCTATTAGCTGTCAGCGGTTGTCCCCGGTGTCCGGTGGCAATATCCCCGGATTATGGAAATGTTCACGCAGATAAGCCATGCCGGGCCCGGTGACCGCGCCCCGTGAGGGGGCACCATCACGGTAACGGATCGAACGGCGTCCGTGAATTCGTACCTCAACAACGCCTTCAACTTAGGCACTTTTTCACCGGCTCCTTGGGCGGGGTTGGCTTACTTTTCTTGAAGTTTTAGGCCTACATCGGCACTCTTCAGAAGTTGTAACTAAACCGAACGTTCGTTACAGTTATTGGAATGACAAGTACCGACCACGCCGCTTCCACAAGGGCTAATCCGCCCACTTCAGTCACCCACAGGTGGATCTTCCTCGCTATCATCAGCGCCGGCCTACTACTCATCGGCATAGATAACTCGGTGCTCTACACTGCTCTGCCGGTTCTGCGCGAGCAGCTCCACACAACCGAATTGGAGGGCCTGTGGATCATCAACGCCTACCCACTGGTGATCTCCGCACTCCTCCTCGGCACAGGCACCCTAGGCGACCGCATCGGTCACCGCAAGATGTTTCTTGTGGGCCTGACAATTTTTGGCTTCTCTTCCCTGGCCGCGGCCTTTGCGCCGCACGCCTGGGCGCTGGTCATCGCCCGCGGCTGTCTAGGACTGGGCGCCGCGACCATGATGCCGGCGACCCTCGCACTGCTACGTGAGACCTTCCGCCACCCTCGTGAACTTGCCACAGCTATTGGCATTTGGTCTGCCACAGCAACACTGGGTGCCGCCGCTGGCCCCGTCGTTGGCGGTTTCCTATTGGAGCACTTCTGGTGGGGCTCAATCTTCCTTATCAACATCCCTGTCGTAGTTTTCGCAATCATTGGCACGCTGATTTTTGCTCCGCCGAATCAGCCCAACCCAGCCAAGCGCTGGGATTTCCTCACCAGCCTCTACGCGATGCTGGCCATGTTGGGCCTGGTTTCGCTCATTAAGGAACTCGCTGGTCATCGCTCCTCCACCGTCATCGTCGCAGCTATCGCCTGCGGGCTAGTGGGCGCGGTACTGTTTCAGCGTCGTCAGGCACGTCTCACTGAACCCCTCATCGACTTCTCCGTCTTCCGTTCGCGGATGTTTTCCGGTGGCGTGCTGGCAGCCGCGCTTGCCATGTTTGTCCTGGCAGGCGCCGAATTGATGACGACGCAGCGCTTCCAGATTTCCGTCGGATACACACCACTCGACGCGGGCTTGCTAGTTGCCACCGCGGCACTGGCGTCCTTGCCAGTTGGTGTCATCGGCGGCATGGTGCTGCATCGAGTGGGTTTCCGCACACTCATCACCGGCGGATTCCTCCTCAACGCCATCGGCCTGGCAGGCATGTACTACGGTGTTTCCTCGGGCAATTTCCCGCTCATGATCGCAGGATTGATACTGCTCGGCGCGGGCGCAGGTTCTGTGATGTCGGTGTCGTCGACCGCGATTATCGGCTCAGCCCCGAGGTCAAAGGCCGGTATGGCGGCGGCGATGGAATCCGTGTCCTACGAATTTGGCACACTGATCACCGTCGCAATCACAGGCAGCCTCCTACCCATGTTCTACGCCTTGTTCACGCCTGTCGACGCCAGCATCTCACTCACCGATGCACTTCACACGCCAGCGCTTAACGACGGCGCCCGCGCCGGCCTCGACAGTTCCTACCTGGCCATTTTGATTATCCTGGCTGTCGTTGCTGTCATTGCAGCGATTGCGACTGCGGTGGCATTCCGCGGCAACCCGAAGGAGACTGAATATGCGCACGAGTAAGCGCACTGCCATTCTCGACACAATCGTTGAGATTATCGAGACAAATGGCTTTTCCGAGGTCACCTACGAAAATGTCGCAACTCAATGCGGAATGAGTAAATCAGGGTTGATTTACCACTTCCCCTCCCGCGAAGACATGATTCGCAGCGTCCATGAGCACATGGCGCAGCTATGGGAGGAAGAACTGATTGAAGCCGCGGGCGGCCCGCAGAGGAGGTCTCCCCCGCCAACCGCCTACGCGCAAACCTCCAGGTCTCGCTGGATACAGCAACGAGGGCCGAGCTACTCATGTCCATCGACTCTGCCGCCGAACCGGAGCTGCGCGAGATCTGGACGCGCCTTTTGCGCCGGTGGAATCCGCCGGTAGAACAGATTGCCACCGATGAGGAAGCCTGCATGGCCTACGTTGTCCAAATGATTTCCGATGGACTCTGGGCCAACGACTATCTCAACGGCAATCAGCTCACGAAAGCACAGCGTAAGGCAATCGCCGAGGCCGCGGCAAAGCTGATTCCAGAGTCGATGGAGTAGCCAGCTCTAAACGCCCTTGCGCTGAACGTCCTTGAGCTCGGAGTCAGTAGCCAGGCCGTAGTTAGCACCCTCATAGACGGCCTTTGCTCGACTCGTTCCGCCGAGCACATACTCACTAAAGGACAGCACCAGCGAGCCAAGCACATTCTTGGACGGATCATCCAGGTAGGTGCCGTGGTAGGAACCGGTGACTACCGCTTCCCAGGCGGGCCATTCAGCATCGCGGTAACCACGTCGATCCGCATCAAAAGGAACGATGTCCTCGTGCTCCGCAATGGCCACCAGGCTTGGAATCTCCGGCGGTGTGGAGATTAGTCCAGCGTCGGAAGGCCCTGGGTTGATGGCGACCAGACCGCGGGTGACCATGTCAATCCCCGCAGCCTGGAAGGCCTTATCCATCCTGTTGTTCAGGAAGATTGCGGAGCCACCACCTGCGGAATGCCCGACCAGCATCGTGCGGGAGAAATCGATCTTGCCTGCAAGTGGTGTGGACTCGTCCTCATTGGCCGCTGCGGCAACTGAAGCTGCCAGCACCATCTGTGGCGCGAACCAGTTGGTGAAGTTGTAGCCAAGAGCCACGACGTATCCGTGGCTTGCATAGAGTCGCGCTTGCGCGTCGTACATACCCGGCTCAGTACCAATGCCAGGGCTGAGAACCATCAGTGGCGCAGACTCCATGGAGTCAATATCCGCCGGGTAGATAAGCTGTGCGCCAACTGGGGAGGCGTTGGCCGATTCAGGCAATACGTCATAGCAGCCGGTGGTGCCGTGGAGACCGTGGAGGTCCCGCAGTACGCGGTTATAGATGGTGTAGACGACACCATCACATGGCATTGCTTCGCGGGTTGCGGCAACTGGATGGGAGCCCATCGCTCCGAACTCCTTGCGCAGCTGCCCCGCCTCTGGGGCGAACGGCTCGGTGATATGGCCACTTTCGCCACCGGAAATGACACGGTTCACGCCACCCATGACATCCACCAGACCACCGCCAATTTTGTCCACGGTTTCCGAGTTCTGGTAGTCAATAGTGCTTTCGCGTGCAGTGATATCCGGCAGCTGACCAATGCGCGGTGCCGCCTGCGCTGGCACCTGTCCGCCGAGAACTACACCAGCTGCGAGCGAGAGAGCAACCACCTTCGAGAACGTACGCCCCTGCCCTCGGCGGGATGCCGACACGGTCTTTCCGGCGACACTTAGTGAACCAATCATCGTTTTTCCTTAACTCTTGCCAAAAGCCTTGGAATACGAATCTACCTAATGCGTAAAGACGTACGTAAAGACAGAATCATCCTCCCCCATACTTCACCCCTCAAACAATCATTCAGGGCGCTACAAATGTTCACTCTCGCCCACAATTAGCACTATTACCCCCATTTCCTACCCCCTTTCTAAGAGTGCGCAAACTCAGAAAAACCCACCTCACCACCGTTACCCACATATTTTTATTACCTTTTTCCACAAACGCCTCCGCTGCCTCCCCGCCAGCGCATACCTTATTGACACCAAGGAGAAAGCGGTCACGCCCACGCTCACTGTTAACCGACAACCGAGTGTGCATGGCCCTTAATAAAACCCCCGAACAGAAAAGAACTCCCACAATGAGAATCGGCATCCCTTTAGAACCCGATCCCCAGCAAACAATTGTGGCTGCGACCCCGGAGACCGTCGGCAAACTCGTCAAGCTTGGCTACGAGGTCGCCGTGCAGGCTGACGCCGGCCTGGCTGCTAAGTTCACCGACGCGGACTACGAATCCGCCGGCGCCACCATTGTCGACGAGTCTGTCTGGCACAGCGATATCGTCGTAACGCTCGACACTCCGCCGGAACAGTTCCGTGCACTGCTTAACGACGGTGCCATGCTGATTAGCCGACTTGCGCCAGGGCGTAACGAAGAGCTGGTCGAAGAGCTCGCGCACCGCAACATCACTGCCCTTGCTATGGATGCGGTTCCCCGTATTTCCAGGGCACAGTCGATGGACGTGCTGTCGTCGATGGCCAACATCGGTGGTTACCGCGCAGTAGTCGAAGCGGCTGCTGCGTATGGTCGCCTTTTCACTGGTCAGGTGACTGCCGCAGGCAAGATGCCGCCAGCTACCGTTTACGTCATCGGCGCTGGTGTCGGCGGACTTGCCGCAATCGGTACCGCCAACTCTATGGGCGCGATTGTCAAGGCAACAGACCTGCGCCCTGAAGCCGGTGAACAGGTCGAATCGATGGGTGCAGAGTTCATCCCGATTCCGGCCGCCACTGAGAAGTCCGAAGATGGCTACGCCAAGGAAATGACCAATGATCAGGCTGCCGCTGCCGCGAAGCTCTACTCCGAGCAGTCCGCGCAAGCTGACATTGTCATCACCACCGCGAATATCCCGGGCCGCCGCTCTCCGCTGCTGCTGACTGCTGCCGATGTTGCAGCTATGAAACCAGGCAGCGTCATCGTCGACATGGCTGCCGCCGGTGGCGGTAACTGCGAGATGACAGTTCCAGGCAAGACCATTGTCACTGACAACGGTGTGACCATCATCGGTTACACCGACCTTGCAGGGCGTCTGCCCGCACAGGCATCGTCGCTGTACGGTCAGAACATTTTCAACCTGTTCAAGCTGATTACGCCAGAAAAGGATGGCTCTCCAGTTCTCAATCTCGAGGACGAGATTATCCGTGGCATCACGGTGACAAAGGCTCGCCCACAGAATGGCGGCGGCGCTACCGGAGCTGAGATTCTCTGGCCACCACCGCCCATCAAGGTCGCTGTCACCCCTGCTGCCCCACTGCAGGAGCAGCAGGCTCAGCAGGCTGCGTTTGAAGAAAACGCTCCGGAGAAGGTTTCCTTCATGGGATCGGGCATGGGCTCGAAGATTGCTCTGGGCCTGACGGCACTGCTGGCAATTGTGGTTATGCTCAGCGCACCGCACAGCGTGAGCGCCAACTTCATGGTTCTCACCTTGGCTATCGTGCTTGGCTTCTACGTGATCTCTGCGGTCACGCCGCGCCTGCACACACCGCTGATGTCTGAGACCAACGCGATTTCCGGCATTGTTCTGGTGGGTGCGATTCTCCAGGTGGGAAGCTCCAACCTGTTAGTTTCCGGTCTCGCGTTCGCGGCCATCGTAGTCAGCTCCATCAATATCTTCGGCGGTTTCGCCGTCACCGACCGCATGCTTGGCATGTTTGTGAAAGAGGAGGCATAAAGTCTAATGGCTAGCATTGATACTGCTTCGCTTCTGGACTGGACCTACCGTCTGTCCAACGTCGGCTACATTGTCGCCGCCGTCCTGTTCCTCGCTGCACTCTCGGGCCTGTCCAAGCCGGAGACCGCTCGCCGCGGAAACGCCTTCGGTATTGCCGGCATGGCCGTCGCCGTTGTCATCGCCATCTTCCAGGCACTCGTCACCGCTGACACCAAGCCGGATTCTCACTTCTCCCCGCTGATTACCCTGATTCTCATCGCTGTCGCTATCGGCATCGGTGGTGTCATCGGTATCAGTCGCGCACGCAGCGTTGCCATGACTGGTATGCCGCAGCTGATTGCACTGTTCAACGGTCTGGTTGGACTCGGCGCTATCTTCATCGGCTTCAACTCCTACATCTTCGCCGAAGATGTCGCCCCCGATGCCCTGAAGTTCCACTTCGGCGAGGTTTACATTGGCGTCTTCATCGGCGCTGTGACTTTCACTGGCTCCATCGTCGCAGGCCTGAAGCTGTCTGAGAAGATCAAGGGCTCGCCGCTACTGCTGCCGGGCCGCAACGCTCTGAACATTGCCATTCTGGTGGTCACTCTGGTTCTCCTGGCTGTCTTCATCGCAACCGGCACCGAGGGCGGCGCCATCGCATGGGCATGCATGGTTGCAGTCACTGCTTTGGGCCTGTTCTTGGGCTGGCACCTGGTCATCGCCATCGGTGGCGGCGACATGCCGGTTGTCGTGTCCATCATGAACTCGTATTCCGGTTGGGCCGCTGCTTTCACCGGTCTCATGCTTGGCAACCCGCTGCTCATCATCACCGGTGCGCTGGTTGGTTCCTCCGGCGCCTACCTGTCATACATCATGTGTGAGGCCATGAACCGCTCCTTTGCCAACGTTATTCTGGGTGGCTTTGGCTCCGAGGCTTCGTCGGGAAGCGCCGTGGAAGGCTCCCACACCGAGGTCAGCCACGAGGACACCTCCGAGATTCTGCGTGACGCAGACAAGATCCTCATCGCTCCGGGCTACGGTATGGCTGTGGCACAGGCTCAGTACGCTGTTGCTGACCTAGTCCGTAACCTGCGTGAGGCCGGCAAGGAAGTGGTCTTCGGTATCCACCCAGTCGCTGGCCGCCTGCCGGGTCACATGAACGTGCTGCTGGCTGAGGCCAAGGTTCCCTACGACATCGTGCTGGAGCTGGACGAGGTCAACGATGACTTCGCTGATGTGGATGTCACCCTGGTCATCGGTGCAAATGACACCGTCAACCCGATGGCAGAGCAGCCGGGCTCCCCGATTGCGGGTATGCCGGTGCTGAAGGTGTGGGAATCTGAGCGCGTGATTGTTCTCAAGCGTTCGATGGGTTCGGGTTACTCGGGCGTGCAGAACCCGTTGTTCTTCAACGAAAACACCGACATGCTTATCGGCGATGCGAAGGCCAGCGTCGACTCTCTGAACCGCATCCTGGCGAGTTCGAAGGTCAACGCTTAAAACTTCAGGCAAGCAACGCCGTACAAATCGGAGCCTAGGCGATTAATTCCTAGGCTTCGCCACGGGCTGCATCACGAACCATCGTGATGTGCTCAATGCCGGCTTCTATGAAGGTCTCCCCGATCTCATGGAAGCCGGCTTTT
Source organism: Corynebacterium sp. HMSC055G02 (assembly GCF_001809065.1). Lineage (NCBI taxonomy): Bacteria > Bacillati > Actinomycetota > Actinomycetes > Mycobacteriales > Corynebacteriaceae > Corynebacterium > Corynebacterium sp. HMSC055G02. Next base: position 40,001 of record NZ_KV795671.1, on the reverse strand, counting down.
GCGTACACAGCCTTCGCCTGCGTCTGGGCATGCAGAATCAGCCCCGTATCTGGGTGGTCAGCGATGACCTGCTGCAGCAGTTTCGAGGACAACCCCCTACCCCGGCTCGCAGCATCGACGACAACTCGGCCGATGGTGCGCGGGTAGCTCGTCGAGAACTCATCGAGCGTGTCAATTACACGCAAGTACGCAATAATCTTGCGGGAGTCATTGTCGTCGCGGATGAAATAGTGCTCTGCGGTATCTTCCAGGTCGCGCCAATCCATTTCCGGCTCTGTACAGGACTGCTCAAGATAGAACACATCGGTGCGCAGTGCCGAGATGGCATAAACATCCGTCGCGCTGAGTTGAGAAAAGGAGGCGTGTTCAATCATGGTGGCTGATTTTACTGCGAAGAACGGTGTGACGCTCATAGCTGGCAAACGTAGTGGCGCACCATCGCGCAGAATGAAGCCGCAGACCTATACCGCCCGCACCCGGCGGAATTGTACCTTCGCGCCGGGCACCAATTGCCCGGCCCTCGACAATGACGGCTCCGTCAACACACCAATGACCGGATATCCACCCGTCGCCGGATGATCAGGACCGAAAATAATCGGCTGCCCCGATGCGGGCACTTGTATCGCACCGGGGACCATTCCCTCGCTTGCCAACTCATGGGTGACCTGGCGCTCAAGAGTAGTCCCATTCAGCCGAAGTCCGACGCGGTTGGCCTCTTGCGTCACGGTCCATGTCTCGTGAAAGAAATCACTGACGCTTTCCCGCGTAAACCAGTCCGCCCGAGGGCCAGGAACAACATCTAAGCGCGCAGCCTCGCTCGACCAATGAGGCGCGGGATAAATTGCGATTGACGACCCCGTCGAATACTCCGGGTCGCCGACCTGCAAGACCTGACCGGCCTGCAAAGGCGCTGGGCCGAGCTTGCCGAGCGTATCGTATGACCGCGAGCCCAGCACTTCCGCGACATCGATGCCCCCTCGAATCGCGACGTACCCGCGAAGACCTGCATCGAAGGTACCAAGCCGCACAATTGCCTTCGCCCCGACCACAATTCGACTATTCATCGAGGTCTTGATGACCTTGCCATCCTGCTCGACAGTCACCTCACCGTGGGCTCCTGCGAAGGATATGATTGCTCCCTCCGCTACTTGGAACTCCAACCCGCCGACGACGCACTCAAGCACCGCCAGGCTTTCTTCGTTGACAACCATCCGGTTAGCAGCTGCCGCGGACTCGTGGTCGAACGCACCGGAAGTACTCACGCCCAGGCTGCCTTGCCCTGCACGGCCCAAATCCTGAATCGTCGTCAATATGCCGGGTCGAATAATCTCGATAGAATTCTTCATCTCTTCCGCCCCCTTTTTCTACGCCGCACTCACCGTAGAAGTCGCTTCAAATTGCACCTCAACCCCGGGCTCAAGCAGCGCCGGATTAGGCCGATTCAAGTCCCACATCTCCACATCTGTATGTCCCAAGAGCTGCCAGCCACCGGGCGAATCGATGGGATATACACCTGCGAATTGGCCCGCAAGTCCGACGGAGCCCTTGGGAACTCGAGTGCGCGGCGTCGTAAGGCGGGGAATATCAAGCGGCTCTGGCCACCCCTGACCGCTCCCGCGCACCATGTAATAAAAGCCCGGCGCGAATCCACCGAACGCGGCCGTCCAAGGGCGTTCGCAGTGCCAATCGATTAACGCTTGAGGGCTCATCCCAAGGCTTTGTGCCAAGGACTCAAGGTCCGCGCCGTCATAGTGAACGGGAATCGTCATTGTTTTTCGCTTGTCGACGGTCTGCCTCTGCGCATTGTTGCCCCGCAGCGCGGTTTCTACTGCGCCGAGGTAACGACGAGCCGGTCCGCGAAAGCGAAGAAGGAGCGTTTGGGCTGCAGGTACCCTGTCAACGAGTCCCTCAATCTCAGCCGCAGCAGAGTGTGCACGAAGTACCTTCGCCAACGGATTGGCCGATGATGAATAGTCGATAAGCAGCGCATTTGTTCCCATAGGGCGAATCTCGGCCATGGCGGTGCTGATCCTTTCTTTCTTGCGGGGTTGAAAAACTGCGGTTGATAAGACCGGTGTGCGAGTCCGCGCTATACGTGGGCAGCGACGGTGACTCCGGCGTCGACGAGCCCTTGGCGAATCATACGGGAGAGTTCGACCGCACCAGGGGTGTCTCCGTGCAAACAAATAGAGTCAGCCTGCACGGTCAACGGTGAACCGTCGTAGGCGACGATTGGTTCCCCGCTAGCCATTGCAATGACGCGTTTGACGACGGCATCGGGTTCTACAATGACCGACCCCTCGAGTACTCGGGACACCAGAGTTCCATCGGAGTTGTAAGCGCGATCTGCAAAAGCTTCCCTAATCACAGGGAGGTCCGCGTCGAGGCTGAGCCGTTCGATGACCGACCCCGGCTGCGCCATAATGGCAAGCTCATCTCCGCAGGTGGAGCGAGCGAGCAGGAGCGCCTCCACCACTGCAGCGGCCTGATTTTCATCCACTGCGATGCGGTTGTAGAGGGCACCGTGGGGCTTGACGTAGGAAACTTCGGTACCCACCGCCCGTGCACATGCCGAAAGTGCACCAATCTGGTAGACGGTTTCGGCTCGCAATTCTCGATGTGAGTAATCCATGCGTCGTCGTCCGAATCCGGCGAGATCGCGGTAGGCGACGTGCGCGCCGATGCGAATTCCGCGCACGGCAGCTGCCTCACAGGTCTCCATCATGACGCTAGCGTCACCCGCGTGATACCCGCAGGCAATATTGGCACTGGTCGCAATGTTCAGCAGAGCGATATCATCACCCATCTTCCACGAGCCGAACGCTTCCCCAAGGTCAGAGTTGAGATCGATAGTGGCGCCCATAAACGTCACCGCTCCTTCCAGGTAGTAATGCTGGTCTTTGTACCGTTGTTATGTTGGTTCTCATCTGAGCTGTGCGAGAAACCGGGGGGGGATTAGCCGAGCATTTCAAACACACCGCCGAATGAGCGCCACGCCAAGAACCAGGCGACTGCGACACCCAAGATTCCGATAGCCGCCAACCACTTCGGGTACTTGTAACCATTCATGAGATCCGCACGGAACAGCGCGATGTAAATCAGCACAGTAACGCCAATTGGAAGAACCAAACCATTGAAGGCTCCGGCGAAAACCAACAGCGTCGCTGGAGCCGTACCGATGACACCGAAGAGCAGCGTGGAGATTGCAATTAGGACAATGGTGATCGTGTTTTGAGTCTTGGCTCCAGCACCCGAGGAACGAGTCAGAAATGTTGCTGAGGTGTAGCTGGCACCCACAATCGACGAGATTCCCGCAGCCCACAGGACAACGCCAAAGAAGCGCATACCCCAATCTCCTGCCGCAGCTTGGAATGCCTCTGCAGCGGGGTTTCCATCCGTATTGAGGACCACGCCACCCGCAACCACTCCCAAGACAGCTAGGAAAAGGAGGAAACGCATGATGGCTGTGACGATGATGCTCGTAACAGATGAGCGAGTGGTCTGTGCGAGGTTCTCTACACCGCCGGCGCCAGCATCAAGCATGCGGTGAGCGCCAGCGTAAGTAATGTACCCGCCAACAGTGCCACCGACGAGCGTGATGATTGCCAACAAGTCAATCGTGTCGGGCATGACCGTGTTCTTCAGTGCTTCCCCTACTGGCGGGTTAGAACTGAACGCCACAATTCCAGTGACCAGAATCATCACGACACCGAGCACAACGAGTGCCTTGTCCAGCGCCATACCCGCCCGACGGGAGAGGAAGAAGCCAATGGCGAGGATTGCAGTAACAATGCCGCCAATCTTTGCGTCCACGCCCAACATCGCGTTCGCACCAAGTCCAGCACCGCCGACGTTGCCAATATTGAAGACCACACCACCGATGACAATGAGAATTGACATTAACCAGCCCAGCCCCGGAAGCACGGCGTTGCCGAGCTCCTGCGCGCGGCGTCCAGAGACAGCAATCACTCGCCACACGTTGAGCTGAATCGCGATATCAAGAAGCACCGAGATCACAATGGCAAAGGCGAAAGCCGCGCCAAGCTTGGCCGTAAAGGTTGCGGTCTGGGTGAGGAAGCCCGGCCCGATAGCACTGGTCGCCATCAGGAATACGGCGCCGAGGAGTGCCGTTCGCCGCGCCTTATGGGCAGATGTTGAAGCGTCCATAGCGTAAGGCCTTTCCCTACAAGTCTGACGATTCCCACGTTGAAGGATTCCCACGTTGAAGATCGCCTGCACAGAGATTGTTGAACAATGTCTCGTATGTTAATTGGTGATGGCCGCCACACAAAAGTGCTTTAGTAGTCTGTATTACATGACTACCCCCGGAAGCATCCTCGACGATCAGACCCACACGTCCTCTGGGGAAAAACAACAAGACGTTTCAGTAGCGGATGTCACCGCAACTGTCCTGCGCCGAGAGATTCTCGCCGGAAAGCACTACAGCGGCGAGCAGCTCCGTGAAACCCAACTTGCTGCGCGACTGCAGGTCAGTCGCAACACCATCCGACAGGCGTACCGGAAGCTGGAATCTGAGGGGCTTCTTACTCATATCCCTCATCACGGCGTTTTTATCGCCTCCTTCGACAAAGAACGCATCCGCGAGCTGTATGCTTTTCGCCATGTCGCCGAATGCGGAACACTGCGGTCGCTAAGCAAGAGCCAAGCAAAGCTCCTCGGCGAGGAGATTCTTTCTATTTGTGGTTCGCAGTCATCATTGAACCTTCCCGAACGGAATAATGCCTTTCACCTCGCCATCGTCAGAGCTTCCGGGTCTCCCGACCTGTTAGCAACCGCCGAATCCATTCAGGCCCAACTCCGTCTTTGCTTTCTCTCCTACCCCCAAAGCATCGAGCTCCATGCCCGATACGCCGATCGCCACATCAGTATCGCCAAAGTTCTCATCGAGGACACCCCACACCACGCCGCCGACCTCCTCAGCGCCTACCTCAATGAGTCGTTCAGTGCCGTCACCGCTGCCCTCCCGCTTGCCGACCGTTGATAATTAGCTGCTAGGACTAAAGTGATGGACATGGCAGCAAATTCAGGCAACGCATACGCAATGACCATTCCGGAGTTCGGCCCCGCTGACATTTTCACCAGGACATCTATCGAGCCTGCGGAGCCCGGCCCCGGCGAAATCCTGGTCAAAACCACAGCCATCGGCGCGAATCCGCTGGATTACAAGATGCGCGATGGCTCTTCCGGTCTGTGCGCAAAGTTCACCCCTCCCGCCGTCCTCGGACGCGAAGCCGCTGGCGAAGTCGTTGCCGTCGGCGAAGGTGTGGACAGCTTCGTCCCCGGCGACCGTGTCTTCGGCATGCGCGGCTTCGACGACTTCCGCGGCACCTACGCAACGCACAACGTCTTCCCCGCCGACGGTGTGGTCCGAACGCCCGATTCGCTTGACGACGTTACCGCTGCGGGTCTTGCCCTAGTGGGAATCACGGCGACCGTCGCTGTCGAGCAGCTTGCAAAGGTAAAAAGCGGTGACACCGTACTCATCCATGGTGCAGGTGGCGGTGTTGGCCAGCTGATGACACAGCTGGCGGTTGCCCGTGGCGCAACTGTGTTGGCCAGTGCGTCGTCACGCCATCATGAAAAACTAGTGGGCTTTGGCGCGCAGCATATTGATTACACAGCGGAAGATGTATTCGAGGCTGTGCGCCGGCGGTTCCCCGAGGGCGTTGATGTTGTGCTCGATGGCGTGTACTTCGACACTTTCCTCCCCTCGCTGGATGTGTTGGCATCGGATGGTCGGATTGTGGCGCTGCCTTCACTGGCCGACCTGACACCGGCGAGGGAACGTGGCATTGAGGCACACATTCCGGCCATTTCGAATGACACGACTATTTATGCCGACCTGGCCGACCGCGTGGTTGCCGGTGAGATTTCACTTCCTATCGGCCTGACTAAAAACCTCACCGAGGTCGCGGAGGTCCACCGAGTATTGGAAGACGGACACGCTGACGGCAAGATTGTGATGACCGTCGACTAATTCAAGTGCGTTACTACAGCTCGCGACGAGCGTTCTGATATGTCTTCGTCAGCGAGCACCAGAGCTCGTCGGCATCAGAGATGGCTTCCACCAGCTCCCGGTTGGTCATAGTTTCGCGCTGCTCGCGCAGTCGGTTGTTTAGCTTCCGGGCACGAGAGAGCTCACCGCGTAGCTCGATGAGCTCCGGCGTAGCCTCACCGGAGGCAAATACATCCTTGTAGATGGTGCCGACACCCATTGTGGTGTTCACATTGTCCCAGGCAGTAAGGATTGCGGTGAGCTGGTACTCGGTGTCCATGGCAATCTGCTGCAGCTCCGCGTGATTACGCTCGGCGAGCTCGTGCGCCTCAGCACTACGGCGCACACCGGCCCAAGCCTGGTATGCGATGAGAATCGCAAGCACCAAACCCGCCACTGGCAATGCATATTGCAGAATCCACAGCGTGACACCGAAGAGCTGAACAATCAGGCCGAAGAAGAAAAATACGACAATGACCGTCGCGCACCCGTTGTCGGAGCCTGAGCGTTTACTCATCGCGGCGTCACCTCCGCCGCAGCATTCAAAATCGCATCGGCCCCCAGGTGGCTGGCGTAGCCAAGTCCGATGGCTGCTGCCAAAAGGAGTATTGCCAGCAACGTATAGACGATTGCCTCTTTGACAGTGCTAGTAACCGCAATGCGCTGCTCTTCGTAGTCAACCAGGGCACGCATGTCTTTGGTCGAGGCATTCAATCGACGTTCGAGGTCAACCATGTGTTCCTGCTGCTCGGCGCGTGAGATAGCGATGGCATTCAACGGCACATCAACACTCTCGACACTGGCATATGCCTGCCGACGAGCACTCTTCACGCTGTCGAACGACACTGACGGTGCGGGTGGCACTTTCGTCGGCCCAGTGAGATTCCGCGACACCTTATAGTAAGAGCGCGCTGCGGCTCTCGTCAGTTGGTTGTTGGAGTCGCCTTGATTGCCCATAGTGCCGAGTCTGCCACATGAATTTTCTTTGGCTCGTTATCGCCCACCTCATCGATGATGGCGAAGACATGCATACCTGCATATGGTGCGGCTTCGGCTCGGAGCACGGTCCCCGGGCCTACCCCTGATGTAGCCAAATAGCGCAGTAGTTCAGGGTCGGAGTCGTTAATGCGATCGACTACCACCATCGCGCCGGCTTCGATATCCGTCAGGTCGGTGCGCACTGCGCTGGCGATGGTACCGCTTGCGCTGGGAATTGGATCGCCATGCGGATCGCGCTCAGGGAATCCCAGCATTGCATCAATGCGACTAATGAAATCATCCGAGACCGCATGCTCAAGCTTTTCAGCTTCCTCGTGAACCTCATCCCAGGTGTATCCCAGAGTCGAGACCAAGAAGCTTTCAATAAGCCGGTGGCGACGCACCATGATCAGCGCAATGTCTCGCCCACGGTCCGACAGGCTAATGCCCCGGTACGGCTCGTGGTTGACAAGTCCACGTGCAGCTAGCTTCTTCACAGCTTCGCTGGCGGTGGGCTTCTTTTCACCCATCCGCTCAGCGACGTCGCCTAGTGCCACTTTTTCACCGGTGCGCTCGTGCAAATCCCAAATGACCTTGAGGTAGTCCTGGGTCTTTGCTGGTAAATCCTCCACGTGCATTCTTCAAACTCTAGCGCTATTGCGTGTTGACGCAATCTTGAGGGGGACATAGAAACAACCGGCGCACACGCCAATACAGCCACCAACTGACAAGTTCGCCGCCACCGCAATGAATAGCCCCACCAGGCCAATCGCGATACCCATCAATGGTGCTAACACGAATAGCAAACGGGTATCGTTCACTACCCCAACGAGCGCAGCTGCCGGGGCAGCCAACAGCGCGATGGATAGAATCGTGCCGACAGCCGGAATCAGCGCCACCAGAGTCAGAACGATTAGCCCGCTGATGACCAACTGTGCTCTTCTCCTCGAATGCGCGACCCCGAAAGACTCCGGATCGAATGTGAAGTAAATCAGCTGGCGCCACCGAGCCACCAGCACCAACGCCACCAGCAGCAAGAGCCCACCCGACAGCGCAATATCAATCTTGTTCACGTTGAGTACGCTGCCGACCAGGAAACTCTCAACCTTCACCGGCAACGGGGCGAACCACTTGTTCAGGAAGTAGCCCAGTGCGAACCCAAATGTCAGCACAATTCCTGCCGCCGAGGACGTCGTTCCCACCTTTGACAGACCGAACAGTGCCCCAATCGGAATACACATCAGAAATGCCCCGATAAAGAGGAACACCGAAATCCACGAGTGGCTCAGGCCGAGCGCTGCCGCAATAACAACGCCCACCACCGCACCGGGAAAAGTCGCATGTGTAATCGCTTCTGCGAAGAACACTTGTTTGCCCAGCACCGCGAGTACCCCCACCACGCCGGCCAATGCGCCGACCAATATCAGCTCGATGATTGGCAAAATCAGGATGCTAGACACGGTCGCCTCCCATCACGCCGCGCAGTCCCAGTGCCATGAAATACAGTCCCACCGAGGTCAGCGCGACGACTGCCTGAGGCGACACCGGCCCCAAAGGCACCAGTGCCAAACCAACGATTCCGCTGAGGCAGCCCACTGCAATCGCAATCGGCACCATCACATGAACTCGGCGAGTCAGCAGTCTCGCCGCCGCTCCCGGCACGACCAGATATCCGACTACCAGAAGCACGCCCACAGCGCTTGCCGACGACACCACGACCGCAGCAATCGCCGCGTTAATGGTGAGGTCGATGCCCCACACATTGACGCCTGCGGCTTTGGCACCGAAGCGATCAAAGGCAACAAACACCTGCCGGCGCCAGGTCACTGCGATAAGAACCAAGGCGATGGCACAGACAATCAGGGCGCTGGTGAGACGGGAGTCAGTGACTTCCAGCAGTCGCCCGAACATGAGCGCTTCCAGCTGTCCTGACTGGTCACCTTTCTTCAGCGAGAGAATCACACCGATGGAAAAGAAGCTGGTCAGTACAACTGCCACTCCGGCTTCCGACATGTGCGAGCGCGATACCAAGGTCAGTGCTACTGCCACTACCACCGCAAATGCTGCAGCCACCGGGATAATCATGTCGATGCCGCCGAATACGGCACCGGCCACAATTCCGGGAAAAATCGAATGCACCATGGCCTCGGCATTGAACTCGAGGCCACGCAGGTTCACGATGACACCGACCAGGCCAGAGACCGCCCCGAGGGCAATCAGCAGCACTAGTGGCCTGAACATGAAAGGCGCTACCCCAAGCTCATTCGCAAGCTCAGTCCACATAGGCTGGCACCAACTTCGAGGTCGCACCAAAAGCCGGCTGCTCCGCCACAATTAATGTGTTTTCGCAGGTCTCCTCAGCAAGAACAAGATCATGGGTGGCCGCGATAATTGCCGTGCCATTTTCCTTCAGTTCGTTGAGGAGATTCAGCAGCATCGCCCGATTTTCAGTGTCGAGGCCGTTGAACGGCTCGTCGAGAAGCACGAGTTGCGGACGTGCGACGATGGCACGCGCCAACAGAACGCGTTGCTGCTGACCACCGGAGAGGTTGCCGAAACGTTCACTGGTGCGGTCGGCAAGCCCGACTTTGGCTAGCGCTGCGTGGATGCGTTCTTTGCGGTGTCCAAGCGGTTGGAAGGGGCGCAGTTCGTGCAGCACCCCCATGGCGACGACATCGAACGCCGTGACCGGAAAAGTGCGATCGAGGTCTGCCGACTGCGGGACGTAGGACACAATCTTCGCGTTGTTGTGCATCTCACCAGCGAGAAGACGAGTCCCACCTAGGATTCCGCGCAGCACAGTCGTTTTTCCAGAGCCATTGGCGCCGATGAGTGCAAGCCCGGTACCCGGCGCGACATTGGCGGTGATGTGATTGACGATGGGTACCGCCGTGTAGCCGAATGAGGCATCGCGGAGCGTGACTATGGGGTCAGCAGACATGGGGTTAGCTAAGCGGTTACGGCTCACTTGATGCCCTCTGGCAGCGGCGCGACAGTTCCGTCCCATGCCGTCACAACCTGAGTGACGTTGTGGATGATGGAACCGATGTAGGTCTCGCCGGCACTGCCAGCCGGACCAAGGGAGTCGCCGTAGAGTGCGTCCTCACCAACGATGGCCTTGACACCTGCGGCCTTGGCGATCGCCTCAATTGATTTCGAGTTGTTCGAGTTCTCCGCAAACAGCGCGGTTGCACCCGAGTCCTTCACGGTCTTTGCCGCCTCGGCGATATGCGCGGCCGTGGCATCCTGCTGCTCGTTGAAATCAGACAGCGCTGCGCCGATGAAGTTGATATTGAACTCGTGGGAGAAGTATCCAAAGGCATCGTGGCTGGTAAACAGCACAGGGTCCGACACGGTGGCGATGGACTTATTTGCCCACTCATCCAGCTGATTCAGCTTCTCCTGGTAGGCCGCAACGTGGTCGGCGATGGTGGACTTCAGCTCATTGTCGCCACGTTCCTCAGCGACCTGTTCCAGGGCATAGCCGATATTGGCAACCTGGATCTTGGCGTTCTTCGGTGAGGTCCATACATGCGGATCGAAGCGGAATTCCGCCTCCTCACCGGGTTCTTCCGGCGGGAATGGCCATGGGGCGACATCAATCTTTTCCACCCCTCGGTCGATGGTGTAGTTACCATTCTTCGCCTTCTCTGGTGGCAGTGGCTTTGTTTTGTCCGTGTCCTTGGCTGCCTTCATGGCATCTACGTCACCTGCAGTGAGAACGCCACTGGTTACTGCCATCGTTCCGGAAAAGCCCGAGGACTCAATCGCCTGATCCAGGAAGTGCTCCAGGTCAACGCCGTTGACGAACAAGAGATCGGCGTTACCAGTCTTGGTCAGCTGCTCGTGGGTCATTTCCAGCTCATGTGCTGTTGCATTCGGCGCCAACAGGCAGGTCAGATCCACTTCATCGATGTCCAGCTGCTTCACGTAATCACAAATCTGCGTCGTGGAAGCCACGACGTTGATTGGGTTCTCGCCGCTGGCTCCCTCACTGCCATCGCCACACGCTGCAAGGCCAGCGCCCGCTAGCAAGATCGAAAGGCCCGCACACATGGACTTAGCTGATCGCGAAAGTTTTCCGGAAATTGTCATGTTGGTGTCCGCTCTTGATTGTTTGTTATTGCTTTACGACGGCTACGCTGACCGGCCGCTTCAGTAAATCTGGTCACCTTAGGGGCGGTTGGGGCGCACTTCGCCGTTCATCTATCACGTGTGAGAGTAAACCTAACGACAACTATTTTCAACCTATTGAACTTAAGTGTTGTTGGCTTTACAGCCTTTCAGGATAAATAATGAACAAGGTCTCACCCCATACAGTTACACCGCTCCATCTACCGCCACACCACAACATCAGCCATGATGGAGACATGGAAGCGAAGATTTACCACAACCCCCGCTGCTCAAAGTCCCGCCAAGCTCTCGCCGTACTACGCGAGGCCGGAATCGAGCCGGAGATCATCAAGTACCTAGACACTCCCCCAACCAAGACCGAGCTGCGCTCGCTAATCGAGGCGGCCGGCCTGAGCGTCATCGATGCCGTGCGCACCAAGGAAGCAGAGTTCAAGGAACTGGGACTCTCCAAGGACTCCAGCGACGAGGAACTGCTGGACGCAATGGTCACACACCCACGCCTGATTGAGCGCCCGTTTGTCGCCACCAATAAGGGGGTAAGGATGGCTCGCCCCACCGAGGCCATTAATGACATTCTCTAGGCAGTGACAAGCATTAATTGCTTTTACGCCAACCCCTCTCAAAGACCTCCAAGGCCGGGAGGTTAATGCCCCGTTAATAGAGACTGAAGTCTCTGTAAACTCAACGCTGAAACGATAAAGCTCCCCGCCTGCTGCCCTAACCACCCGCACAGGTTGCATTAGAGGCAACGGCGGCCTTCAGCGAAAGGACTGTCATTATGAGCAGTCAGAGGCTCGGCTGGCTCAGCGCACCCGGCCCAGCAGCTCCCCTCCCCGAGGAAAAAATTGCCCCGACCTACCGGACCTGGCGATTCAACGTCTTCATGGGCATCTTCATCGGCTACGCGGGCTTCTACCTCATCAGAAATAACATCCCCCTGGTGTCCGCCGTACTGGAAAAGCACGACCTACTTGGCGCAGCCGGAATCGGCATCGTAGCCAATGCAGTTCTGTTCTCCTACGGCCTATCCAAATTCTTCATGGCCATGCTCTCCGACAGGGCCAATGCCAGGTACTTCCTCCCACTTGGCCTAGCACTGTCCGCGGTCGTAAACCTCTTTGTTGCATTCGTCCCAGCAATCAGTGCCTCTGTTGCAATTTTCGCGACAGTCATGTTCATCAATGGCTGGTTCCAAGGCATGGGCTGGCCTCCTTCTGGACGCGTTGTCGTCCACTGGTTCTCGACATCCGAGCGTGGCACCTTGATGTCGATCTGGAACACTGCCCACAATGTCGGCGCCGCCGTCGGCGGTGCTCTGGCAGCCTGGGGCTTGCATTCGTTCGCCACTTCCGACGCCGACTGGACTCCCGCATTCTGGCTACCGGCAATTGTCGCGCTCGTGATTGCCGCCATCGCATTCCTGCTGATTCGAGATAACCCGCAATCCATGGGCCTGCCTCCGGTAGAGGAATACCGGAACGACCCGGACAAGGTCGAAGGAACTAATGACGAGGCACAAGAACCCTGGTTCACAATCGTCAAGAACCATGTTCTTACCAATCCGGTTATCGTCATGCTGGCGCTGGCCAATGTGTTCGTCTACGCACTCCGTTACGGAGTTCTTAACTGGATTCCGATTTACTTGACAAACGAATTGCACAAGACCAACGTCACGGGCGGAATCATCGGATTCATGCTCTACGAGGGCGCAGCAATTGTGGGCACCTTGCTGTGCGGATGGGTCTCCGACAAGGTCTTCAAGGGTTGGCGCTCAGGCGCCGGCATGCTCTTCCTGGTCGGCACCGGCATCACCATTTTCGCGTACTGGCAGCTACCCGCTACGGCACCATTGTGGATGTTCTACGTGCTCATCTCTCTGATCGGCGCACTCATTTACGGTCCAATCATGCTCATCGGACTGCAGGCCATCGACCTCTCGCCTAAGTATGTTGCGGGAACCGCAGCTGGTTTCACTGGATTGTTTGGATACCTTCTCGGCGCAACACTCGCCTCGACTGGTGTCGGCCTCTTGATCGACTTCGCAGGCTGGAATGTTACATTCGCAACCCTCATTGGCGTTGTCGCTATAGCGTTTGTCCTCATGATGTTCGTCGGCAAGTACGAGCGCGATGTCATGCACAAGGCAGATGAAGCCCGCACCAAAACAGCTCAATAACTGTCGGCCACGGTGTAGCTAGTCGAATCTCAACTTCACTCCGTGGGGCCAATACGGTCGCAAGGTCGCCAATTCATCGGTACACTCTATGTCACAAACGAAAAAACGCGAATAGACATTAAAAATGGAAGGAGTCTTCACCATGGGACTTATGGACAAGGCCAAGGAAGCACTGAGCAACGAAGAGAACACCGACAAGGTTCTGGACAAGGCTGAGCAGCTGGGCAAGGACAAGCTCGGCGAGGACAAGGCCGACCAGATCAAGAAGGTTCGCGACATGGCAGACGAGCGCCTGGGCGACAAGAAGTAAGCTACAGAGCTTCTTCACCCCGCATTAGCACCCTGTTTTCACAAGGGAGCTGGTGCGGGGTTTTGCTGTTCTTAGGGGACCCCACAGCCCCACCGACACGCCTTTATTGACAATTATTTTCAAATTGTCCATCATTAACCAAGTGAAAACTATTGTCGATAGAGCTTCTCTTCCGCGCACTCGAAAACAAAAACTTCGAGCCCGGCTCTTCGGCTTTCTACTTTTCCTGGCCGTCCCCGCCACAATCCTCTTGGCGATCTCCATAGGCCCCGCGGGAACAGGTTTCAGCAACGGCATCGTCGCGCTGCTCACCCCGCTCATCAAGACGCTTTCCGACGACCTCCCGGCTCTCAACCACCTTCTGCCAGAGATATCCCCTGCCACGCAATCACTTGTCTGGAGCATCCGGCTGCCCCGTGTCCTCCTTGCTGGACTGGTCGGTGCCTCGCTCGCTGTCGCAGGTGCAACCATGCAGGCAGTTTTTCGCAATCCGCTGGCCGAACCCGGTGTTACCGGTGTCTCCTCCGGTGCAGCAGTGGTAGCCGTCATTCTCATCGTCACTGGCGTGGCCGCGAAAGCACCGTGGGTTCTTTCGGCTGGCGCATTCATAGGCGCGTTGCTGGCTGTCATATTTGTCCAAATCGTCGCCGGTCTCAATGGCGGCAGTGGAGCAACCCTGTTGCTCGTCGGTATTGCACTCAACGCGTTCCTCGGCGCAGTCATCTCCGCCACCATCGCGAACGCGCCACACAGCGATGACGCTCAACAGGCCATGTTCTGGCTCAACGGCGATTTAACTGCTTCGAATTGGCAGGACATTGCACTGGCAGTCGGCCCCATTACCGTCGGCACGGTTATCTTGATGATGCTCATTCCCGAACTCAACCTGTTCCTCCTCGGCGAAGAACAGGCCGCTGCCACTGGTATGCGCACAGTGTGGATCCGGCAACTGCTGCTCGCCCTGGCTGCGTTAGTCACGGCAGCGGGCGTCGCTGTCACTGGCGTTATTTCCTTTGTCGGATTGGTCGTCCCGCACCTGATTCGCCTTGCCATCGGCCCCGATCACCGCAGCCTGCTGCCCATTTCTATGTGCCTCGGCGCAGTGTTTCTCATTCTCGCCGACCTCGTCGCCCGCAGTCTCTTTTCCCCAGTTGCTCTGCAAACTGGCACAGTCACCGCGTTCCTTGGCGCACCGGCGCTACTCGCGTTGATTCTTCGGCAAGGTGGCCGCCAGTCATGAGTCAGCAGACACAAAACCTCAGCGACCACGTCACTAAGCCAGACGCCGATAGCACCGCGCTGCTGCGGGCTACCGACCTCAGTGTCGGTTACCGCAATCGGACCGTCGTAAGTGGCGTGAACCTCGCTATTCGACCTGGCGAGGTCCACGGCATCATCGGTTCCAATGGCACCGGAAAATCCTCCTTGCTCCGTGCTATGGCGGGCATTGTGACACCGAGTTCGGGGCAGGTTGAGCTCCTCGGTGCGCCGCTGACGAAGCTTCGTGCCCACGAACGCGCCACCCGGTTGGCGTACCTGCCGCAGCACACACCGGCCGATGCCGCTATTGACGTTCGAACTGTCGTGGCACTCGGCAGGTACGCGCACCACCGTCGGCGTGACCGTTTCCGCAGTTCACTGAACTCCACGGACCACGACATCGTCGCCTATGCCCTCGACCGCGTTGGTGTCACCGCACTCGCCGACCGTCCCATCACGGCTCTGTCCGGCGGGCAGCGGCAATTGGTGTTCATCGCAAAGCTATTGGCACAACAGGCCAAGGTCATGCTTTTCGACGAACCCACTGCGGCCTTGGACATCGGGTTTCAGCTGGAAATCCTCGAGCTCCTCGGCGAGCTTGCCGACGAGGGCCACGGTATCGGAGTCGTCCTTCATGACCTCAACCTCGCGGCCCGCAGCTGCCACCGGCTCAGTGTGATTCACAACGGCGGATTGGAAGTCACTGGTTCCGCCGAAGAAGTGCTGACGCCTCCCCGAATAGATGCGATTTATCGCATCTCCAGCGCTGTCGATACCGATCCACATACCGGTTCGGTGCGAGTGACGGCGTTGGCTCGGGCTCGCCCGGCTGACTGATTGCAGTTGGCTGTTTCAGACTGTCTGACTCACACTGTCTGATTCCAGCTAGCACCAACGCAACCGAAAACTCCCCAACAATCAAAACTCAACACTCAAGGAAGTACTTTCGTGTTTTCACCAACTTCTCCTATCTCTGCCTTGAAGCGAAACTCTAAAAAGGCCGTCACTCTGCCGTTGATTGCAGCACTCCCCCTCGCTGCGGTGGTCGCTTGTTCTTCCTCGGAGGAGACGGCGCAGCAGTCGTCGTCAAGCGAAACTTCGACAAACCAGCAGGCGCAGTGGCCGCGTACTGTGACCGTCGGTGACCACGACGTTACGGTGCAGAGTCAGCCGAAGCGCATCGTTGCACTGTCGACCGAGGTTGCGGATCTGGCGTTGGAACTGGTTGGGCCAGAGCGTGTCGTAGCCGTGACGAAGAATGCGCTCGATGAGAACTCGGGTAATCAGGTTGAGCTGGCGCGTCAGGTGCCTAACGCGATTGCCAACTCCACGAAGCCGGATCCGGAGCAGATTCTGTCCTATGAGCCGGACATGGTGTTGATGACCAGCCGCCATGATCAGGAGCAGTCGGCAAGTGAGCTGCTGGGTGCCAGCGATGTTCCGACCGCGGCGTTTGCCAGCAGTGATTTCGCCTCGCCGAAGGCGCTGGCAGAGTCGGTGACCAAACTCGGCAAGTTGCTCGGAGCCGAAGATAAGGCGGCCGAGATGGTTGCCAAGATTGAATCGGAAACCGAAGAGATTCTCTCGGAAATTGACTCCACAACTAAGCCAAAGACGCTGGTCCTGTTTGCCCGCGGTGGTCAGAAGATGATTATGGGCATGCAGTCGGCGACGACGAATCTCGTTGAGCTGGCCGGTGGCGAGCCGATTTCGCCAAAGGGTAAGCGCCCGGGTGCCGTTCCCGCTGATCCGGAAACAATTGTGCAGCTGAATCCGGATGTCATTTTGATTCAGGATTTCCACGGCCAGGGCAAGGCTCCATTCCAGGAGTTGCTGGATAATCCGGCGCTTGCCGACGTCGCTGCGGTCAAGAATGATCGAGTGCAACTAATTGATGCGAAGACGACCTCTGGCACCGCCGGAATGCACATGCCCGATGGACTGCGTGAGATCGCTGACGCACTGGCTAAATAGAAAATAGGTTTTCACGTCGCTATGTGGATTCATGAAGCACTGACTTCCCCACCCCGCCGAATGCACTGGGTTTTGTTATCCAGCTGGGGGCGCAGCTTTTTCTTCGCTCTCAGCGCCGTGTCTCTTGGATACACGCTCGATGCTCTAAGCAGTTTGTACGGCGGTGTCGCAGACACCAGTGGCGGCAACTGGTTTGGGCAGTGGGGACTTCATGAATCCCTGTCCGCTGCAATTGTGGCGGTCATTCTGGGAAGCCTCTGTGCTTATGTCACCGAGGCATTGCCACCACGGCTTGCTGGCGAGCAGGAAAAGCTGTGGCGCTCACATGTGGTTGGCAGTGTGCTGAAGCCGGAGTTTTCCGCTCCTGAACAAGCCCCGAAGCACGCGCATGGAAGAGGGCACGGTGGCGGGAAATCCGGTCACTCACACCGAAGCGCGTCCAACACTGGCGAAGGCCTACTCTTCGATGCCGCGACCACAAGCGTCGAACAGACCGCGAACTACCGAGCGACATTTCTCGCTCCCACGTTGGCCTCGTTTAGTGCTCCACTGATCATTTTGGCGGTCTGGGCTTTGTGGGTGGATACGAAAACCGCCTTGTGGCTGGCACTATTTTTCATTTCCACGCCGCTGATCATTATTGGTGCGGGAAAGATTCTGCGGAAATCCAATGCGACGTATCGCCGAAAGCAAGCGAAGGCCACGCATGCCTACTTGGAGATGCTCGAAGGGCTGGGAACATTCAAAGTTCTTGGAGCAATTGATCGAGTCATGGCACGTTTTGCCAGCCAAACTCGCACTGCGATGTCTGAGCTCACCGCCCTACTCGCCCGCAATCAGCTGATGATTATTGTCAACGACGCGGTTTTTGGTATTGCAATGTCGACGACCGCAATCGGTCTTGTCTTGCTGCGTTTGCAGGCAGATGCAATCAGCGTGGGCACGGCCCTCGCAGGTGTTTTCCTATCCGTTCTGCTCTACGAGCCCGTCAATCGCGTCGGCCGCACTTTCTACATCGGACTCGGCGGGCGCACGCATCGAAACGGAATAGTGGAGGTATTCGGTGAGCCTGCCGCTAAAGCGTTCACAACCGGAACAGCGCATTCCGCCAAAGCCTCCGCACCGCACGCACCGGAGATTTCCCTCCGCGATGTGAGCGTTGACATCGGCGAAAAGCGCATTCTCTCCGATATCAACCTGACAATTCCAGCCGGCAGCAGAGTCGGCATCGTTGGCCCCAGCGGTTCCGGAAAGAGCACACTCCTGCGTGTACTCGCAGGCCTACAGCCGCATTCCGGGGAAGTCTGCCTTGACGGCGACGCGCTTTCGACCCCGGAGTTGCTCGCCAACTCGCTGCTCATCTCCCAGCAGCCAGCCATTTTCGGCACCACCGTCGCGGACAATCTTCGCATCGCATGCCCGGACGCAACGGCCGTCGATATGCGAAAAGCACTTCGCGACGTGCACTTACTCGCTGAAATCGAGCAGCGCCCTGGTGGTCTCGATTCGGAGGTCGGCGATCAGGGCAATTGGCTCTCAGGCGGGCAACGACGCCGCCTGGCCATTGCGCGTGGTCTGCTCGGCGCCGCTCCGATTGTGCTTCTCGACGAGCCGACAGCGGACATCGATCGTCGGACGGAAGGTCTCATCAAGGAGTCCTTGACCCGCCTTGCTGAAGGACGAACGAGCATCATGGTCGCTCACCGCATGGAAGCGCTATCGGACGTTGATCTGGTCATTGTCGTCGCCGAAGGCCGGATCGTGGCTGCGGGCAAACCCGACCAACTGAGCACAAGCAATGAGTATTACGCACGAGCGCTGACCGAGGAGAGCTGACATGAACAACATCATCTGGTTGCTGCGCTTTTCCGCACAGGCTCGCGGAGCGCTCAGTGCATCTATCCTCGCACGCGTGGCTGGGCACATTCTGGGTGCATTGATGCTGGCTGTGCCCGCCTGGGCAATTGCCACAATTGCGCTGTCGAAGTGGGACGCAACCGACTCGTCGCAAAGCTTGAGCATGCAGTGGACGTGGGCGGTCATTGGCGTGGTTGCAGGGCTGGCGCTGTTGAAAGCGATTCTGCGGTATGTCGAGCAGTACCTCGGGCATCTGGCTGCGTTTCGGCTGCTCGGCGAGCTGCGGCTGTGGATCGTCGAGCGTCTTATCCCGCAGGCGCCCGCGGTAACCGATGGGCTGGGTACTGCCAGGATTCACACAATTGCGATTCGTGATGTTGACCGAGTGGAAGTCTTCTTCGCGCACACAATTGCGCCCGCGGTGACGGCCGTACTGATTCCGCTGATGGCGGTCGTGACAGCGGCATCGACTGCCGGAGCCCTGCCTGCGATTGCTCTGACGCTGACCTTCGCGGTTGGCTTTGTGATTGCGCTCGCAGGCTCTAAGAAGGCGACGACGGAGGCTTCCGCAACGAACTCCACACGCACGGACATTGCGCAGTACATTGCCGATACGCTGCGCCTTCGGGAGGAAATCCTCATCTACGGCGCAGCCGAGCAGCGGCTGCGGGGATTGCGTGAGCTCGATGAACAGCTTGCTCAGAAAATGCGTGCAGGCGGCAAGCGGGCTGGACTGCGCTCTGGCGCGACCGGACTTCGGATTTGGGGTGGCAGCATTGCCGTCTTTTGTGCTGGTATCCCGGCGCTTTCAGCCGACTACCGTATGCTCCCTGCTGTTTTGGTGACGACGTCCCTGGTGGCGGGAACTGCTTCATCAATGGATTCGATCGAGCGCCTGGCATCTTCTCTGCCAGCGGGACTCAATGCAGTCACTCGGATCAGGGAGCTGGCCGCGCAGCCGCCGACTGTGGAAGAGCCGAAGCAGCCGGAGTCGCTGGACCTGCACCACGCGCAGACCGCGAGGGCCAACTCCGGCGACTCAGTCCCTGCCCTCGAACTGAGCGATGTCAGCTACCGCTACCCTGGCGCCGATAACCCTGCACTGACCAAGATCAATCTGCGCATTGCCTCAGGCCAGTTCATCGGTGTGGTCGGCCCAACTGGTTCGGGCAAGTCCACACTCTCCCGGCTAATCCAGCGGCATGTCGATCCGGATGTCGGCGAGGTCATCATCAATGGCCACAATGCCCGTGACCTCGGCTCAACCAATGTCTGCCGAACGGTTGTTGTCGCAGATCAGAATCCCTTTCTCATGGAGGCCACCATCGCTGAGAATCTATGTCTCGGCGCGCCTGATGGCTGCGAGGTTCCCGAATCACTGATGCACTGGGCGCTCGAACTCGCCGCCATCAACCCTGCTGAGATGCCGCTGGACAGGCCCATTGGCCGCCGCGCGCAGCGGCTCAGCGGTGGTCAGCGTCAACGTCTGGCGCTGGCCCGCACCTACTTACGCGCGGTACTAGCCGACGGCACTAAGCCCAATGACCTCGCTGCACACCTCGCCGGAAAGATTGTTATTTTCGACGAAGCCACCAGCCACCAGGATCCACTGACGCAGGCTCGTATCGTAGACAATGCCCGCGCATGTGGAGCGACCTGCATCTTTATTGCGCACCGACTTCAGACACTGGCCGAGGCCGATGACATCCTGGTCATCGAAAACGGCCAGCTCATCGAACGCGGCACGTATGACAACCTCCTCAACGCAGACGGCGCATTTGCTCGACTTGCGCGCGCCGAGGTCTAGGCTCCTTCTAGCTCTCCGCGCAGGTCTTCCGCAGCACCACCACGGTGTCGACAACGTTCTTGCCATCGATTTGCTTGACGACGTCACGCTGCGCCACCACCGCTTCGAGACTCTGCGGCTCGTGCGCAAAGAAATCAGTGACCTCATCCGCGCTGTAGAGCAGCTCGGGGTCTCCCGGGCCGTGGACTTCGTTGTCCGGATGGTGTGAGACTGAGACAAAGTAGCCACCCGGAGTGAGAGCCTCAGCGACGGCTCGCCAGAGGTTCTCCCTGTCCCTGCGCGGCAGGTGAATAAATGCGGCGACTACCAGCTCAAAGCTTCCTGCTTCCGGCTGCCAGTCTGTTAAGTCTTGCTGGACCAGGTTCGCAGAGAGCCCTTCAGCTGCCAACGCGGCTCCAGTATGTTCGAGCCCGACGCTGGAGAAATCCATGCCGGTGACATCCCAGCCCTGGCTGGCTAACCACACCGTGTGACGGCCACGGCCACAGCCTAGGTCGAGCGCACGTGAGGGGTCGGAGAAACCTTTCCAGATTACCTCAACATGCTGCGCGATTGTCGGATTCGGTTCGCCGCCAAAGAAAGAGCGCGAACCGTCACTTGCGGCCTCGCGATCTGCGGTGAATTTCCCATCCCAGAACTCTGCTGTCGACATGCTCACCAGGATAGACGGCACCGAGAGGCAATGCTGGACTACATGAGGTTCTGCGGAGGTTTGAAGTTCTACGGGGAGAGAATCTCCACCGGCAAACTGGCATCCTAGTGATCCTCGACGAGCTCGCGGAGCCGGGCAAAGATTGCCGCACCATCGTGGCGAATGCCGTCATGCTGGAATGCATTGGTCACATGTGGCCGCAGGTCCCGGTAGCAGTTGGCTGTCTCCATGGAGTACTCGAACGGCACGAAAATATCGTCGAGGTAAACCGCGGCTGCCGAGGTCGGGGCGTCGGCAAGCAAGCGTGCGGAATCATACGGCGAGCTTTCCCAGGTGTGCTGCGCAAATGCTTCCGCCTTTTCCTTGAAAGGAACGAGCGCGGGGTCCTCGTCGAATTGCCAGGGGAAAACGTGCTCACCGGTGAGATAAAACGGCTCGTCTCCTGCAGGATTGGCTTTTTCTTCAAAACCTGGGATTTCCTCGCGAATACGGTGAGCTGCCCAATTAGTTGTGGGCTGGTTCCCGACGCCACCATAAATGGATTCATGAATCGCGGCGTATAGCGGACCGTCGGCGAAACTCACGCGGGTCCCTACATCGGCCAGAAAATCGGTGCGCAATTGCTTTTCGCCATTGCGAATGTGGAATGGCTCTTCCAACAAATACGCCAGATTGTGGAATCCATCTCCGCGGCCTAATTCAATTCCGATGGTGCGGAATCGGCGAGAACTCAGTCGCTCACCGGTGGGGAGAGTTTCTGCAGATTGCTCGAGGTGCGCGCAGATTTCTCGAATTCGGTTTTCGACCCACGGATACTCGCGATAAAAACGCTCGTGACGGGTGCGCAGCTTCGCATACGTCGTGCGATAAAGGTCGTCAGCACCACGGTCCAGAACAGGTAAACCGCCTGTGAGATAAGCGTGCTCCACGGATTCCGGATAGCAGCTGAGATACGAAGTAATACAAAACCCGCCAAAAGACTGGCCATACAGCGACCATTTGGCAATGCCCAAATGCTTTCGCAATGCCTCCGCGTCTTCGACGATGTATTCCTGACGCAATTGGGCAAGCCGCTCGGCCGGAACATCTGCAATATTGGCCGCATCAATTCGATGCGAGCGCCCAGTGCCGCGCTGATCCAGCAGGATGACGCGGAATTCCTTCAGCGCCTCACCGATTACTCCGCTGGCACCTACCGGACGCGGTGCCGGAAATCCCGGGCCGCCCTGCAAATAGACAATTGCCGGCGCATCCTCATTTCCTGGCGCATAGATTTCCCTGGCGAAAAGCTCAAATGTCGCGGCATTCGCAGCTTCGGTAAAAGGATCCCAGGGCACCTCAACGGTGTGTTCCTTAATAATGTACCCAAAATGCCTGCTTGCAGTACTCGTCGATGCCATGTCTCTGCCGCTCCTCTAATCCCGCTGCTCGTATTTCTTCATCAGCTTTGCGACGAGTAAATCGGTCGCCTCATCGTCCGCAAGAATTTGATCCAACATCTCCCGGTATTCCCGCTGCCGCAGTGCCGTATCTTCTCCGTAGTCATCATAGGAATCACCGGATAGGTCCACACCGAAATCGGATTCGTCGCTGTCATCCTGCACTGTCTCCTGCTGCGCCGTCGGCATGTGCAGATCCGCTGGGAAGTCCGCATTGAACTCCTCCAGGAATTCCTCCGCGTTGGCCTCGGCGTCGGAACGCGACACTCCCCTATCAACCTCAGCCTGAATGCGACGCTGCAGCGCTTTTTCCATCTGTCGGTGACGCCAGCTGCGGAGGCGTGCGGGCTCGAAACGTCGACCAACCTCGCGGCTCTTGCCCTCTGCGCGACGTGCGAGGACCGCAATCTGCGCCGCGGTGTCGTTCAGTGGCGCCCACTCCGAGTGTGCCGACACTCGCCAATTACCCCAGTACCCCAGCAGCGAAAGCAGGATGCTGACGATAGGACCAATGACCATGGACACGGCCATAAATCCCAAATGGTGGCCTCCGATGACAATGACCGCGCAAGCCACGGCCGGGATGACCGTGGGCTGGTTGCCGCCGAAAACAGCGGGTACTCGCCCGGTCACAATGTCGCGGATCATGGAACCACCAGTGGCGGTGAAAACGCCCATCATGATGCACGGCAGAATGGGCAGACCATACGTGACGCCTTTGACCGTTCCCGTAGCTGCCCAGAGTCCCGAGACCACAGCGTCACCGTGGACCTGAACGTATTCCCAGGTCTTTCCTTTGAAATAGAAAAATCGCGCAATGAGCGCACCAGTAAACGCCAGGATTAGGTACTCCGGCTGGCTCATTGCGGCGACGGTGCCCTGGTTAATCAGAACATCGCGAATCATGCCGCCCCCCAGTGCGGAGAACAGCGCAATAAAGAAGAACCCGATGATGTCGTAGCCTCGTTGCCGGGCGATGGTGCCACCGATGATGCCCATGAGCAGGACACCACTGACATCGGACCACCGGTACATCGACTCGATGAGCGGATCTACTTCTGCGACGTTCATGATGTTCAAGCTTAGACGCTGCTATTTTTCAAGCATCAACGAAAGGTCGGGATACCCATGCAAAACGCTGACACCTTTGCTTCAGCACGCCCCAGCAGCAGGCTCATGCGCGGCATCGCAACTGCTTCCCGCGCACACGATGGGCACTACCGAAAGGGCTCTGGCCTTCCCTATATCAGCCATCCGATGTCAGTGATGTTGATTGCGGCGAGCGTGACTAACGACGAAGACGTGCTGTTGGCAGCCCTCTTCCACGACATTTTGGAAGACGTGCCGGAAAACTACTCACGTGCCGAGATGGAAGATGAGTTCGGGCCTCGCGTGGTTGAGATCGTCGAGGGCGTCACCAAAGACTCTTCCCTGCCCTCGTGGCAGGAGCGTGCCGATGCCTACCTGGAGCAGCTTTCTCATGGCAGCGAGGAGTCCCTCATCGTGGCCGCTGCGGATAAGTTCCACAATCTCAGCCAGACTCTGGAGGATTTAGACCGCGATGGCCACGCTCTGTGGGACCGCTTTCGGTCTACTCCGAGCCAGCAACTGTGGTGGTACACAAGCGTCCGCAACGTGATTGCCGAACGACTGCCCGACATGCCTTTGCTAGCGGACCTGAGCGTTCTTATTGAGCGCCTCGATTCCTGGGTACAAGAGGCGTAACCTGCGAGTCAACAATTAAACCGACAATAAATCCGGGAACGCGCAACAGGAGAATAATAGTGACTTCCACCGATGCATCGTCCACGACTAATCTGCCCACCACCACTCAGCAGTGGGTTTTAGCTTCTCGCCCGACCGGCCTGCCAACTGACGAGAGTTTCCGCCTTGAGACTGTCGATTTGCCAGAGCTTAACGACGGAGACATTTTGGTAGCCAACTCGGTCGCTACCGTCGATCCATACATGCGCGGCCGTATGAATGATGTCAAGTCGTACGTCCCACCATTCCAGCTCGACCAGCCAATGACTGGCGGTGCTGTGGGCACTGTCCTCGCGTCCAAGTCGGATAAGTTCAAGGGTGGCGACGCTGTCCGCCACTCTTACGGCTGGCAGACCAATGCTGTTATTGCCGATTCCGAGGCAACACCGGTTGACCTCAACGTTGCTCCAGCTGCTGCATACCTGGGCATTCTTGGTCTTACTGGACTTACTGCTTACGTTGGGCTGAGTGCCATCGGAGAGATGAAGGAAGGCGACGTCGTCTTTATCTCTGGCGCTGCTGGCGCAGTTGGCTCGGCTGCTGGTCAGTTCGCCAAGCAGTTGGGAGCATCCCGCGTCATTGGCTCCGCTGGCTCGGACGAGAAGGTTGAGCGCCTGCTCGAACTCGGCTTTGATGCCGCTTTTAACTACAACGACGGCCCGGTTGCAGAGCAGCTAGCAAAGGCGGCACCAGAGGGCATTGACTTCTACTTCGACAACGTTGGTGGAGACCACCTGGAGGCAGCCATCGGCGCGATGCGCACCTTTGGCCGTGTCGCTATGTGTGGCGCAATCTCCCAGTACAACAACACCGGAGCTCCGACCGGACCACGCAACCTAGCTCTGGCCATTGGCAAGTGCATTACGCTGCGCGGCTTCGTATTGGGCAAGTACCTGCACCTGGCAGGTGAATTCCAGGAGCGAATGGCTCCGCTGGTCGTCAGCGGTAAGGTCGCTTACGATGTCACCACTCGCCACGGTATCGAGAACATGCCAGCTGCATTCCTCGAGCTGTTTAGCGGAGGCAATACCGGCAAGATGGTCGTAGAGTTCTAAAGACCTGCCTTGCGCGGAACCGAGACTTCCTTCAGCCTGCTGGACATCGCGACACCAACCAATCCCATCAGCGCCAGGAAGATCAAAGCTGCCGCGGGACCGAAGCTAGCGATAACACCTGACAACGCACCGACGATGAGCAGGACAACGCCCATGATGGTGTTGGCCGCTCCGACGTACTCGGTGCGCTTGTCTCCTTCTGCCATGTCAACGACATAGGTCGACCGAGCCACGCGAACACCGGCGTGGACGACCGACATTGCGAAGAAGCCGAGTGGGAATATCCAGGCATTGGTGCTGGTGGAAAGCCAGTGTGAACTGGCGACCAGCAGGAAAAGCACAATCGAACCGACCAGCGAAGAGTAGGTCAGGACCTTCTTCGAGGATTTATCAGACCAGATTCCGGCGACTTTTCCGCCAATGAGCGACGCGAACCCGGCGGCGAGCATGAAGATGCCGACGTTTGCGCTCACTCCCCCGCCACTACCGTCAGAGGCTTCCAGGTCAGCACCCACCTGTGCACTTAGCGTGACGATGAACGACGTGGATAGTGCTGTGACCAGCAACAAGCTACGGACAATCACGAAGTCACGGAAGTTCTTATCCTCCGCAAATAGCCGCCAGGTGTCCTGCCACCAGGTTTTATTCGGCTCGTCCTTGTCATCTTCATTGGTGGGCTCGACAATTCCGCGGAAGATCAAAACCGCTGCCACCCACGACAGCGCCGCAACAAAGATGAGCCCCGCCACGATTGGTTTGGTGACGTTGTCGCGGATGATCCACAACACCGCACCAACGATAATTGCGGCGACACCGCCCAACATCGCAGCTCGGCCGCTGATCTGCCCGCGCTGCCCCTTCGGAATCGTGCGTCCCTGAACATCCTTCGAGGCCATCGAGCACAGGGCTCGTGCCGTCGCAAAGCCTGCAAGTGCAATGATGACAGCGACGCCGAGCGCGGTGCCTTCCAGGAACAATGCCGCCAGACCAATCAGCACCGCCGCGATGGCTTGTCCCAAAGCACCAGCGATCCAGACGGTTGTGCGGCGCGGGCGAGACTTTACCCACGGTGTCAGCGCTGCCTGCGGAAGCATCGAACCAGACTCACGCACCGGCACAAGCATGGCGATGAAGAAGCCCGGCGCTCCAGCCGAATGAAGTAACCATGGCAACAGCGTCTTTGCCGCAACGATTTGATCGCCGATATTCTGCAAACCGTGCGCCCAAACGTAGCGCTTGGCGTTGGCGCTGGCGTGTTTTTGCACCGACTCTGGGTTCTCCCCTGCGGGTTTGGCAGCTTCCGAGCTATCAGTCATACCTTTTACGCTACCTGCCTGTAGCAACGGCGCTACCGCACGTGGCTGTCTGCCCAGGCCAGTCAAAGACCGAATCGCGCTTGTCCCCTCAGCCACTACACTCGCGGGAAGAACATCTAACAGCTTCAACGAAAGTAGAAATATGCCCGCTGACCTTTATCGGCGTCTCTCCAACCTCGATGGCAAGAGCTACGGTGCATACAAATCTTTGCGTGGCTCCCACGACCTGCCGGATCTGGACGCGACGCTGTTTATCGACAAGGTCCAATCCGACCCCTATGCCCCGGCATCACGGGCACGCGTCCATATTCCGCTGTCCGTACTGGACTATCGCGGCGCCTCCCGGTCACAGCCCGGCAGGTTCAGCACGGCGGAGCTCGATTTGCTGAACCGCCGTCTCGTGCGCGCTTTGAAGAAGTATGGTCGCGGGCTATTCATTGATTCTCCAGGTCAGCAGGTCTTGCGCCGAGCAGCTGTCGCTGAGCTCCGTGCGGATGCGCACGACGTCGATAAGCATGGCGATGCCCTACAGATCAGCCTAGAAATCCAACTGCCCGCCCGCGGCCGACGCATTCTCGGGCGTGAGGCGGCGCGCTTGATCTGTGAGGATCTGTTTGACGCGCTTGACGACGCCATCGTGAACGCACCCATCGATGCGCTCGAGGCAGCCGCGGAATTGGAGTATGACCAGCTCTTTTTGCGCCGTGCAGTGGCGGACGCGGACCTGATTGGGTTTGTGGCAGACAGTGCGGTGTTGCCTCGTCAGGCGGGCAATAGCCAGCTTCCGAAGCCCGGCGCGACTGCGTTTACCTCGCCGGAATCGCTGCAGCACAGTTTTCAGCTGCCGTCGGGCAAAACCGTGCACGGCATGGGTATTCCGCGGGGCGTGACGTTGATTGTTGGTGGCGGTTATCACGGCAAGTCCACGTTGTTGTCTTCCCTGGTCACGGGTGTTTATAACCATGTCGCTGGCGATGGCCGCGAGTTTGTAGTCGCCGACGAGACTGCGGTTGCGCTGCGTGCCGAGGACGGCCGAGCCATCACTGGTGTGGATATCTCGCCGTTTATCAACGGCCTTCCCTCCGGTGATGACACGACTCGATTTTCCACCGCGAATGCATCGGGGTCGACGTCGCAAGCTGCGGGCCTGATGGAGGCGCTAGGTTCCGGTGCGCGAGTGCTGCTCATCGATGAGGACACCTCCGCGACCAACTTTATGATTCGCGATGAGCGCATGCGCCGCCTCATCCCCGATGACCGCGAGCCGATTACTCCACTGGTCGCACGGGTCCGCGAGCTCTGGGAAAACCACGGAATCTCCACGGTCATCGTCGCTGGTGGTTCTGGTGCATTCATCGATGTCGCGGACACCGTGATTGCTATGGATGCGTACACGCCTTACGACGTCACCAAGCGCGCCCGTGAGCTCCGCGAATCGGCTACTCCGGCCGAGCCTTCGCCTGCTTTTGCGCAGATCGGTGAGCGTTTTCTGCAGGCTGACTTCCCCGCCGGTGGTGGCCGTGGTGGGCATGGCGGCCGCGGCGGCGGTCGCGGTGGGCGCGGTGGCGGTGCGAAACCACCTAAGCCACCGCGTGCTCGTGGTCTAGAGCTGATTCAGGTGGGCAAGGACAATCTTGATTTGCGCGCTGTCAGCCAATTGATGGACTCCTCCCAAACAGAAGCAATTGCCCGGATTCTGGGCGCCGTCGTAAAGCAGCTCGATGGGCGTACTGACCTCACCGACCTAATCCAGCGCGAGTACGACAACTTTTGTCATTCACTCTTCGATGTGACAGCTGAGTTCACCAACTCTGGTCATCTGGCCGAGCCTCGCGTCCAGGAGGTCGCAGCGGCAATCAATCGGCTTCGGCTCTTGCGGTAGAGCCTCGAAGATTGGCGGACCCCGGCCCCGCTCCCTCCCCTGCGGCTGCCCCAGCTAACTTCCTCGACGGATTTCGGCGTCAGGTCTTGACCTTGACGCGGCGTCAAACAGAAAGATGATTCCCGTGAGCAACAACGACAACGAGTACACCATCGGCGAGGCAGCCGAGCTCCTGGGCGTTACCACACGCACGCTGAGGCATTGGGATGCCATCGGACTACTCAGCCCGCAGTATCGCACGTGGTCCGATTACCGCCTCTACACCGATGAGGACATCGACACCGCGCTGGAGATTCTGGTCTACCGCGCCGCCGGTGTGCCGTTGAAGACTATCGAGGAGTTCATCCACGGCGATTCCTCCCCGAGAAGTCGGAAAGATCGTTTACTCGCACAGCGAACTGTTCTCACCGAGAAGATCGCTGACCTGCACCACATGGTGCAGTCCTTGGACAAACTGATTGAGGAAGGAAATACCATGAAAGCAAAGACGAAAGCGGAGCTCTTGGGCCGCGACTGGCAGAATCTAGAAGCCGAAGCTGAGGAGCGCGGGGGCGACACCACTGAGTGGGAGCAGTCTCAGCAGGCTCAGGAAAAGATGAAGGACAGCGACTGGGCCGAGCTTGAAGCAGAGGCTAAGGATTTTGCCGATGCGCTTGCCGACGCCGCCGAGCGCCACGTCGAGCCCGGTTCCGCTGAGGCGGCCGAGCTAGTTGACCGTCACTTGGCCTCTATTACTCGCTTCTACGAGGCTGGTCGAGAAAAGCAGATTCTGTTGGCTCGCATGTACGTCGCTGATTCCCGGTTTGATCGGTACTACCGCGGCAATGCTGGCTACCTGCTGGAGCTGATTGAAGCTCAGGCCCGTAAGGAAGGCATTGACCCGGCAACTGCCGAGTGGCGGTAAATACAGGGAAGCAGCCGTTCAGCCCGGCCTTCCCATCCGGGACTGAATCGGCATAGAATTGCCTCATGAAATTCATCGAAGCCGCAGACTTCACCGCTGATCGCCCGTGGGGCGCACTGGATGTGGTCACTATGACTGGAGCCACAAGCGTTCGGCTCCACTGGAGCGATCAGCCATACAAGTGGCACATCAATGATGGCGAAGAGGTCTTTGTGGTTGTCGACGGAGCCGTCGATATGCACTACCGCGATGCGGGAGAGGAATGCGTACGCACATTAACGCCTGGCACTATCTGTTTCGCAGAAGCCGGCGACGAACATGTCGCGCACCCGCAGGGCGAGGCGCGCATGCTTGTCATTGAAAAAGAAGGCTCAGTCTAGCCCACAGCAACAGCAGCTGACAGTGCACACTTCGGCATCTCCATAACTCCGTCATATCCCCGACTCGGGAAGGAATTAACCATGAAATTCTCTCGCTCTATCGCCGCTGTCGCCATCGGTGCCGCTACTGTGCTGGGCGCTGTTGCTGCCTCTCCAGCTGTCGCACAGGCTATTGGTTGCCCCTTTGCACCAGTGCACAAGTATGAAGAACACCGTTTCTCCGGTTCTTCGACTTCAGCAGATGCTTTCAAGGTTTGGTTTAACGGTGGCGTCTACATTGAACCAATCGTCGAAACGCTGGATTTGGTTGAGCTTCAGGTTAACGACACCCAGGTCGCTCACGCTGGCGACATCATCTACAAGGATGAAGACGGCAACTTCTGGGTGAAGTAGCCTACGCAGGAAAAACAGGGCTCAATTACAGGTCTCACCCCGTGGCAGATTAACCTCATCTGAATAGGGCTATAGCGCTTAGCGTTGTGGAGTCACTGGTACTCTGTCTCGCACCTTTTGCAATTTCTGCCACGAGCCCTCGTTTTCAGGAGTGTTCCACCATGGAAATCATCATCGTCGATTCTGAGGCCGAAGTCGCGAGCATCGCTTCGGACTACCTCGCTCACTACGCCAACAAAGGTGGAAACCTCGGTGTAGCGACAGGATCGACTCCGCTTGCGACGTATCGGGAACTGATTCGTCGCCATCGGGCTGGTGAAGTCACTTTTAAGGACTGCAGTTTCTTCGCACTCGACGAATACGTGGGACTGCCCATCGAGCATGAGCAGAGCTACTACCACGTGATTCACAATGAGTTTTCCGATCACGTGGATGTTGACCCGGCGAGGGTCCATATTCCCGATGGCCTCGCGGACGATATCGGCGCGGCCTGCGAGGATTACGAGCGAAAGATTATCGAGGCCGGCGGCATTGACATTCAGTTGCTGGGCATCGGCACCAATGGGCATGTTGGTTTTAACGAGCCCGCCAGCTCTTTTGGCTCTCTGACTCGCATTAAGACGCTGCACCCGCAGACCGTGCTGGATAACGCCCGCTTCTTCGACTCCGCGGACGATGTGCCGTACCACGTGGTCACCCAGGGGCTTGGCACCATTTCACGTGCGGGGCACCTCCTGCTGCTGGCCACCGGCACCGCAAAGGCGCACGCTATTGCCGCATCCATCGAGGGCCCACTGAGCGCGTCGATGCCTGCGTCCGTATTGCAGCTGCACCCACGGGCCACGGTTGTCATTGACCAGGCCGCAGCCAGTGAGCTGAAGAACAAGGAATACTACGAGTTCACCTACGCCCATAAGCCGCAGTGGCAGAAGGATATGTGGAAGTAGGCCCCGGCCCTCCACGGCCCCTTCCCAACCTTCGCTCCCACCCCCGGACTAGTCAGCGCTAGTCGTCATCATCCATCTCCAGCTCGGGGTCTTCGGCACGCGCCTGCTCGTAAACTTCCTTCGCTGCCGTGAGATTAATGACGCCGATGACAAGTCCCACGACGATGTCCGGCCATGCGCTGAACCAGAAAATGGTGACCACTCCGGCGGCGAGAATGAGCAGGTTCGCCAGGACGTCGTTACGCGCCGCCAACCACGCGCCGCGCATGAGCGCACTGTCGGCCTTGCGCAGGTTCATCAGCAAAATCGCACAGACCAGGTTGATGACCATCGCGATAATTGCCGTCACCGACAGCGTTAGTGGCTCTGGCGGCTCACCGCTAATCATCTTCCAAATGGCGGTGCCGAACGCCGCAATCGCCGGAATCAGAATCAGCCCGGCAAGGCCGAAGCTCGCTTTACGACGGCTCGCCAGCGACCACCCCAATGCGGTGAGAACCAGCAGGTTGATCAGAAAGTCTTCAAGAAAGTCTGCAGCGTCGGCGAACAGCGCTGCGGAACCAATAATTGAGGCAACAATTAATTCAATGAAGAATCCGAGAAGATTCAGGCCTGCTACCCACGCAACAATTTTGCGGGCGCGGTGATCCAAAGTTGATGAGGTAAACACGGAGGACATCGTAACGCCCGGCGCGAGTACCATCGAATCCTATGACGCACCCGCAGAAATTCCACTCAGAAATGAAGGTTCCCGGCGGCAAATTGGTTGTTGCCGACTGCGAGACCACCGGTGACACTATTTCGTCGATAAGCATTTCGGGCGATTTTTTCCTCGAACCCGATGAAGCCTACGACATTATTAATGACGCTCTCCTCGGTGCGCCTGCCGGGGACAATACGGAACGCCTACAGGCTCGCCTCGATGCGGCGCTGAAGGATTTTGAGGAGCAGTCTGGTCGCGAGGTGCGACTGCACGGTTTTGATACCCACATCATTGCGCAGGTCGTTCGACGTGCACTGACACAGGCTGTCGACTTCACTGATTTGGAGTGGGAGGTTTTGCAGCCGGGAGTCCTGCCGACGGTGATGAATGTTGCCCTCGACGAACTCCTCCTTGACCAAGTCAATTCCGGACAGCGCGGACCAACTCTGCGCTTCTGGGATTGGGATGATCGTGCCACCGTCATCGGTTCCTACCAGTCCTATGTCAATGAACTCGAACCCGAGGGCGTAGAGAAGCACGATGTGCAAGTGGTGCGTCGTCTCTCCGGCGGTGGCGCGATGTTCATGGAGGGTGGCAACTGCGTCACCTACTCGATCTATGTTCCGGAGAAGCTGGTCGCCGGCCTCAGCTACGTCGAATCCTATGAGTTCCTCGACCGCTGGGTCATCGCCGCACTCGCACAGCTCGGCGTCAATGCGTGGTACGTCCCCATCAATGACATCACCTCCGATGGCGGCAAGATTGGTGGTGCCGCACAGAAGCGCCGTGGTTCGACAGTGCTCCACCACGTCACCATGAGTTATGACATCGATGCCGACAAAATGATGGAAGTCCTGCGCATTGGCAAGGCCAAGATTGCCGATAAGGGCCTGCGCAGCGCGAAGAAGCGCGTCGATCCGCTCCGTCGCCAGACCGGTGCCAGCCGCGCGGAAGTCATTGACACGATGAAGCAGACATTCATCAACCGCTACGGCGCCACCGAGGCATCGCTTTCCGACGAGGACTTCGCTGCGGCGCAGCATCTTATTGACACCAAATACGGCACGGAGGGCTGGACTCACCGAGTCCCCTAAACGTCGCACTGCTTACTTGTATACGACAGCTGGTCGGGAAAAGGAGTTAACTAAAGGAGACAAGTAAACAAAGGAGAGTCGACGTGAGCGGCGAGCGTGCAATTGGGTCCTATCCTGCGAATATGCACCAAAACCTGGTGAAGGGTTCGGCGCGCGCCGTAACAACACCGCCGTGGTGGTCTCCCCGATATCGAAGGCACCGGAATTGTGATTCACGGGCGCCCACTACAGAGCTTGAACGGTGTCGGCGAATTCACCGAGACACTGGCCACAACGCCGCTACAGCCCCCGCGAGAGGTTCCAGCGCAGAACCGCAGGCCGGTCATGGTAGCGACCAAGCACTGACAGGGACGCAGTATTCAATGGGAAGGACTGGCCAAGTTCAATGGGCAGTTCCAACCAGGCCGTAGTGAGCGCACGCAGCGAGTGACCGTGGGCGAATAGAATCGCCTTGTCTTCACCCGATTCACGAACCCTTTTGACTACACGTTCAACGCGCTTGCGGACTTCTTCCGCGGTTTCGCCATTGGGCACACCGTGAGTCCAAATCTGCCAGTCGGGAACAGTCTTCTGCACTTCCTTCGAGGTAATCCCCTCGTAGTCGCCGTAGAACCATTCCGCGAGATCCTCTTCGACTTCGAAGTCGTGGAATCCTGCCAATCGAGCGGTCTCTTGGGCACGCTGGCGGGGTGATGCCAGCACTAGCCCAAAGTCCTTCGGATCCAGCCAGCCGTTCAGGGCCTCGGCTTCTTCCCGACCGTTGTCAGTCAGAGGAAGATCAGTTACCGATGTGTGCTGTCCAGTGCGCGACCACTCAGTTTCGCCGTGCCGCACGAGATATAAATCAGTCATAGTTCCAGCTTAGGCTTATCTGAAAGTGCGGTTAGCCGCGGCAGCCCTGCTAGCCCATCACGGGGTCACGGATCCGGCTACGAACGCTGCTTAAGTGTTTCCACTGCGCGGTCGGCAAGCTCCTCGCCAGCACCGTCATAAAGGTAGACGGCCATGTCGGCACCAACGTTGAGAAGCTGATCCTTAAACCTCTGCACCTTAGTGGTGGTAGCAACCACGGCTTCGGTGTCCTGCTTACGGATGTTCTGAATCATCGCGTAGGTCTCAGCGTGCTCAGACAGCGCCAACACGTACAGCGCTGGTTTCTTCTCCAACTCGATGTGGTGCCACAGCTCTGGGTCTGTCACATCACCCGAGATAACCTGGTAGCCCTGCTCACGCAGCTCTTCGATGCGATCCTCATCGAAGTCAACGCCGAAGACGTTCATGCCGTACTCATTAACCAACCTGCCGTAGACACCGACGCCGACGCGCCCCATACCCATGATGAGGGCATCAGCGTTATCAATAATGACCGTTGCCTCTTCTGGGACCAGGCGGTCCTCTGGGGTTTCTGGGACGAACTTCTGCAGGAAGCTGACCAGCTTGTCCTCATGCGGGACCATCAGCGAGCTGGCAATGAAGCTACCCGCCACGGCGACCGCCATGATCGAGGTCCACTCATCGGGCAGAATGTCCTGTTGCGTCGCCGCAGCCATGACAATGAGACCGAACTCCGAGTAGTTACTCAGCGTCAGGCCCGCCAACGCGCTAGTGCGCAGGGACAGTCCGGTGCGCTTGAGGATCCCGATGAAGATAGTGACCTTGAACACCAGGAACAGGACCATAATCGCGGCGATAACGTAGCCGCCAGCACTTGGCAGACCACCGAGGCCAATTTGGATAAAGAACGCGACCAGCAGCAGCTCGCGGATACTAATCAGAGCTTCCGACAGACGGTCAGAAATTGGGTGCGAGGACAGCAGAATACCGGCAACCAAGGAGCCCAGCGAGCCGGACAGCCCTGCCAGCTCGAAAGCCGAGTACGCGGCCACTGCGATGCCGATACCGGTGAGAACCAGCAGCTCAGTGCGGAACATGCGGTTGGGAAGACGCGCCGCCAGCGGACGGATGAAGAACAACAGTGGTAGAGCCAGCGCCCACAGCTCCGGGGTCTTACCCGACGATGCCACCAGCACACCAACCGCAATGATGTCCTGCAGAATGAGCACACCAATCGCGATGCGTCCGATGGCCGAAGCACCGCGGTTCTGCTCCTCCAAGTGGCTCATCACGAACACCGTCGACGAGAAGGAAGTCGCAATGCCGATGTAAATCAACGCAGTCACCGACAGCCCGGTGAGCTCACGCAGCGGCAAGAAACTGGCGATACCGAATAGCGCGGCAAAAACTACCGTGTTTAAAAATGCGTGGCCCAACCCCGAAAAGACCACTCGCGGCGCCACGATATCCTTCGGATTTAGCTTCAGACCAATCGTGAACAGCAAGGTGGTAACACCGAGCTCGGCCAGCGAATCAATGAACGGGATTTCCTCGAGCCCCATTGCATGAACGGCAAAACCGGCCCCAAGGAAACCAATCAGCGGCGGCAGCCGAAGCAACGACGCACCGAGCCCGCCGATAATCGAAAACAGTATTGCTGTTAGGTATACGGATTCCACCCATCAAAGATAACGGCTGACACAACTGATAAATGCAGAGGTTGGCCATTAACCGTTCTTTGCCACCCGACTGGGGCTAGCGTCTTGGGAGCTAGCGTCGGTACGGAACCTCGCCCAATGCAATCGGCTGCGGGTGCTCCGCCACCCACGCGACCGCCCCTGCCGTCAGCGCATCAACGTCCTGCTCACCAGCTTTACGCTGCTTTACGACGGCCATTGCATCCTCGGCAGCCCCAACCGTCTCCAGCCAAAAGTCGGTCATCGCGACAAAGTCTTCGTCCCAGTTGACGTAGCCCATCTCCAGGGCCTCGTACCCGAGCCGGCCAACGATTCGAATAACCTCGCCCTGCACAGTCGCGGCTGCGCCACCACCCGGCACCAGGTAGTTCCAGAGGTATCGGAACTGGCCGTTGGTCGACTTGCCTGCGGGGACAATGATGTCGCTGTGGCCATCGTGAGGCGTAATCACGTCCGGACGTTCCGCACCGATGCCCTCGTAGAGGCGATCCATGACCGGCTGGTACTTGTCGCGCTGCTTGTCTGACATGCGGTTGTAGCGGCGACCGAATTTGGTGAACTCTTCGCGGACTTCGTCGTCGATTTCCGACCCAGCGTCCAGGAGCACCTCGATACTCTCTAGGACTCGACTTAGGGCATCGGTATCGGCGGTAGCGACGGCCTCTTTGAACGCTGTCCGGCCGTGACCGAGCCGGTTCTCGCGGTGAAGGTCAGCGCCATTTTCCAGCAGAAGCGCAATGGCCTTGGGCTGATGGCTCTTCGCAGCCATGAAAAGCGGCGGATGGGTGCCCGCTTCGATGTCTGCACCGCAGTCGAGCAGGAGCTTCATCTTGTCGATGTCGCCCCGGCTTGCGTGCTCTGCCAGGGCGGTTTTACCGAAGCGGTTCTCGGTGTTGACGTCGATTCCCTGGTCGATTAGCCAGCGCATGAGCTCTGGCGGGGTGCCACGGAGCGCTAGTGCAGTGTCCTTGCTGTAGCCAAAGACTGCGTCGAGAGCGCATGTGTCATAGACGGCCTTCAGCGCATCCAGGTCACCGGCTTCGAGCAGTTCTTCGAAATCTTCGACCAGTTTCTTCCGCTTCCGTGGCATGCAGTTTCCCCTTTACTTACTGCCCTCGTCAGTGGACAGCGCAGCCACGAATGCCTCCTGCGGCACCGAGACCGAACCGATGTTCTTCATGCGCTTCTTACCGGCCTTCTGCTTCTCCAACAGCTTGCGCTTACGGGAGATGTCACCGCCGTAGCACTTAGCAAGGACGTCCTTGCGCAGTGCACGGATGTTCTCGCGGGCGATAATCTTCGAACCGATTGCAGCCTGAACTGGGACTTCGAACTGCTGGCGAGGAATTAGCTCGCGCAGCTTCTTGGTCATCTTGTTGCCGTACCACTGCGCGTTATCGCGGTGGACGATAGCGGAGAATGCATCGACGGCCTCGCCCTGCAGGAGGATGTCCACCTTGACCAGGTCGGCAATCTGCTCGCCGGCATCTTCGTAGTTCAGCGAAGCATAACCCCTGGTGCGGGACTTCAGCATGTCGAAGAAGTCGAAGATAATCTCGCCCAGCGGCATCTTGTAGCGCAGTTCCACGCGGTCCTCAGACAGGTAGTCCATACCACCCATCTCACCGCGCTTCTGCTGGCACAGCTCCATGGTGGGGCCAACGAACTCGCTTGGCACGACGATGGTGCACTTAACCATCGGCTCGTAAATCTCGCGGAGCTTCCCCTCCGGCCAGTCACTCGGATTGTGAACAGTGACCTCGGTGCCATCCTCAGTGACCACGCGGTAGACAACGTTCGGGGCCGTCGAAATGAGATCCAGGTCGAACTCGCGCTCCAGTCGGGCGCGGGTGATCTCCATGTGCAACAGGCCCAGGAAGCCCCCGCGGAAACCGAATCCGAGGGCCACCGAAGTCTCAGGTTCGAATGTCAACGAAGCGTCGTTAAGCTGGAGCTTTTCCAACGCATCACGCAGGTCAGGATAGTCCTGCTGAGAGATTGGGAACAGACCGGAGTAGACCATCGGCTTTGGCTCTGCGTAGCCTTCCAGCGGCTCCTCCGCCGGTGTGGCGTTCAGCGTGACGGTGTCACCGACCTTGGACTGACGAACGTCCTTCACACCGGTGATGAGGTAACCGACCTCGCCGACGCCAAGGCCCTTACACTTCTTCGGCTGCGGCGAGACGATGCCGATTTCCAACAGCTCGTGCTTGGTGCCGGTGGACATCATCTGAATGACTTCACGTGGCTTGAGCTGCCCATCAACAACACGGATGTACGTGACCACACCACGGTAGGTGTCGTAGACCGAGTCAAAAATCAGTGCACGGGCAGGTGCCTCCGGGTCGCCGACCGGCGCCGGGACGAGCTCACAGACTCGGTCGAGCATTTCCGCAACGCCCTCACCGGTCTTGCCCGACACACGCATGACATCCTCCGGCTCACAGCCGATGATGTGCGCGATCTCCTCCGCGTACTTGTCCGGATCCGCGGCCGGCAGGTCAATCTTGTTCAGAACCGGAATGATCTCCAGGTCATTTTCCATGGCCAGGTAGAGGTTGGCCAGCGTCTGCGCTTCAATGCCCTGAGCTGCGTCGACAAGCAGAATCGCGCCTTCACACGCCTCTAGCGCACGCGAGACCTCGTAGGTGAAGTCAACGTGACCAGGCGTATCAATCAGGTGCAGGACAATCTCTTCCCCCGCGTGCTGACCTGTGCTCGGAACCCACGGCAGGCGCACGTTCTGGGCCTTAATAGTGATGCCGCGTTCGCGCTCAATATCCATATTGTCGAGGTACTGATCGCGCATGTCGCGCGCCTCCACAACACCCGAGAGCTGCAGAATTCGGTCCGCCAGGGTGGACTTACCGTGGTCAATGTGCGCAATAATGCAGAAATTTCGAATCCGTGAGGGGTCCGTAAAAGTCTGCTCCGCAAAATTCTTGGTCACGTTGGGTCTACTCCGAAAAATAAAGACGTTATGGGCATTGGGGCGCGGCGTTGGCCGACCCATATGCGCCGGCCTCGAAAACCGACCAGCCGGGCTTAAATACAATCACGCACAATCTTACCTATCGATTCCCTCCGCACTAAACCTCTAGACTTAGATTCCATGAGCTCCACTTCGTCCACCGATAAAAATGAACGCGAAAGCTGGCCACGCCGCCTGCGTAATCGCATCAGCGCGCGTCTTTTCGCCGGTACCGAGTGGTTCCGCGGCCCCGACACCCTCGATGAGGCACTGTTTAAGCTCAACACGCAACTTGGGCTCGCTCAGGACACCTCGCTTTCCGACGAGTCCAAGGAGGCTCTACTTCGACTGCGAGATTCGGTGACCATCGCGCGCCCAACCGCGGAGTTGGCCCGCACAATCGTCTACAGCCCCGACATGGATGGTCAGGCCGACCCCGGCGAAGTGGTATGGATTCCGCTGCAGCTCGAAGGTGAAAATGCTGCCCTGCGCGAGCGCGCTGTGGTCGTGGTTGGGCGCCATGACCAGTACCTATTGGGCATGCTGATTTCCACCCGCAGCGAGCACAGTGAGCACCCGGAGTGGCTGTTTATCGGCAGCGGGTTCTGGAATGAAGACCCCAAGCCATCGTGGGTTCGCATGGACCGTATCTTGCTCATCCCAGAATCGGGTATTCGCCGCGCAGGCGCAATGATGCCCCGCAGGCGCTTCGAGCTCATCGCCGCCCGGTTGCGGGGGGACTACGGCTGGAATTAGCCGCGGCTGGAACTAGGCAGCGGCTGGTATTAGGCAGCGCTGTTTGCTAGAATTCTGCAAGTTGTTTACCGTTGCGTTCCTTTGCGGCGAGCGCGGGCAGGACCTTGGGTTCGCGTTTTCATCGTCGTATAAGCGCAGTGGGCGGTTTTAACTCGCTGGTTAATTAGTTTGACCAGCAGAGGTTCGACCCGAAATTTGCACTGTGATCAGGACTTTTCTTGGTGGCGGGCGGTAACAATTCCAACTACTACGGATACAAGAGGTATTCACGATGGCAAACATCAAGTCCCAGATCAAGCGCAACAAGACCAACGAGAAGGCTCGCCTGCGTAACCAGGCTATCCGCTCCGCAGTCCGCACTGAGATCCGCAAGTTCCAGGCTGCTGTTGAGGCTGGCGACAAGGCTGCTGCTGAGGCTCAGCTGCGCGTTGCTTCCCGCAAGCTGGACAAGGCTGTCACCAAGGGCGTCTTCCACCGCAACACTGCGGCTAACAAGAAGTCCGGTATGGCTAAGGCTTTCAACAAGCTGGAGGGCTAATTCCCTTTTGGCGCTGTGCTGATTCTGCGCTGCGCTTGCGCCGTGAAATTAACCGCTTCCTGCTATTTTCCGATTTCATTTCGGATGTGGCGGGAGGCGGTTTTTATTATTTAACCCCAACGCGAGTTAGTGGTGGGTTAAGTAGCAAAAAGTGTGTCCGCTCG
>NZ_KV795670.1:0-48045 GCF_001809065.1 Corynebacterium sp. HMSC055G02 | reverse complement strand
GATGTCACCGAACCAGACACTCTCTGGGGCACAAATACCCTCGCCCTGAACTGGCGTTTAACCTGTTCGGGCAGGGTTTCCCCTATCCGACTACCCCCCCGCTAATACAGCCGGATACAGCCCTAAACAGTGCCGTATGTCGTGGAAATGTCGTGCGGTTCCCGGGCATGCCTAGGTACATCAATCGGCACGGAACTTCCGTTGTGGGACCTAAGCGCGTGACGAAGGATGAGTGGGCGCGTATCCGCGGAGACATCGAAGCGACCATGACGAGGAACTGTCGACGCTTCACGACTGTTACATCGTTCTCGATTCCTTGTCACGTGTGCCGCTCGAGGCCGGCGAGGTTCCTTCGACACGGGAGGAGCTTCACCAGGTGTGTCAGCGCGCCGGAGTGACCACTCGAGCGGGTGTCCGCGCCGTGGAGAATCTGCAGGCCGTACTGCACCCCGAGCTGGAGGGCACCTATCACGTTCCGCTGAACCAGGTAATACGTCAGGCCGACCCGTATTCGTGGGATGGGTGGATGCGGATTCGGCAGTGAAAGGACGCGAAACAGCGCGCGCGCCGTTGCTCGGGTACAAGGAACTCGTGTTCGCTCTGGGACTCGGCGCCGGATTGCGAGGCAAGGAGATGGACGAGCTGACGTGGGAACAGGTCGAGATGCAACGAGATGGCAACGTGATCCTTCGGGATGTGGATGGGCGAGACGTGCCCGTGATGAACCGGTGGGGTGCCGTCATGGCTCTCGCTCATGGCGGTGAAGGCCACGTGTTATACCCGGGACGGAAGGAGCGATCAGGGATCGCCGGTTCCGTGTTAGCTCGAAGCATGAATGAGGGGCTGCGTCCGTCGTTGCCGAGGATGAGGCCGAACGGTTGATGGCGGGGGTCCTGAGGATTGGGTGCGCCGTGTAGCGGGGGTCGGGTATGAGAGGCAGTGGGATGCTCTTGTGCGGGGATTTGCTAGGGCCAGTTGATACGCGGGAGTGACGGGAGGCGCTTCGGGACGAGGACGATAAGCTTACCCCTGTCCAGGGGTAACAGGCGAAACAAGAACCACAGGTATTCGGCATGTTTTACCCGAGTAGCTCTGCAGGGTCGGCCCTCTAACTAAACTCAAAGTCACCGATATACAAGGAGGTGACACATGACCAATCAAGAAAACTCAGAGACCTCAGCCCTTAGTCTCAAACTTGACGGCACCCTGCAAGACATGGACGCGAAGACTGTCCTTACAGGCCTGGAACTACTCACGAAGCTGGTGGCCAGCTTTACCGATGAGCCAGTTAAGATGGGCATCCTCGAAGAAGGAAGCGCTGTGACAGGCGTGCTGGCACCTCCTGCGGTTGAAGCTGAAGTACTTGATGGAATTGCTCACCTTCGCGACGGTGGAACTATTCCCGAGAATTGGACATTCAAACAGGTTCAGTGGGTCCGTGATCTAACGAAGCTTGAATCAAAAAGTGGTGTCACCGGCGTCCGATTGAGTCCTTCCGGCGCTTCGGGAGATGTGCACCTTGACGCGCCCTTGCGAGAGGCAATCGAGTCCATTTTCAAAAAGATTCCTCTCTCGCTGGGTTCGGTTACGGGCGAGCTGTATTACTACTCCGCCAACAAGGGGCAATTTCATGCCAAGCTCCACCCTGTGTCCGGCGGGCCTATCGTGAAGATCAGTTTCACCGAAGAATTGGATGAAGAACTTCGTAGTGGGTTACGAGGCCAAGTCAGTGTCTATGGTCTTCTCAAGCGTCACCCCGAGACACATGTTGTTGAAGAAGTTGATGCACGACGTATACGGGTTATCCGGTCCGAAGCTCCCGCGCGGTCAGGGCGAGGGATTTGGACGGACCTCAAGGAACAAGGTGTCACGGTGGATGCGTTAATGAAAGCAATTCGTGGAGAGAATGAGGTAGGTAGCGCCAATGGCTAAGACCCGAGAGGCCGTCAAGGTTGCCGTTGATACGTGCCTGCTTTTGGATATGTTCCTTGACG
This sequence comes from Corynebacterium sp. HMSC055G02, assembly GCF_001809065.1. Lineage (NCBI taxonomy): Bacteria > Bacillati > Actinomycetota > Actinomycetes > Mycobacteriales > Corynebacteriaceae > Corynebacterium > Corynebacterium sp. HMSC055G02. The sequence continues at coordinate 46,051 of NZ_KV795670.1, read as the reverse complement.
AGGAACAGACGTACGCAGAACGTACCGCGCGTGTCTTCGAAGACCCGAAGTTCGAGGTCTACCTGCCTACGCTGGTCGGTGTTGAGGCGGTTTCGGCGCCAAGAATGCGGGGCGGGCAGCAGGTAGCGCCTATCTCCAATAAGCATATTGACGAAGCCAAAGAGTTCTTTGAGTCAGCAAATGTTTTCTGGGTTGAGCTTGATGAATGGGCGATGCGTCGTGCGCAACAGCTTGGGCCAGAAAGGATGATCAAGCCTCAGGACGTTGCGATTCTGGCCTGCGCGATCGAAGCGGGGTGCGAGTACCTGTTCACCAAAGACGAGCCACTCATCAAGGCGAGCAGAGGTCTGGAAGGCATTGAGGTATGCCATCCACCTACTCTCAGTGGCACTCAGACCGCGTTGAAGTTGACCTAACCCTTTACTGGTGAAAACAGAGTGGGAGCTGTACGGGAGACAGTAAGGGCGATTGACGCGAGACAGTGCCCTGACCAGCGGAAACAAAGATAGAGGGTAGGGAGTTACATGAAGGCCCCCATTTATTACCCCCCCCCCGTCGCGAACTGGTGTTTTTCTTGTTCAGGCGGGGTCCTTTATCTTCTCACGACCAGCCACAGCGCGCTCCTACTCACAGGAATAGTCATCATCAACAAGCCTCCATCCACCTTTATGTTAGGCCTACCTAATCGTATGGCGTGTAAATTTCCGCCAGTACAAAACAGCCCCAGACTTGTTGAAGGACAGTGACAACCATGGCTGACCTAGCTAAAGCAGCAGCACCGAAGCGCAAGCCCCGCAAGGCACACGAGGCAACAGTTACTGGACGTCGCCAGATTTCCCCAGACCTTGTTCGTTTGAGCATGAACTCGCCTGCATTTGTGGGCAAGGAGCTGGAGTTTACCGACCATTACATCAAGTTACTGTTTGTGCCAGAAGACGCTGATTACTCCTGGCCGTTCGATATTGCGCATATTCGCGCCGAACAACCGCGAAATAAACTGCCAATCACCCGCACCTACACTCTGATTAATCTGGACTCCGAAACCGGCGACTTCGATGTCGACTTCGTCACCCACGGCGATTCAGGCCTGGCTGGACCGTGGGCACGCGTAGCTGAAGTCGGAGACAAGCTTGGCTTCTTAGGGCCAGGTGGCGCATGGGGACCTGCGGCCGAATATGGACACTTTGTACTCGCCGGCGATGAGTCCGCAGCACCAGCTATCAGCGCCGGACTAAAGCACCTCCCAGAAGGCACGACCGCAACCGCATACATCGAAATCGAAGCCGAAGATCGCAAGTTTGAGCTCCCAACCCGAGAAGGCGTGGAGGTCCATTGGGTCCTCCGCAACGGCGCAACCCACGGCACAGAGCTATCCCGCGCAGTGCGCGAGGCGGGCATTCCAGAGGGTAAGGAAACTAACTGGTTCATCCACGGTGTCGCCGAGATGATTAAGGAACTGCGCCGCTTCCTCTTCGTTGAATCTGAGATCCCGAAGAAGGACGTTTCGATCTCTGGCTACTGGCGTATCGGTATGACCGAAGACCAGTGGCAGTCCTCTAAACGAGAATTCAACGCTGAGGTTGAGGCCGAAGAGGAAAAAGCCAGGGCCTGACGTTTGCTCGAACGTTAGTACTTGGCTAGGTCTTTTAGCGATGAGGAAGATCGAACCCATCACTCATACCCCACCCCACACTGCGAACTTAGGCATTTAAATTGACCGCCCGGCCCGGCCATAAACCCATTCGAAGGAAATACGGATAGTCGGCCACACCGTGCGTTATTAGCAGTGTTTTACTGGCAGTACTCGCTCGAGCGCTATCTATCGACATATCTTACTTTTGTAGTACAGTCGCGTAATGGATGCTGCTATAGCGAAATAGAAGAGACTGCCTGATAATTATGGGAAAGACTAATCCCTCGGCTAAGCCACAACCCCGATGCATTTAGCCGACATACGAGCGCATGCCCTCAAGAACTCGACAGCGTTATCTGGCTCAGGAGCGCAGAAACCGGAGATCTTCTGCCCCGGGCATGCTTATCGGTGTTTAGCTGGTGGGAACGAATAAATCGGGAGTCTCACAACAGCTGGTAGCTATTGAAAGCCAGTAGCTAGCTTTCAATAGCTACCAGCGTGCAAAATTCAAATACATCAAGCAATCCGAACCGGCTGTACGATTGTTACGTTGGGCAGTCCCTTGAGCCCGTAATCAATCTCTAAAGTGTAATCGCCGGGTATGTCATTCATAATTCCCGCATCAAAATTACACGGGTTAACAGCTGACTCAGCTAACTCGTTAACTTCATCAATCCAAGTACCGTCAGAATACTTGACTGCTCGATTGATGCCATTTTGGTCATCCATTCGAATATCCATAGCACACCTGGACTCGGTGATTTCTTCACCGTCAGGTGTAAAACCTGTTATCTTTACCCAAATATCTGAGTAGTAATTATCACCGCCCTTTTCTACTACCTCCTTATCGCGGGGGTAAATGAACTGAGAATTCATGTTCTTTTTATAGAATTCGACATTGATTTTTCCGAAGCCGAATTCTTTCAAATCCTTGAATGTTGCCGTTACATCCGTCGCAGCATCACTCGACGGTTGCAGTTGCGAGACAACCAGACGATTTCCGTCGATTTTAGCGCCACCAGAGGCCATGGGGACCTTCTCCCCATTCTTACCCGTGTCTTGAGACGAGCTTTCCGCATTTTTCGACGAGGAAACTGACGAATCTTGTTCCGTTGACAGATCGGCCGACCGGGAGCTTTCCGCATCGGTAGCTTGCGTAGTGAACGTAGGAGCTCCCTCACGCTCAGCTTCACCATTAACACCAGCTCCACACCCCACAAGCATCACCGACATAGGTAGTGCGACTACTGTTGCAACAATCTTTTTGCTTTGCATTTTGCCGTCCAATCACTTACAACCGAAAGTCTCGACTACCATCCTGCCGGCTCGAGAGCGTCATCAATATCGGGCCACTCACACAACTTCCAATCACCGTCTTCTTTAACAAATTTAACTGAATCATCACCGATCATTTTTTTAAACGATGCAGTATTTGATTCAAGGACTGCCTCTTCATCCGAAAGTTCCGTAAACGTTGCCTTATCGATTGCTTTGTTCACAGACTTCAGTTTCGAATCAACCGATTTTTTGTACTGCTTGATGTCGTTTTTTAGTTCTTTTTTGTCAGGAATACCAGACCCAGATTCCAAATTTTTCATCATTTTGTAAATATCATCTGAATCTGCCTCGTCCGGCATATCTTCCGAATGCTCGGAACAAAACACCTTGTGATATGACTTAGCAGTATTATTGAGCTGCTTTTCTAACAGCTTTTCAGCCTTATCGGAATCGCCATAGTTCACTTCATAGGTTGCATCCATAGTGGCCTGCAACATATTGGCAGTCGCAGAAGAATATTCTTTCAGCGAATCCTGAGCAGCGCTCTCAGCTCCACCACACCCCGCAAGCAAAAGGCTCGAGGCTCCTACCAGCGCCAATACAGTGTGCCGCTTCTTCATATTCATGCATCTCCTTAATGCCCTTGACCCAACGACCAGAATCATAGCAAAGCACTTAATGAAAGTTAAGGATTCTAGGGAATGCTCCCCACCCGCTCAGCGAATGTAGTTATCCATCGAAATCACTGACGAGGCCAGTTTGATACGCATATCTAGCCAAACTAACCCTATATGGCCTGTTCAGAGGTCTATCTTGTGCGGAAATCTGTTTAACCAAATTTTCAATCTTGGAGTTGGTCTTCTTCTCGGTCCACCCCAGAGTTTGTGCACACTGCGCAACTGTCGGGATGGCCTCGTCACCTACACCTGGGTATTTTCGTAACTTCTCAGTTAACACAATCAACAGTTGAGCTTGCTCACGGTTAGTTCGAATTGCACCACGCGTCGGATCGTTATCATTCTGACTAGGAGCAGGCATTAACGGGGACAGTCGGGGTCCGGTGATCTCCAGCGACAGTTCATATTTCCTTATAATGGTCTCAAAGACGAGATACCACTGGCCATTCGGGATGAAAAGTGATTCCTTCGGCCCGAGGATCATATTCCCTGCTCCATCCTGAGCCGAAACAATCTGTACGACTACCCGATCTCCTAGGTTGTCCAGCTGCCATACCCCCTGATTATCCCAGACTTGGAGCAATTTCCGGTGGAGGTAAGGGTCATCGCTTCCGATTACAATCTCCGCCGAACGCCCAATAATTACTCTATTTCCGGGTTGCATTGAGTAAGACCTGCCCAGGTCATCACAAATAGCAAGACTCTTTAACATACTGGCACCTCAGTGGCTCGTTCCGCCACTCGATTCCCCCACAGCAGCAATGCGAATTCACCGTTCTTGTGTTCGGGAATTAAATACTCATTACCTTCTGATGTAATCTTGGAGATTTCACAAATTCCATTGCTGAGTCGACTTACATTCCCTTCTGGAATTGACGCTTCAAGGGCTTCCTGGTTGGAGAATTGTGTGATAACAATTCCTTCCCCATTTCCTTGGCACTGAACCGACTCAACCTGCCCGTCACCAGGCTCAACGTTTTTACATCGGTATCCCCTCCACTTATTCTTGCCTACAAGTTTTGGAAACTCTTTAGCAATATTTGTATTGGCAATAGCACCGTTCTCTTCCTGTATTTTGTTGAACGCCACATAGCCTCCAACGGGTACTGCCACCAGTAGAACCAAGGTGAGCACGATAGGGGTTTTAGAGCGTGAACGACCACTGCGGTCTCGTCCAACTCGCGTTTTTCGGCGATTGTACTGGGAGTATTCGCCAGGTCGCCCAGTAAGGGGCAGTGCTTTAGTTTCTTCTGGTGCAGTTTGCCGAGCTCGGCCCGTGTCGTAGTTCAAACTGTCAGTTTTTCCTACCGCTTCAACGAGAGCCCGCAGGAAATCCTGTGCACTCCCATAGCGGTTCGCTGGAATTGGATCCAACTGCTTCTCAATCACGCGCTTAATCTTGGCCCCGTAGGGTTGTTCCGAAGGAAGCAGCCGCGATACATCGAAATCAGGCACTCCACGGTTGAACCGCCATTGTTCAGTCGTCCTAGTTTGCCTAGCCCCCACGAGGGTTAGCATTTCAAAGGCGATAAGCCCTAACGCATAGTTATCAGTAGCCGGTGTCGGGTTACTCAACTCCTCAAGGTAGTCACTATTTCCGGATTGGAAAAGCTCTGGAGCACAGTATGATTCTGTACCAATCAGCACGTAAGGGCTGGTAAGTCTTGTAGCACGTTCGACAATGCTGATACCAAAGTCCGTCAATACCGAAGGTGATTGCTGTCCGGCATTTTCTGCAGGGAGCAAAATATTCGCAGGCTTTATGTCTCTGTGAATAATTGGGTCTGGCTTATGTCCATGCAGGTAGTCCAGGGCACTGGCAATCGGCATCAGAATCTCTACCGTTTGCTCCACAGAAAATGGCTGATTTTGCGTTTTCCTGTGATTAATTTCTGTGTGTAGATCGTTACCCTCCACGTACCGCATGAAAAAGTACGGGACACCTTCAGGAGTCACATCACTATTAAAAATTTCGACAATCGCTGGATGCCGCAGCGAAGCTAGCGTCCTCATCTCTTGCTGAAATCGCGCTTTTTGGTTGGTGTCGTTTGCCGTTTCGTTCGAAAAGACTTTTAGGGCCTCAACTCGTTGCAAGTCGTTTTTCCGAACAGCCCAAACGGTCCCCATGCCCCCTTGGCCCAGTGCCCCTAGAAGCTCTGCGTTTTGCCGACTTCGAAGGTGCTCGGCTAGCTCTTCTCTGTTCATCGCTCTCAAAATTGAAATTTCAGGGTGAAACGTACTTCCGCCCCGGACTTTACTACGCACTCGATGTAGTTAATCTAACCAGGAGGACTACGTACTCTGCTGACCTATCTTATATATCCCCTTCATTTTTCTTGAGTTGGTCTTGGTAGCCAACCGAGTACCTTCCTGCCAGGACCCGGTTAAAGAGCTCACCGCAAAACCGCGCGGTAAAACAGTGAAGTACAGCTCACTCAGCTACGGAATGCCTTACCTCATGTCTGTACTTTTGCCTTTTGCTTAGCTGCCTTAGAGAAGCTCCCTGTATGCAAATCGAAAAGTCGACTGTATAGTTGCCGGTTGAAACAACCTATCTATTGGGTGCCAGCAACTTCCATGCCACTAACTCGGCAAGTACCCCTATAACTAGCACCACCCAGTGGTTTTTCAAGAGCCCCACTCCTAATAATTTTGAGAATAAACCGCGACAAACCAGCCTGAGAAGCCCAGAAAGTGAGATGGATGTGAATACGCGAACTCAGCTGTCAGCCGTACAGCGCCCTCAACTCACTGCCGGCCGGCGCAAGAACCGCCAGCACCTGGCGCTGGCCTGCTGCTTCCTCACCTTCGCGGCCACTGCCACCAGCTGCGCCAACAGCGAAAGCAAGGAGGTTGCCGCGACGCAAACCTCGTCGTCAGGCCAACTTACTACGGTGTCGACGACGAGTTCGCCGACAACGACGGGACCAAAGGTTCGAGAAGGCGGCACGCCGCGCATCGGGCAGCTGTGCCCGAACCAGACCGGCGAAATACGAATGAGCGCCAACGGCCAGAATCTTGAATGCGCACAAGTCGGCGAGCAGGAAGTGTGGACGGTGCTGCAGCAAACCCCCGCGAACCCGACATCGCAGCAAATGTGGATCTCCACTACTCCGACGACCACTGAGCCACAGCCTCAGGAACCTGAGCCGACGACTCCGAGCGAGAGCGCAACGGAGACGAGTGTGACGGAGAGCTCGACGACCTCTGATTCTTCCACTCCGCCCGATACTTCAACGACTCCGACAACCTCCGGCGAGCCGACAGAATCGGAATCGGAGCAAGAAGAGCAGCCAGGCCGAGATAATCAAGGTCTCACCGGCCTGTTCCGCTAGGCGCAAGGTTCCCTAATTCACGGGAACCTTGCCTCCGGTGGGCATCGGGCTCGCCCGTTACGCTATGGCTATCCCCGAGAATGGAGGTAGTCGCTGAGCCAAATATGGCCTAATCGCCCCGTAGTTTCAATCATTCGGGAGGTAGCGCCACCCGCCACCAGGACACTCCACGATACCTAATGGGGCAAGCACAACCTGAATCTATATCCAGACATCAATTTAGACGTAAATGTGCACAGCGGATGTCATTACGACAGCAACTGGAACGACGGTGTACCCATCTCGTTTTCTAGGAGCTCATCGTGTCACCGGAGCATTCCATAGATACTCCGTGGCCTAGCCTTCGGCAAATCTTCAACATCTATCCTTGCGCCTTCGACCGTGAAGGCAACAAGATTTTCGGCAAGCCGCTACCACAACTCGAATCAGAATTAACAGCACTGTTCAATGATATTCAGGCCCGCGGCACCGTCTTAGTTACCGTCCCCAACCTAGCACTATTGGTGCGCTTCCCATCGCGGCAGACAGTGACTGTGGCTGCGACGCCGGATACCAGCCCGACCGGGCGATGCGCAAAGCTGTTAGTCTCTGTCCGGCGACGTGTGATTACAAACAGATGCGACGCGCCTCACGCACTGTGGATACCGTCTGTACAATGCCTCATACGATGCGTGCGGTAGAACGCAACGATGATGTATTTTCCGCGCTGAAGATACTGCACGCTTCGTTAATGACATCGTCTGTCAGAAGCACAATTACAGTAAAACCGCGCTTCTACTTTCTTATTCAGATTTTCTCAAATCAGTTTCGTGTATTCGTTGGCAACTCACTCGCCCGAACCCCAGTGCCGGGATGGTAAATCCTCTACAAAGGATTGACAGGACTGAAAAAGCGGAACGAGCAAGGGATATCACCTTGCTGTCGGAACGTACCCACCATAACCCCGCAGCACTGGCAGACAGCATCCTCGTGGCACTAGTGAGGCAGACCGCTACTTGTTCCAGGCACGATGGCCGCCGAGTATGTCATTCCCTGACTGGCAGCCAACATTAAAGCCCTGAAAGCCCGTTACGATGCTATCGCCAACTGAGCCGAAATTGGCTGAAGGATTACCCTCTTTCCCAAGTCTTGGATTGAACTTTCCAGGAATCGGCGTCAAGACCGCAGCACAAATCCTACTTACCAAAGATGACAGACGCGATTCTCCCCATCGATCCATTTAGCTTCCTATCCAGGAATCGCTGCTGTGAGACGACCAGCAGACTCATCGATCGAGCTGAAATCCATGCTCGGGAGGCATCCACTGCCACGCAGCCGCCAACTGCCCGACATAAAGCCCGTGTAACGCAATCTACACAGTGCTAAACACTTCCGAAACACCCCACCGGACTAATCCGCCGCGTAACGAGATGAACCCCATGCCTGTACTCCCCAGCATAGACATAACGCCTGGAAAACAAAGACACCCAAATTCTAAATGGTTAAGATAGATCAAATAACGGTCATATATTTCATAAATCACAAAGCGAAGAGTATTGCACCGATTAAAAACCGGATGATAGCCCCACGAGTGATTCTCAACGAAAAATAATTCCCCCGATTACAACCTGGTTAAGAGCTCGGCTCGCATATCAGGCGGCAACGAAAGCACGGGTTCAACCTTAGGGATATCAATCAACATATCATCTGAAGGAGGGTTCACACGTTCATTTTCCACGAGTGCACGAATCTGCCGTGCTCGTGCACGCATAAAAGGTTCCGCCCACGCTTCCGCAAGATTCTGGTCGATTTCAATTCCGACCAAGCTTTCAAAGCGACGTTCCGCTTCCTTTCGAGCATTGTCATTGCGGGTAAGAAAATCTATCTCTATATCTCGTAGACGACTTTCATAATTAGTCCGGTTCTGCCAATTACGTAGTGATGCTTCCTTTTGGGCAGAATCATTAAAAGCGCGAGCGGACTTAATTAATCTATCACGACGCCATTTTATGGTGAATAATACTCCAGCAGTGATACCAATAGATAAAAACAAAGTATAATTTATAAACGTGGACTGGCTTGCTTCATCTGAGGTAAAAGCAAGGATAAACATTGAAGCAACGGCTGAAAGCATTAAGCTCGCGAAGAGCAGACAGCATCCAATTAGAATATAGAAAATTGAGCTATGTGGCTGCGGAACCGGCCTTTCAGAAACGTCCTCAAAGTCAGGACGCTGCGGATACGGTGCTCTATTAACGAAAATCCCCGTTACAAGGGCGTCATCCCTCCAAGACGGTTCCTTCCACTCCGAAAAAGAGGAGGCGACCGACTCTATCCTCTCAACAACGACATCTGTCCAAGAAGCGCATGCTTGTGAATACCTGTTCAAGAAGTCAATAGCGGCCGGACGATAATTATAGTAATATTTCCTACCAACTCCATCCCGCCACTGCGCGAATCCAATGCTCTTTAAATCGCCCAGATCCTGCCGAATCTCCAGCTTCATTTCCGTCATACTTGCGCTCAACGAATCGAGCTGGCTAGTTAGCTCATTGTGGAAACGTTCTCCTTGAAGAAGCTGTTCTTCCTGCTTAGACAGGATTGCGCCTTGCATTTTTCTTGAAATTAACGCATCACGATGGGCAATTGCAATTCCAGCGGCGTTTAACGCCAATCCTGCTTGCGTAGCTTTCAGCTGCTTTTTTGCGAGCGCATTGTTTTGACGCACCTCACTTGCCATATCGGTGTAACGCTCATTGAGACTAGAACTGCGTACCATTATGCTTCCTTTCAAGAAAATTCCAGCTGATATTGCACTCAATTCGAAGAGGACGCTACATTGTCAATTGTTTATCCTCTAGAATACTCGTCTGGCCAGTCGCGTCATCCCCCATGGAAAACTTTCTATTCATATAGTCCAATGCGGGCCGCCTTGCAACCTGCCCCTGCTCCGCCAAGATTTCTACGACACCTACAACAGATTCTTTATCGCAAATAACCGAAGGGTATTTCACAGGCACAGACGTAGCGCTATCATCAAACGGTAGATAGTAAGACTTAATCCAATATGGCTGCATTGCATTAAACTCGTCCACTTGTTGACCATCAACTTTAATGGGGCGTGTTCCATCGTGGTAAAAAACTATACCGGAGATGTCGCCGTCAAAAGCTTGACTGAAATATTCAGCAACGTGAACCGCCGTCCCCGACATACGGGTAATATCATTACTAGAGTCCAGTTCATACATGCCGTCGTCCGCTGGCAGAGAGTTTAATAGCAACCCTTCATCGTCAATCCTGCGTGCCTCCAGCAGAATGTTCTTGCCATTCACGGTCACCACATGTGTCGAGTCAAATTCATGCCCCTTTGGCAATACGACCATTCGAGGATTATGAATTATCTGAGAATTTTGTAACTGGGTCTCCAGCGCCAATCCTACCTGTACTTCCAATGCCCCAATTTCTAGTGGACCTTCATATTCGCCGTCGAAAGTCTTTAAATCATCCACATTAAAGTACCGCCCGACTAGCATGTCTTGATAAAGCTGCTTAATTTTCGCTGCTTGCTGGGCAGCCGCGAGCTCTCTCGAAGAGAAGGAATTGTCGCCATATTTCCAATGAACCCATTTTTTGGTACCGAAGTAGCTAGCGGCGGCACCTACTAGGAAAGGCAAAATTACAAGTCCAGCCGCTGCTAGGATCATAGATACACCAAGGAAAATAAGTATGGCTACCAAAACTGTCCATGCCTTATCTATGCGTTCATTTAGGGGTTTCGCAGCGTTCCCAGCCTCTTTGAGATAGTAGTTGTACGCGTTGGTAAAAGCCACTACGCCTGGCTTACCACTCACCTGCAGATTGTTTATATTATTCGAATTTGACACCTTTCCTCCTTTAATAGATGCTAATAATATTAGCGGCCAAACAATTTGTCGCATTGATTTGCAACAATTGATGTTACGACTATTCCCAAAAATTACAGCATTTTAGTTTTCAAATCGGAGCAATTTTGAATCCATTTCGGCTTCTATCTACTTGTTTTACACGCATTCCTTAACACACTACTATTCAAAATACTGTAACGGGAATCTTGCCAACAGGCACATGGGTCAAGGTGGATAATAGAATAACTTCAGCCTTTTCGACCTTTTCTCCGTGTCAACGTTTTACAGTAGTAGGGTCGGTTAGTTAGCGGCACCTCTAAATTACGTAGTCCGAGTGGCTTCCGGCATTTATATCTACCTTCGAACTAACACCCGATATCGTATCAACACAGCGTTGCCTCCGGAAGACTCGTGGGGAGCACTCCCCAAACGCACTTTATCCAGGTCTATTCTCCTAAACTGTTGACCTAATCATCTTGATATATACTCCTGGCTAGCCTACCCCTTTATGGGGCCAGTAAGTAGCTTATCCTGGGCTAAAGGCTGCTTAACCACTGCCTCAAACATCCAGTTTGCCTTCTTTTCGATCCAGTCCAGGATTTCCGGAGATTGTGGAAGAAATAGAATCGTTTTTCTCTTGCTCCGGCATCCTTTCGTGTCTTTTGAGTTTATATGCTTAATCAACGCTTTTGTTCGTGGTTAACCCTAATTAAATCCCGAGTTGGGTTATTATTTTTTTAGCTTGACACAATACCCAATAGTGGCAATATTGCTCCAACAGACCGTGGATGAAAGTTCGTATCCTTTCACAACTGTTTTGAACACGATGAGCCACTGTCCATTGAGAAGAAACAAATAGTCTTGCGCCCCTAACATCATGGTGTCAGCTCCACCGCGTGGAAAACAACATGCAGGACTACTCAAACTCCTATCTCATCAGGCTGCTATTTTCCTTCTTCGGCCCAAATCTGAATTTCACTTCTATGGAGATAGAGGCCGTCATTGCCAAGCGCTATTGGTGATGAATCGATGGAAGGGCCCACTGATAAATTAGCCCGAACTGTTGATTTTTCATCGCTAGGCGCAGTTATGGTTCCACCTCAGCAGACACGTGCCCCGGATAGCACAAAATCCGATACGATTCGCGCAGCGTTTTTGGTTTTGGCATTTACTTGCGGTGACGACGGTTGTAGAACGGCGTCGGCACGACGGTAGCGGTAGTGTCGGTGCCTTCAACGGTCAGCTCAGTACCAGTGGCGGACTGCCAACGCTGAACGTATGCAAAACCGATGGGGTGGCCCAAAGTCGGCGACACCTTGGCGGAAGTCAACACGCCAACCTCGTTGCCTTCCGCATCAATGAGCTTGGTGCCACGCTTCGGAGCTTCATCACCGGAGAAACGCAGACCAACCAGCAGCTCCTTGGACTGCGGACGGTTAACCAGGGCGTTGCGGCCGATAAACTGCCCCTTGGTCGGCCCCATGATGGACTTCAGGCCGGCCTCCAGCGGAGTGCGGTCACGCGTGAGCTCGTAGCCGTAGAGCGGCATACCGGCCTCGAGGCGCAGGGTGTCGCGGCAGGCCAGACCACACGGCAGCAGGCCGAGGTCAGCACCGTTGTCAGCCGGATCCTCCGGATTTTCCACCTTGCCACCTGCTGCAATGATTGCACGCCAGACTTCGACGGCGCGGTCAGCCGGCGGGAAGATCTCGAAGCCGTCCTCACCGGTGTAGCCGGTTCGGGCGACAATCATTTCCACACCTGCGACCTCGAGCAGGGTGCAAGAGTAGTAATTCATGCCATCGAGGGTCGCGTGCAGATCCTGCGGCAGCAGACGGCGCAGAAGCTTCGCAGCCTTCGGCCCCTGAATGGCCAGGAGCACATTCTTGTCATTCATGCGCTCAACCTGGACGTTGTAGCCACCAACGCGCTCGCGCAGCGTCGAGTACACATCTTCAGCGGCTGCGGCATTCTGCACCAGCATGAATTCGTGACTACCGAGACGGTAAATGATGAGGTCATCAATAATGCCGCCGTCTTCCTGCACAATCATGGTGTACTTGGCACGACCCAACGCCAGCGGCTTGATTGCCGAAATCAGGGAGTGTGCAAGGAACGCCGCCGCATCCTCACCAGTGACGCGGATGATACCCATTAGCGACAGGTCGAAAACACCAACGGCCTCACGCACTGCGTTGTGCTCTGCAATTTCCGAAGAGTAGCGGAACGGCACTTCGTAGCCACCAACATTGCGCATTTCTGCGCCAAGGCTTACGTGCTCATCATGCAGGGCGCTACGGAAAGAATTGTTGTTCTCAGAAGCGCCAGAATTGTCAGTCATACACACTCCAATTATTGCGGTGGGGCAAACCAGATTGTTACCTTCCCACCTTATATCTAAGACTCCGAGCTCGCTTCCGCGAGCCCCTGCAGAGCTAGGGCAACAGCCCCGTCCATTAACTATCATGCACTGATTCGCACATGCTTGACGACGACCCCGCGCCCACCACAAAGGCCCCGCTACCAGTGACGATAACGGGGCCTTTGCATCTGTCTATTCAGTTAATTGAGATTGGCTGAGCTGTTCGGGCAGCGCTGCCAGCCAAGGACTCAGTGGTTATTAGTGATCAACCGCAGCCTCGGTACCGACACCGGTCAGGGAGCGAACTTCCATCTCAGCTGCCAGGTCATCGAAGTTATCCGGCTTGCCCATGTAGGTGGCGATGATGCCAGCCAAGAACGCCAGCGGGATTGCGAGCAGACCCGGCGAGGTCAGCGGGAACCAGGAGAAGTCAACGGACGGAATCATCGAGGACTCGCTGCCAGAAACTGCCGGGGAGAAGATAATCAGAACCAGCGAGGCGATGACACCGGTGTACATGGAGGCAACTGCGCCTGCGGTGTTGAAGCGCTTCCAGAACAGGGACATCAGGATGGTTGGAACGTTTGCGGATGCGGCCACTGCGAAGGCCAGTGACACCAGGAAGGCGACGTTCTGCCCCATGGCCAGGATGCCGAGGATAATGGAGACAACACCCAGCACGATAACGGTGATGCGGGAGACGCGAACCTGCTCGGCTTCCGTTGCCTGTCCCTTGCGGATCACGGCCTGGTAGAGGTCCTGGCCGACAGAAGCGGAAGCGGTAATTGCCAGACCAGCGACCACTGCCAGCACGGTAGCGAACGCCACTGCGGAGACCACTGCCATGAAGATGGAGCCACCGATTTCGAAGGCCAGCAGCGGAGCGGCAGCGTTGGCTCCGCCCGGCGCGGCCGTGATGCGGTCCGGGCCGACGAGCGCAGCAGCACCGTAGCCGAGCACCAGGGTCAACAGGTAGAAGCCACCGATGAGGATGATTGCCCAAGTCACGGACTTACGAGCTTCCTTTGCGGTCGGCACCGTGTAGAAGCGCATGAGCACGTGAGGCAGACCAGCAACACCGAGAACCAGTGCCAGGCCTAGCGAGATGAAGTCCAGCTGCTGGACGAAGGAGCCGCCGTACTTCAGACCCGGCTCAAGAATGGCGGAGGCTTCGTAGCCCTTCTCGGCGATGTAGTCCGAGCTCGCGTGCATGTCCACTGCGTCCTGCAGTAGCTGAGAGAAGTTGCCCTTAACACCCACCAGAATGATCAGGGTCATGATGATGACAGCACCGACCAGCAGGACGGCCTTAATCATCTGCACGTAAGTGGTGCCCTTCATGCCACCGATGAGAACGTAGGCAACCATGATGATGCCAACGACTGCGACAACGATGGACTGCTGAGTGGAGTCATGAATGTTGAGCAGCACGGCGACCAGGGAACCTGCACCGGCCATCTGCGCGATGAGGTAGAACAGGGTCACTGCGAGAGTGGAGATAGCAGCTGCGGTACGGACCGGACGCTGCTTAAGACGGAATGACAGCACGTCGGCCATGGTGAACTTACCGACGTTTCGCAGCGGCTCTGCAACCAGCAGCAGCGCGACGAGCCAAGCGACGAAGAAGCCGATGGAGTACAGGAATCCATCGTAACCAGTCAGCGCAATGGCGCCGACGATACCGAGGAAGGAAGCCGCCGAGAGGTAGTCACCTGCAATGGCGAGACCGTTTTGGGTACCGGAGAACTGTGCACCACCGGTGTAGAAGTCCGATGCTCCCTTGTTTCCGCCCTTGCCCACGCGAGTAACGATGAACATGGTCGCAACAATGAAGGCGACGAAGACCGCGATGTTGAGAATCGGGTTACCTGCTGCTGCAGTGTCATCTGCAGCAAAGAAACTGGTCAGCATGTCTATGCCTCCTTCTTTGCGACGATTTCAGCGATTTCTCCGCTTTCCAGTGCCTCGCGCAGCTCTGCCTGCATCGGCTCAAGCTTCTTGTTGGCGAAGTTGATGTACACCCAAGTGATGGCGAAGGTGGTCACGAACTGGAGCAGACCAAGGACAATGCCCAGGTTGATGTTGCCCAGTACGGGAGTTGCCATGAGGTCCGGCGCAAACGTCGCAAACAGAACGAATGCGATGTACCACACCAGACCTGCAACGGTCATCGGGATAGCGAATGAACGGAATGTAGAGCGGAGCTCTTGGAACTGCGCTGAGTCTTGCACGTAGCGGTACTCAGCCGCCTGTGGCTTATGCCGGCCTGTCGGCATAGGAGTTGCGGACACGGGCTAATCCTTTCCAGGAAGTTATGCAGGTGTTCGTAATGGGGTTCAGCACAGCCACCCTACTGGTGTGCCATGCACCACACTTTTCATTAGGTGTTGAAACAAAGTTACCTGGAACACAGTTAGCAAAGAAGTTAAATGCGACTAACCACTTCTCAGCGAGCCTTAAGGCACCCCCAAAAACGCCATTACCTGCATACTTGAGGAGACCTTTTACTACCCCCCCCATTTACGCTGTTATGCTCGTATTCTCCACTTCTTCCGGCAATGGCTTACTCTGACGCCACCACCACAGCGCCTCGATAATGACCGCACCGATGGCGCCCACAATCAGCGCAGGAATCAACAGCTCCCGCCCCACCCAGTACAGATTAAGCACTGAAGCCACTGATCGAACCGAGAAAATAAACAGGTACGCTCCTGCCGACACCGCCAGCAACAGAACCTTCCACCAGGTGTATGGCCTAGCCACGACCACCAAGACCCAAAATGCCGAAACAATCAGCACAATGAGGGTCGCGGTGGACGCCTCCCCTCGTGCCGCATCGCCGGCGTCGACTCCCGGGTTTGCCCACAACCAAAATATGAAGGTCAACAACCCCACCGTGATGCCCGCCGGTATCGCTAAGCGCAACACGCGCCGCACGAAACCATCGCGCGCACGCTCCAAGTTAGGAGCCAACGACAGCACGAAGGCCGGGATTCCAATCGTGAACCAGCCCGTAATGGTCACATGAATCGGCTCGAATGGATAACCCATCCCCCACAGCCCCACAGCCAGCGCCAGCACCACCGAGTAGATAGTCTTCGTCAAGAAGAGGTTGGCCACGCGCTCGATATTGCCAATGACGCGACGCCCCTCCGCCACAATCATCGGCATCACGGCGAAGCGATTATCCAACAGCACCAACTGCGCAACCGAACGTGTCGCCGGCGCCCCATCGCCCATAGCCACGCCCAGGTTCGCCGCTTTTAGCGCCAGCACATCATTGACACCATCACCGGTCATCGCCACATGATGCCCCCGCGACTGCAGCGCATGAACCATATCGCGCTTATTCTCGGCCGTGACACGGCCGAAGATCTGCCGCGACTCCACAATGTCTGCGAACTCGTTGCGGATCTCGGTGGGCTTGGCTTCGCTATTCTCATCGCGGCTGACCGGAAGCTCAGACGCATCGACAGGATTGTTAGCCCCCTCCATTTCCAGCTCACGTGCAACAGCCCCCACGGAGCGGTCATTGTCACCAGAAATGACCTTGACCTCGACGCCTTCTTCATAGAAGTAGGCCACCGTGTCCGCCGCATCTGAACGCACCTTCTGCCCCAGCACGACAAGTGCGACTGGCTCCAACTCCACCTCGCCACTCTTCCGCAGCGCACCGCCGGGCAGGTCATCTGCCCCAACTGATGTCCGCGCGAGCAGGAGCACACGAAGTCCTTCCTCCATAAGCTGCCGAGCTTTCTGCATGCCGACCGCGGAGTCGTCGACAAGCACATCGGGCGCGCCGAAAACCCACGTCGCACCGCCGTGATACGTCAGCGCCGACCACTTATTCGCCGAGGCAAAGGGGCGGGTTCTGGCTTGTTCATGCTTTACGACGTCCCCTGCGTCCGCAAGCCCATCGAGCAGTGCACGAGCCGTTGCGTTGGGGCGATCGTCGAGCTTGCACAGATCGATGAGTGCGGAGTCGACCTCATCGCGGGAGGTACCGTCACCCGATACGATGTCGACTTCCACTAGCTGCATCGCATTTTCGGTGAGCGTGCCAGTTTTGTCGACACACACGGTGTCGACACGCGCGAGACCTTCGATGGCGGGCAACTCATTGACCAGCACGCGATGTCGCCCCAAGCGCACCACCCCAAGGGCAAATGCGATGGTGGTCATGAGGACAAGCCCCTCAGGGACCATGGGCACCAGCGTGGCGACCATCCCCAGCAGCGCATCGTTGAAATCATCGCCGGCGACAAAGAGCTGCGTATAGATTGCCAAGGCGCCGACGGGAATGAGAATCCAGGAAATGTAGGTCAGGATCTTGTTGATGCCGCGGAAGAGCTGGGAATCAGTCAGCGTGAATTTGTTGGCCTCAGCTGCGAGCTTGGCGGCGTAAGCCTCCTTGCCCACTTTGGTGGCCTGATATCGCGCCGACCCCACCACAACCGAGGACCCCGAGTAGACCATGTCCCCAACGCTCTTATCGACGGCATCGGATTCACCGGTGAGAGAGGACTCATCGACAGCCACGTCAGAGGCGTAGCGGAGAATACCGTCAACGACGATTTGGTCACCGGGACCAACCTCGATGAGATCGTCGAGGACGACGGACTCGCGGTCGATCTCGCGAGCAGGCTCCCCGTCGCGAATGACCATGGGTTTTGCACGGCCGACAATGGAAAGCTTGTCCAGTGTGCGCTTGGCACGCAGTTCTTGGATGATGCCGACGATAGAGTTGGCGATAATCAGCAGACCAAAGGCACCGTTGACGATTGAGCCGGTATAGAGCACGACTGCGAATAAAACAGCGAGAATACCGTTAATCCGGGTAAACACATTGGCACGGATAATGTCCCACACACTGCGCCCGGATGTTGGCGGCAGCTCGTTGACGTGCCCCAACTCGATGCGTTGCTGGACCTGCTGTTGAGTAAGACCACTGTCGGGAGTTTTCCACGAGCCCATGCCTGCCTACCCTATTCGCCTAATTGCTGAACCTATTCGACCTATTTGCCAATGAAATTTGGTTCGCGCTTTTCGGCTCGCGCCTTCGATGCCTCCGCAGCATCCTCGGAAGCCCACACCGTGTTGTAGAGCTCCTGCTGGTAGTCCTTCAACGGGCTATGCGTCTCATCGTCGTTGAGCACTGCCTTGTGGTAGGCCAGCGACAGGGGCGCGTAGGTGGCGATACGAAGCGCTACCTCCTCCGCCTTGTCCGGACCACCGAGGTAGGAAGCCAGACCGCAACCGCGGGCGGCTTCCTGATCCATGCGCTCGGCCGCCAACAGAATAGTGCGGGCACGGGCACCGCCGACGAGGACGCGCACGCGGCGAATTGTCCAGGCATCGACAGCGATACCGAGCTTGACCGGCGGAATCATAAACCAGCCGCGCTCACCCACGACGCGCAAATCGGCCGCCATCGCCAGCTGCATCCCAGCGCCGACAGCCGGCCCCTGCACATCCGCTATAACCACCAGACGGCTGGCCTCGATTGTGCGCAGCATTCGACGGAGCTGTTCGTGGAAGGAATCTTCATGGTGCTGGCCACTCAGGTCGGCGCCCGCACAGAAAGCGCGGCCTTCGCCGCGCAGCAGGATAACGCGCTGCTCTGGAACCTCAGCGGCAGCTTCCACCGCATCGGCGATGTCACGACACACGTCGGCAGTCAGGGAGTTGCGCTTATGATCTCGGTCGATGGTGATAGTGACAATTGCGCCGTCGGCTTCGACGCGGATTTCAGATGCTGGGTTCGTCATAGCATTTAGGCTACCCGCGAAACACCAATAGTGATGGGGCTATAAGCAAATCTAAATTCGCTTATTCGTTGCCGAATACCCGCGGGTCGCCACTCAGGCGCCCGTCGGCACGCGCCATCGACGCAATCGTTTCCATGTCCTCGTCGGTGAGCTCAAAGTCGGTGACCTGAAAGTTCTCCTTGATGCGCGACGGCGTGCCCGACTTCGGGATGGCCACGATGCCACGCTGAAGGTGCCAGCGGATAGCAACTTGGGCGGGAGTTTTACCCAGGCGATCTGCGATTTCAGCAATCGGCGAGCCCTCAAAGTACTTCGCGCGCCCCAACGGCGACCAAGCCTGCGTGACAATACCGCGACGACGATCGTCTTCAACCTGCTCATTCTGCGGGAACTGCGGATGCAGCTCAATCTGGTTGACCACCGGAGTCTCCGAGAGCTGGTCGAGCACCTCTGGGTAAAAGTTCGCCACACCAACCGAGCGAATCAGCCCCTCACGATTGAGCTCCAGCAGCGTATCGAAACACTGCCCAAACGTCCCCTGCTTCTCCACCGGCCAGTGCACAAGCACCAGGTCAACGTAGTCAAGGCTGAGCCGTTCTAAAGATGCCCGCACGGACTCGCGCGTCGCCGCCGACCCCTGCGCATCGTTCCAGACCTTCGTGGTCACGAAGATATCTTCACGCTTTACGACGTTCGCAGCGACCGCATCAGCAATACCCTGCCCAACCCCTCGCTCATTGCGATAGAGCGATGCGGTGTCGATGTGGCGGTAGCCGATTTCCAGGGCGTAGCGCACGGATTCGCGCGCCTGCTCATCGTCAAGCTTGTAGGTACCGAACCCCAGAATCGGGATGGCGTTGCCATCGACCATTTCCACGTTGGCAATTCCGGTTGTCGCTGCATCGTACTTCAGATTGAGTGTGGTCATGCCAACCGAGTGTACGGACTGAAAATTTTTTAGATTTTTTCTACCCCGCTGACCTGCGGTTTAGAAAGGTGAGTGCGCTTCATTTTGTTGCGAACAGTTGACGTAGCGTTGTGTTTATATAACACTTTGGAGTGTGTCCCCAAAGATTAAACCCAAAGAACCGATATTCAACAGAATTTCAGTGCTGCGGGCAGAACACGGACTCAGCCGAGCCGAACTAGCCAAACAAGTAGAGGTCAATCCTCAAACGATTGGCGCGTTGGAGCGAGGTGACCACTACCCCAGCTTGGATCTGGCATTTCGCATCTGCGCGGTGTTCGATCTCCCCGTTGAGGCGGTGTTTTCTCGCGAGGAATTCAAGCCCATGTCCTCTGCCCTATACCGAAAGGAAAGCTAACGATGCCAGCTATTCGGACTGAAGACGCAACACCGAACTTTTTCGAAAAGCTAGAAGCCCGGCGCGAAGCGAAGTACACAAAGCGTGTCGAGCAGATGTCGAGCTGGTTGCCCAAGTGGCGCAACCAGGCGGCGCGGCGGAAGCTGGTCATCGCATTCGAGGTGTGCCTTGTGCTGATGCTGCTGAGCGGCATCGCGCTTCTCGGTAGCCTGACCGATATTTTCCCGGGATGGCTTTCTCTGCTCTGGCCAGTGATTTCCCTCATTATGGTCGTCGTCTGGACCAGCCTCAACATCACAGTCGACATGGTTGACAGCGCACCGACCTCGCTACTGGACGAATACCAGCAGGAACAGATTCTGAACCTGCGGGGGCTGACATATCGCTGCTTCACCTACTTCGGCTTGGTGGCCTTCCTTGCTCTCGTTCTGGTGGGCACCTATGTCCTGAACGCGCAACCTGACTGGGGACGCTACATTCCGTACAGCTTCGGAATCTTCGGAATTATCGCTTTCCTCTACATTTCCACGCTGCCCACCGTCGTCTACGCCTGGAATCTGCGCGACGACTAGTACGGGCTCAAAAACTCATATCCCTCCTCTGCCCTTCACTCCTCAATCTAAGGATCACCATGAACAGCCTCATTATTGACGGGCTTGAGAAGTCCTACGGAGACCTGCAGGTTCTCCGTGGCATGAGCTTCCAAGTTCACCCTGGAGAAATCTACGGCTTCGTCGGCTCTAACGGTGCCGGCAAGACCACCACTATGCGCATTGCCCTGGGCGTGCTGGCCACCGATAAAGGCGAGGTGCGCATCGGCGATACCCCGATGAATGACTCGCTGCGCCGCACGATTGGCTACATGCCAGAAGAACGCGGCCTCTACCCCAAGGCTGAAGTCCGCAAGCAGCTGATTTACTTTGCTCGCCTACACGGTGTGCCCACCAAGCGCGCGGAATCCAATGCCGACAACTTGTTGGAGCGCCTCGGTCTCACCGAGCGTGCCAACGACAAGGTCGACACGCTCTCGCTCGGCAATCAGCAGCGCGTGCAGCTGGCAGCCTCCCTCGTCCACGACCCAGAAATACTAGTCCTCGACGAGCCCTTCTCTGGTCTCGACCCAGTTGCGGTCAAGGTGATGAGCTCCGTACTCAAGGAGTACGCCGACCGCGGCACCCCGATTGTGTTCTCTTCCCACCAGCTCGACCTTGTCGAGCGCATGTGTGACCGCGTCGGCATCATCCGCGACGGCCGCATGCTCGTGGAAGGCACTGTTGATGAGCTGCGAGCACGGGGCCCACGGGCTTTCGTCGTCAAGCTCGATGGTGCGCCCCAGGATTGGGCGACCTCCGTCGAGGGCGTGACAAGCGTGGAGCGTGATACCCATGGTGCCACCGTCGTTCACCTCGATTCCAACGCCCCCGCCGACACCGACCAGAAGCTGCTACACAGCGCGATGGCAGCGGGAACGGTCCGTTCGTTTGGACCTCTGCAAATTCCACTTACCGAGCTCTACCAGGAGGCCGTACAGCAATGAGCACCAACACTTACAACGCCTCAACGGCCGTCAAGACTGTTTTCGTCCGCGAACTCCGCGAGCATCTGCTGAAGAAAAGCTCGCTAATCACGCTCATCATCATGGCAGTGGCGGCCGTCGGCGGTATCTTCGTTGCCGACTACATGACCTCCAAGTCCGATAATGACACCGTAAAAACCGCGGTCGTCGGAGAAGCGCCGTTCGCGGACTCTCTCGCCGACGCCACCGCCGAAATAAAGGATGCTGAAGGCGCGGATGCCGCAGCCGGCGCATTTGCCACAGCATCGCTCTCACCGTTGGAGATTACGTCCGCGGCAGACGACAAGGCCGCTCGCGCTGCCGTCACCGACGGCGACGCCGACGCCGCTCTCGTCCCCGACACCGCAGAAGGCAAGGAGGGCTCGTGGAAGCTGCTTGCCGACGACGCCCCATCCTGGCTGGCCCCAATGCTGCAGGAATCGCTGCAGAAACAAAATGAAGCCATGCTGCTCAGCGAAAACGGAATCAACCCCAGCGAGTTTTTCTCCAAGACTCAAAGCGCAGCCGTGTCGGTGGAGTCCCTGGATGAAGCCAAAGACGAGAAGATGCCCGCAGTGGTCATCACACTGATTGGTGTGATGGTCATGATGACCGCCATCCTCGTCTTCGGCGGCGCGGTGGCCACCAGCGTCATCGAGGAGAAGTCCTCCCGCGTCATCGAGATCATTCTCTCGACAGTTCGCCCGGCGCACCTGCTGGCCGGCAAGATCCTCGGCGCCGGTCTGGCTGGCATCATCATGATGAGCGTGCTGACCGCCAGCGCCGCAGTTGCCCTCATGATTACCGGATTGGCGGAGAGCTTCGATGTGCCGTGGTCCGCAGTCTGGCTGCTGGTCCCGTGCTTCATCCTCGGTTACTTCTTCTTCGCCGCGCTGTATGCAGCCTCCGCATCCTTGGTCAGCCGTATGGAAGATTTCCAGGGCGCACAGATGCCGGTACTGGTGTTCTCGCTGATCACGATGTATGTTCCGCTGTTTGGCTGGAGCAAGCTGGACTCTACCGTCATGCAGATTGCAGCGTGGATTCCACCGGTTTCCATCACCACTGCCCCGATGCAGTACGCCGTTGGCAACTTCTCCGCACTCCAGTTGGCGGCTTCGCTGCTAATCATGGTTGTGGGAGTAGCCGCAGTCATCGCACTCGCCGCCTGGATCTACCCGCGCAATGTCCTGCGCACCGGTGCCGCGGTCAGCTGGAAGAAGGCTCTGACAGCCAAGAGCTAGCCCCAGCCCTGCCCAAAAGAGCGTGGCTCCTTCGGCCACGGTCACCTAAAACCGAATAATCGTCAATCGCGTAGTTTGCTCAGCGCACCTTATAGACCATGGTCCGCCGCAAACTGCGCGATTTTTCCTGTCTCGCCATAGGAGGTCTGCGCCCCCACGCCTGTCGCCGCATGAGCCGAGACCACCGCCGCAAGACGAGCTGCCGTCACCACATCATCGCCCGCGGCCAACGCGGTGAGGACCGTACCCATGTACGCATCACCGCAGCCCGTGGTGTCCACGACCTCGATGGGCAGCGCTGGAATGCGAGTGACTGCCACCTCGCTTTCCGACGTCCTCAAGACCGCAGACCCCTCCCCGCCAAGTGTGACAATGGCCGTGGAAATCCCGTGTTCGTCGGCAAGCGCGCGCCCAACCGCATCCCACTGACCGTGCTCGCAACCGGCGACCGCGCGCTCGGAGCCGATGATGGCTGCGAGTTCGTGCTCGTTGACAATGAGGACATCGACCAGCGCGAGCAGATCCTCACTGACCGCCCGAATCGGCGACAGGTTGAACACCACCGGCACACCCGCATCGTGGGCAATCTGTGCGGCGGCCAGGACAGCCTCATCACAAATCTCCAGACACAGACCGAGGCACCCAGCCCGCTGAATCTTGTCCGCATGACTGCGCACCATCTCAGCATCGACTTCACCATTGGCGCCAGCGGAGATGACAATGAAATTCTCCGCCGCATCATCAACGACAATCATGGCTGTACCAGTGGCAGAGTCGACGGTCTCAACTGCAGAGATGTCCACGTGAGCGTCGGTAAGCGCGTCGCGCAGCAACTGCGCATTGGGATCCGAACCGACCGCGCCGACCAGTTCCACGGCCGCGCCCAGTCTTCCAGCCGTCGCCGCCTGATTCGCCGACTTACCGCCCGGCAGAATGCGCAGAGGACTGCCCTCGATAGTCTCGCCACCATGCGGCAGGCGCTTCACGGTGACAGTCAGGTCTGCGTTGATGGAACCGACGACACATACGTTTGGCCTCTGTTCAGCCAGCTCGGTGAGGCGCTCAGTAATCGGCATTGGTTCGACTCCTCGGTAGTGCGGACACGTTTTTTCCGACAATAGCGCTACCCCTTTCCGCCCACCATCAACTAAGCCGGTTTACCCCTTGTTTACTACCGTGGAGGTATGGCTAGAATCAGCGCCCAACAAGTAATAGATACCGTCCTCGACCACGGAAGTTTCACCTCCTGGGACGGCGCGCCCGAGCATGGCAACATCGACGAGTCCTACCGCGGCACACTGTCCCGAGCCTCTGAGAAAACCGGTCTCGATGAGGCCGTTATCACCGGTGAAGGCACCGTCGGCGGCAAGCGCGTCGCCGTCATCTGTTCTGAGTTCGGCTTCCTCGGCGGTTCTATCGGCGCCGCAACCGCTCGTCGTATTATTCGCAGCATCGAGCGCGCGACTGCGGAGCAGCTGCCCCTGTTGCTCTCCCCGACCTCGGGCGGCACTCGCATGCAGGAGGGCACTGCGGCGTTCGCGCTCATGATCTCTATTACCACCGCAGTGGCGCGCCACAAGGATTCTCACTTGCCATTCCTGGTGTACCTGCGCAATCCCACCACCGGTGGTGTCATGGCGTCGTGGGGGTCGGCAGGCCACTTCACCTTCGCAGAGCCCGGCGCACTTCTCGGCTTCCTCGGCCCGCGCGTCGTCGAGCTGGCTACCGGCGAACCCATGCCCGAAGGCGTTCAGACCTCCGAGAACCTGTTCAAGCAGGGCATTATCGACGGCATCATTCCGCTCGAACGTCTGCGCGGCGCTGTCCGCCGCACCATCGACGTGCTTGCCGACGGAGACCCCAGCGAACCCACCCCACCGCCAGTAGCAGCCATTGATGGTCGCGATACCTGGGAAGCTATCCTGCGCACCCGCGATACTTCTCGTCCAGGTGGCGGCGACATTATCGATGCCCTTGTCGACTGCTCCGTGCCGATTTCCGGCACTGGCGATGGCCACAAGTCGCTGTCGGTTCGGGCTCGCCTGGCGCGGATTGGTGAGCGGCCGGTGATTCTGGTCGCCCAGGATCGCCATAACCAGCCGCCGCTGGGCACGCATCCAATGGGGCCGGGCTCACTGCGTTTTGCCCGCCGTGCGATGCGCATCGCGGAAAGCCTGAACATTCCGCTGGTCACGGTCATTGACACCCCAGGCGCTGAGTTGACCAAGGACGCCGAGGAAAATGCCATGGCCGGCGAGATTGCCCGCACCTTGACCACGCTGGTGAACTTGAAGGTTCCGACCGTGTCACTCATTCTCGGCCAGGGCTGCGGTGGCGGTGCGCTGGCCATGCTGCCCTCTGACCGCGTGCTGGCAATGCACGATGCCTGGATGTCTCCGTTGCCGCCGGAGGGTGCTTCGGCGATTATCTACCGAGACACCGAGCATGCCCCGGAAATGATGGAGGAGCAGGGCGTTGGCGCCGAGGCCATGCTGAAGACCGGGGTCATCGACGAGATTGTGGCCGAACCTGAGAATCCGGCCGAACTGCCCCGCCGTGCTCTGAGTGCTATCGAGCACGCCCTCTGGGAGCTAGAGAAGAATCCGGCTCGCGTTGGCCGTGAGCAGCGTTTCGACCACTACCGTCGCTTCGCGCTGAGCGAGTAAGGGGGCTGGGGCCTGGTGTGGGGCTGGTTTGGGCCTTCAGCCCCCACCCCAACCTCAGAAAGCAAGAAAGTGACTGGGTTTATGACACTTTTGGGCAATTTTTCACGCCTGAAGTGTCATAAACGCAGTCACTTTCTTCGCCGGAAATCCTGCAAACCGACGACGGAGGAATGGACAGGAACCGCGAAGCGAAGCTCAGCCAGCCAACAGAGCCAGCATGTGGCCTTTTACTTAACGTCCAACAGGTCGATGACAAAGACCAGGGTCTTACCAGACAGGAAGTGTCCTGCACCAGCCGGGCCGTAAGCCTTCTCCGGCGGGCAAATCAGCTCGCGGCGACCGCCGACCTTCATGCCCGGAATGCCTTCCTGCCAACCGGCAATCAGACCGTTCAGCGGGAACTCGATGGACTGGCCGCGGTTCCAGGAAGAGTCGAACTCTTCACCGGTCTCGTAGTCAACACCCACGTAGTGGACCTCGACGCGAGCACCCGGGGTGGCCTCCTTGCCGTCACCGACAGTGAGGTCGTTGATGACGAGTTCCGTCGGAGCCGGACCGGACTTAGCAGTGAGTTCTGGCTTGGACAAGACAATCTCCTATCACAGTTGGCATTTATCAAAGCTGGCAATTATTCCAACTTAAATGGACCCAACTCAAATGGGGCTTCTTAAAATTCTAGGAAAAATAAAAGGCGCGTACCAACCTTTCGAAGGCTAGTACGCGCCTTTTCGCGTTTTCAACGCTGGACTTTTCTATGCTGAGTTACCTGCGAGGAACCCCTACGCGGTAATCGCTAAAAACCTTAACGCTGGTCGCGCGGAACGAAGTCACGCTCGGTCTCGCCGGTGTAAATCTGGCGAGGGCGGTTGATCTTCGATGCCGGGTCAGTGACCTGCTCGTTGAACTGAGCGATCCAGCCCGGGAGGCGGCCGATGGCGAACAGGACGGTGAAGAAGTCCGTCGGGAAGCCCATGGCGCGGTAAATCAGACCGGTGTAGAAGTCAACGTTCGGGTAGAGCTTGCGGGAGACGAAGTAGTCATCAGCCAGTGCAATCTCTTCCAGCTTCATAGCCAGATCCAGCAGCTCGTCGCCGCCGAGGTGCTGGAGCACCTCGTGAGCGGTCTTCTTAGCGATAGCTGCACGCGGGTCGTAGGACTTGTAGACGCGGTGACCGAAGCCCATCAGGCGGACGCCCGGCTCCTTGTTCTTCACGCGGTTCATGAACTCGGTTGCGTCGCCACCGTGGTTCTGCTGGATGTCCTCGAGCATCTCCAGAACAGCCTGGTTAGCGCCACCGTGCAGCGGGCCAGACAGAGCGTTGATACCAGCAGCGATGGAGACGAACATGGAAGCGCCGGAGGAAGCGACCATGCGGACGGTGGAGGTGGAGCAGTTCTGCTCGTGGTCAGCGTGCAGGATGAGCAGCTTGTCCAGAGCATCAACCACTACCGGATCAACCTCGTAGTCAGCGGTCGGGTAACCGAACATCATGCGCAGGAAGTTCTCGCGAGCGTTCAGGTTGTTGTCCGGGTACATGTACGGCTCACCCTTGGATGCGCGGTAAGCGTATGCAGCCAGCATCGGGACCTTAGCCATCAGGCGAACCGCAGCCAGGTTGCGCTGCTCTTCGTTCAGCGGATCCAGCTCGTCCTGGTAGTAGGAAGCCAGGATGTTGACCGAGGAAGCCAGGGTCTGCATCGGGTGTGCGCCACGCGGGAAGATGCTGAATGCGCGACGGAAGTCCTCGTCCAGCAGGGTGTGGTGACGAATGTCGTGGTTGAACTGCGCAAGCTCTTCCTCAGACGGAAGGTGGCCGTGAATCAGTAGGTAGGAAACCTCGTTGAAGGTAGCCTTCTCAGCCAGCTGCTCAATCGGGTAACCGCGGTAGCGCAGGATGCCGTTACCGCCGTCGATGTAAGTGATCTTGGACTCGGTAGAACCGGTGGCGGTGTAGCCCGGGTCAAAGGTGGTCAGTCCAGTTTCCTGGAGCATCTTGCCCAGTGCGATACCGTCGTTACCCTCGGTTGCCTTGACGATGTCCATCTCGAACTCGCCGCCCGGGTAGTGGAGTACAGCCTTGCCGTCTTTAGTAGCCACAACTTCCCTTTCACAGAAAAATTCTTCTTAACGACTCCAGAGTGCGGGGGAAGCAGGCACAGCGGAAAACAGCATGCTGCCTCCCAACTCCACGCCACCCCTTCGGGGTCGCATTGTTTTCAATGATTCAATTATGCGCGACATTTGCGTTCCATTGCATCTTGCCCAGTGAAAAAAGTTTGCTTAGTTCACATCGACCGTGTCGTAACCATAAAGAACCGACACCTGCAGTGGATTAGAACACACAATATCAAAGAGTGTGAGCAGTGCAACACCCTCTACCCCATTCGGGCAGCCTGGGCTTACCCAATCTTGACCCCTCTTCACCCCGAAATGCAAATGGAAAAAACGGGTTTATTACGTTGTCACTGCCCATTTACTAATCAGGAGGTCAGGAGCCCATTCAGCGGCCAATGTCTTTAAAAGTTCAAAAGCCATCGAGCCGACGCCCGAAAACACATCGACTAAATCCACAATAATTCACCCCTCGCCGCCCGCCCGAGGCCCCACACCGCCAAGTTTTCAGCACCAACAAAACTGGAAAAAATTCTTCGCAAACTTTGCAAATACGCCAATCCACCCTGTTTTGTTATGCAAAGTACGGAAGCGGGGGCAATTGAACCCCACCCTTTTGCTATAAGTACCCCCGATTACCGCTAGAGTTTGAAGACAACGGCTGTATATCAAGCTTCACTTTGAATGCACTTTGAAAGGTTGCGCCTCATATGAGCGATCAATTCCCAGTCCTCCCTGAAGAGTTCCAGCCCGGCGACGGCCGCTTTGGTTGCGGTCCGTCGAAGGTTCGCCCGGCACAGATTCAGGCAATCGTTGACGGCGGTACCTCTATCATGGGTACCTCCCACCGTCAGCCGGCAGTGAAGAACGTTGTTGGTGAGGTTCGCGAGGGTCTGGCTGAGCTCTTCCAGCTTCCGGAAGGCTACGAGATTGTCCTGTCCCTCGGCGGCGCAACCGCTTTCTGGGATGCTGCCACCTTTGGGCTCATCGAGAAGAAGTCCGCTCACCTGACTTACGGTGAGTTCTCCTCCAAGTTTGCCAAGGCCTCCAAGATGGCTCCGTGGCTCGACGCTCCGCAGATCATCGAAGCAGAGCCGGGTTCCGCACCTGAGGTTGTCGCTGGCGAAGAGGGCGTTGACCTTATTGGTTGGGCTCACAACGAGACCTCCACCGGCACCATGGTTCCGGTCACCCGCCCGGCAGGCTCCGAGGGCCAGCTCGTGGCTATCGATGCCACCTCCGGTGCCGGCGGCCTCCCGGTCGACATGTCCCAGGCTGACGTCTACTACTTCTCCCCGCAGAAGTGCTTCGCTTCTGACGGCGGCATCTGGTTGGCTGCAATGTCCCCGGCTGCCATCGATCGTATTGAGAAGATCAATTCTTCCGACCGCTTCATCCCGGCTTACCTGAACCTGCAGACTGCCGTTGATAACTCCCGCAAGAACCAGACCTACAACACCCCGGCCGTCGGCACTTTGCTGATGCTGGCTGATCAGGTCAAGTGGATGAACGCCAACGGCGGCCTCGACGGCATGGTTGCCCGCACCACCGAGTCCTCCTCCCACCTCTACAACTGGGCTGAGAACCGCGCGGAGGCAACTCCGTTCGTCACCGATGCTGCAAAGCGCTCGCTGGTCGTCGGCACCATCGACTTCGAGGACAACATCGACGCCGCACAGATTGCCAAGGTTCTGCGCGCCAACGGCATCCTCGACATCGAGCCGTACCGCAAGCTGGGCCGCAACCAGCTGCGCATCGGTATGTTCCCGGCCATCGACCCGGAGGACATCCGTCGTCTGACTGGCGCTATCGACTGGGTTCTGGACAACGGCTACGCTGCAAAGTAACAGCCAAATACCGGCCTCAGCCGCATAACTCCCGCGCCACGCGCAAGGGCATTGCCCCATTTGTCCGTGACGCGGGAGTTTTGTCGTTTACCATGATTAGTGAGCATTACTTATAACGTCGACCAACAAGGAGGTTCTCGCATGAGGGAGCTGAAGCCCGTTCTGGACGGCGATGTGACCGATTCACTGATTCTCGTTCCCGCCGATATCACCGAGCAGGAACGGCAGGAGGGACTTCGCTTCACGCTGCCTCTCGACGAGAACCTGCGCACTTTCCTGGTCGAGCACTTCGAGCTCGCCGATGCCGCCGGTTCCCCTGCTGCAGCTGATTCCGCATCGCTTGCCGACGGATCCAGCGCCGCCACCGCCACTGCCAGCGGTAGCTCTGGGGAGAGTGCTACCGCAGAGAGGGGCTCCACCGACGGAAGTTCCACTAGTGACAGCACAGCGGAAGCCACCACCGCAAGCGGCGACGCGGCGGAAGGCAGCGAGACGACCGGCAACTCCGCTACGGCAGGCGGGGCACCGAAGAAGACTCCAACGGCACCGAAGCCAGTTCTGGAAGAGCCCCGCGTAGTTTTGTCGCCGCGCGAAATCCAGGATCGCATTCGCAGCGGCCAAACGGTGGAGGAGCTCATTGAGTACAGCGGCATGCAGCCGCGCAAGATTGAGTCCTTCGCCTACCCGGTGCTTGCAGAGCGCGCACGTATTGCGGAGCTCGGCAAGCAGTCGAAGCCACGTCGCATTGATGGCCCGGCCAAGTTGTCCCTGTGGGAGATTCTCGCCACCGCTTTTGCCGCCCGTGGCCAGGAACTCGCCGATGCCTCGTGGGACGCCTACCGCGACCCGAGTGGACAGTGGATTGTGACGGTTACTTGGAATGTCGGCCATACCACCAACGTGGCCGAGTGGAGTTACCAGGCGGAGGGACTTTCCGCGCTCACCATTGCTCGCAATGAGCTGGCAGCAGAGCTGATTGACCCCGACTTTGCCCGCCGCAACCGAGACTTGGCTCCGCAGGCCAATCGAGCTGCCGATACCGCTGACACCTCTGAGATGCCAGCCGCATGGCAGTCTTCGGCGGAGCCGCAGCGAGGCCACGGGGAGCAGGATGTTCCGTCGCAAAGCGATGCCGCCGACGACGATATTGACGAGGCGGAGTTCTTGCAGCACCCGGACGTGGAGCAGCCGAAGCGCAAGAAGAAGACTGTCATGCCGTCTTGGGAGGATGTGCTTCTCGGCGTACGTCCGAACGGCCCGAAGAAGTAGGAGTTTCCCTCGACAATGAGCTCCATGACCAGTGGCAACGCTTCTGATTTCGAATTCTCCGCGATTCGCCGCGGTGTAGTCACGATTTGGTTTATCAGCACCAATGACCCTGCTGCGACCCTGGAGACAGGTGTTCAGCACGACCGCGGTTTCGGGCGTCGTTTCCTAGCTCTCTATGACTCAACGCTGCCGGTAACACCGATTGGTGATTTCCCGCTCAACCGCTCGGCGGAAACCGGTGACGGTGAATACTACATCGGTGGCTTTGAGGGCGTTGCCGTACTGCAGACGGTTCTCGATGATGTCTCGCAGCTGTCCAAGCTGTCGCCTCGTCTACGGCAGGAGATTGCCGCCACGGACGTCTACGCGAGTGTGTCGAATAAATCCACGGGCTTCGGTGCCTTTGCGCATTGGCACGATGGTGAGCTCAAGCGCGCTTTCTCCGCTACTCGCTACCGCACACTGGAAGACATCGGTCTTCCCTGCCCCGCAGAGGGCAGTTTCTGGGCGGGCAAGCACCGCCCGCTGCCCGACGCTTTCGAAGATACGGGTTCACGTCCACGCGAGGGGGTCGGTTTGCCGTTCGTTCCGGCAGAGCTTGCCGACGCCGTCATCACCGACTGGCTCGGATTCGACCCGCATTCGCCCGCTACCGATATCCCTGTTAGTGGTTTTGCGGTGGATGGCCGTCGTGCGGCTCCCGGAGCTTCGTATTCGACGTCTCGTAGTCCACGCGGGCTAATGGGTGAGCCGGGTTCGTCCGAGTCTGGCGCAGAGTTTGACCGCGCCTACGACGACTACGAAGTTCACAACGCAGAGCCGAACCGAGACTTTCTGGAGGAGCTCAGTCGCTTTGGGGCTAAGGCCAAGAACTTCGCTGGCCGCACCTGGCAGCGGGTGCGAGGCAAGTTCGGGAAATAGTTTCTACCGCCCTGCGCGCTGCGACTGAACGCGCAGTCGCTCGTAGAACGCGATCGCCGCGGAGGTAGCCACATTCAGGCTGTCAGTTCCCGGTGACATGGGAATGCGAGCACGCACATCGGTGGCTGCCATCGCGTGCTCGGTAAGCCCCTGTCCCTCAGCGCCAACGAGAATCGCGACCTTGTCCGTGTCCATGGCATCCCACAGGTCCACCGTGCCCGCAGGGGTCATGGACACCACGCGGAAGCCCTGCTCTTTGAGCTGGTCCAGGCTTCGCTGCCAGGTGGTCGTAGTACCGGGCAGAGTCGCAAATGGGACTGTCAGCACATGCCCCATGGAAACGCGCACACTGCGGCGATACAGCGGATCGGCGCAGGCCGCGCCGAAGACGACCCCATCCACGCCCATGCCCGCCGCGTTACGGAACAGGGCTCCGATGTTCTCGTGGTCACCGACTCCCTCCATCAGGGCCAAGGTGGTGGCTCCGCTCAGAACTTGGTCCACCGATAGCTCCGGCGCGCGGTCAGCGGTGGCCAGCAGGCCGCGGTGAAGATCAAATCCGGCCGCTGCGGCCAGAACCTCGCGGTCGAGTTCAAACCAGGGCACCGTTTCCGCAATAGCGGCCTCGCTCGCGGTCAGTCCGTCGGCAAGCGATGCGAGCTTCTGGCGAGTACCAAAGACTGCGCGGAGCGGAAAGCGTGAGCGCACTAACCGCGGCACAATGAGCGTGCCTTCGGCGATGACCAGCCCCTTCCCACCGGGCAAATCGGGGCGGGAATCGGACTTGTTGAGGTTGCGGATGTCATCGAGACGGCTGTCGGCGGGATCGTCGACGACGATGGGCGCAAAGCGTTCGAGGAATGTGGTGGTACTCATGGAAACTCTTTAGCCGCCCAGCAGAGCGGTGAACGGATCGGCGGCGAAGTAGATGATGAACAGGCCGGAGACAATCCACATCAGCGGATGTACGGACTTGGCACGACCCGAGAAGATAGCCATCGCAGCAAAGGTGATGAAACCGATGCCGATACCATTTGCAATCGAGTAGGTAAACGGCATGGTGACAATAGTCAAAAATGCCGGCAGTGCGATGTCGAAACGGGTGAAATCAATCTCGGTGATCTGCCCGATCATCATGGCACCGACGATGACCAGCACTGGCGCGGCAGCCTCGATGGGCACGATTTCATAGAGCGGGGTGAAAAACATCGCTGCCAGAAAGAGGATGCCGGTGACAATGTTGGCAAGGCCAGTGCGTGCACCATCGGCGATGCCCGCTGCGGAATCCACAAAGACGGTGTTCGACGAGGAGCTGACTGCACCACCGACAATGGCACCGGTGCCTTCGACAACCAGTGCGCGCTTCATGTCCGGCAGCACACCGTCTTCATCGACAAGTGCGGCCTGCTTGCCCAGACCAGTCATCGTGCCCATGGCATCGAAGAAGTTCGCCAGGACCAAGGTAAACAGCAGCATGGTGGCGCTGAGGGCACCGACGCGGGCAAAGGATCCGAAAAGATCCACAGCTCCAACGAGGGACAAGTCCGGCATGCCGCCTACGCGGTCCGGCAGAGTCGGTACCGCGAGATTCCAACCGGTCGGCACTGGCTTGCCATCAGCGAAGGAGGGGCCCGCATCCGTCAAGGCCTCGACTGCGAGCGCAATGATGGTATTCAGCACGATGCCGATGAACAGGCCACCTGGAATATTGCGGACAACCATGATGCCGCAGATAATCAGCCCGAGGACGAACACGGCGGTCGGCCACGAGGCAATCTGACCATTGATGCCGAGCTGCACCGGGACAGTCGTGTCAGCGGCATCGGGAATACGGCGAACCAGGCCACCGTCGACCAGACCAATCATGGCAATGAATAGGCCGATACCCACACTCATCGCGGCCTTCATATCGGACGGAATCGCGTGGAAGACAGCTGTGCGGAATCCGGTCAGCGCCAGCAGCACGATAATCACGCCGTCCAGCACGACCAGGCCCATCGCTTCTTCCCAGGCCAGCCCCTCGTTAGCAACGAATGTCACGGCAACCAGGGTGTTGATGCCCAGGCCCGTCGCAATGCCGAAGGGGTACTTGGCAAAGAGACCAAAAGTAATGGTCATGACACCCGCGGCGAGCGCGGTGACAGCGGCGACCTGCGGTATCCCCAAGCTATTGCCGTTGACATCCTCGATATTGCCAAGGATCAGCGGGTTGAGCAGAATGATGTAGGCCATCGCGAAGAAGGTCACTACGCCACCGCGAATCTCGGTCACGGTCGTCGAACCGCGCTCCGTGATGTGAAAATAGCGGTCCACTGCCGAAAGATGGCTCCCCTTCCGTGCAGGCTTGGAGTCCTTCGCCTCATCTGAGGATGTTGCAGAGGTGGACGTACCTTTGTCCATTTTTTATGCCTCTCTAGAGTCTCTTTATTATCCGTGTCACGTGTTTATCCGTGTCAGAGCGGAATTTTTGTGCCGAAATCCGTAACGGTGCAGTCTCTGGGGCCACAGTGGCGTCGAAACTGCACCTTCTTCGTCATCGCGTTTGCCTAGGTGGAAAGCTACAGGTGGGAATCCTGGTAGGGTTCCGCCACCGGTGCACCCTGCCCCGTTACTTCCGGGATAGCTGAGTGAGCACCGCAGCCGTGGTCAAAGCTTACGGCCGTGGCATCGAATGTCCATTCGTTAACGCACACGCCCCAGTTCTTACCGAGCGGACCGGTCAGCGGGACCATAAAGGCGCAGGTTCGGCAGCGGTGCAATGCTTCCCGAGCAAAGTCACTCTCGGGGCCGGTATCGCCCTCTTCCCAACGCTGCTCGGTGTCTTCCACACCACGCGCCGACAAGGTGCGGGTCTGCAAGTCATCGCCGTCGAGTCGCTCATCTCCCACTGCAGCCGGCAACAAATCGCGCGGACCGAGGTCACCGGGGCGCAGCCGCTCCTCGTAGGGCACCCATTCAGGCGCCTGCAGCGCGGTTTCGCCAGGGACAAGAGCCACTTCACTGACCGTCGCCTGTTGAGTGCCCGGCGCGCACGCGACCACCACATGCCACTCCCAGCCCCTGTATCCGGGCAGGTCAGCCGCAAAACGATGCACCGCAACGCCCTCGCCTACGACACTTACACCGGTGTGCGCGCCGGCAGGCCCCTCCCCGAGCTCTTCAATCGCGGTACGGGCAGTGTCGACCGCCTGGTGATTCATCACCTTCCCCCGTCGGCGGCTGTTTCGGGAACGTCGTCGATTTTCAGTCACGTTTCCTATCCTAGAGTGAAGCTATGGACAGATTCCCGTCGGGCGATGCAAAACTCGCCCGCCCTTTCCACTCATCACGCTTTACGACGGTCCGAGCTGCCATCCTCTCCGTGGCAACTGCCGCCCTATTGGCCGGCTGTGCGGCTGAAACTGGTTCAGGTGGCGATCCCTCAGGCGAGGCCCCTTCTAGTGGCGCTAGTGCGGACTCGAACTCCGGCACCGCCCCAAGGTCGACTTCGGCATCGGTTAATCCCTCCGAGCTGGTCGGTGCCGATAAGGTGCCGGGGCTCGGTGACGTTCCGACACTGAAACTGGCCATCGAGCAGTCCTATCCTGTCTTGGCTCCACCACTTCCCACGGAGAAGAATGTCGCTGCGCCTTTTGTCCAGGGCCTTGAGTTCGAACCCGATGGCTCTTTGTTGATGGGTACTGGCCTCTACGGCGAGTCCCAGATTTACCGATTACCGCAGTGGCTCGACAACTCTGCAGCCGAGCCGACCAACGTGGAAGATTTACAGCCTGAACTCTTCGGCGAGGGGATTACCCGTCATGGAGATACCGTGTGGCAGCTGACGTGGAAGGAAGGACGCGCCATTGAACGCGACGCGGCTACTCTCAAGCAGCGTCGCGAGGTTCCCTTCGACACCGAGGGCTGGGGCGCGTGCTCCTTCGAGGACACCATCGTGACCTCCGACGGCAGTGGCACCCTCACTTTCCGCGCCCCCGATGACCTCTCTTCCCAGCGTCAACTGCCCGTCACTGCAGCAGGTACAGAGACAACGTGGCTCAACGAACTCGAGTGCGTCACTGTCGACGGCGACGCAGCTCCGGACGAAGTGCCGGACGAAGCACCAGCGGACACGAGCGATTCAAACAACCAGAGCAACGCGGACGGACCAAACTCCCCGCAATCGCACCGCGAGATTTGGGCCAACGTCTGGCAGAGTCCATTCATCTACCGCATCAACCCGGAAGACGGAAAGGTCACAGGCATCGTCGATGCCACCGAACTCTTCCGCGACCTGTACACGCAGCTCTCCCCGGCAGAGCAAAACAGTATTGATGTGCTCAACGGCATTGCTCTAATGCCGGATTCTTCCTCTACCTCCCCCAATGGCCCCCGCCAGTTCCTGCTCACAGGGAAGAAATGGCCCACGGCCTACCGTGTTACCGTGAGTGAATAGCAGTATCTGGCCCGAAAACGGCTAGTGTGACTGAACGTAGCTTCAATTCCGTTACGAATGTCGGGAAGTGAGAGTTGATGGGATCGAGTAGGCGCCGCTGGCAACAGAATAGTAAGGCGTTCATGGTTGTCGGCGCTATTGTCGTGGTGGGTCTTGTCGTCACCGGCATTGTCCTTGCTGTCAATAAGTGGACCAACCAGGCAATCGACGACCCTCACGCGCTGTCCATCGAAGTCATTCAGGACGGCGAAACCACAGAGGTTCTTCCCTACCGTGTCTGCGACCTCTTTGAGAAGAATGCCTGCACCACGACTGAGGCCAACGCCGCCAAGATTTCTCTGGGCGAGCAGGAGACAGCTGAGGTTAACGTCGGCTCCACTGTTGGCTCTAACTCTTGGACTCTGCAGCGTTTCTTCTCCGACGATGCGGTCAACTCCACCTCTCGCAAGGATCCGGGCGAAGCCACGACCGAGACCATCGCCGGCTCCGCAGCTGTTGCCGGCAAACGCACCCCACTCGGGGTCGTGGAGGTTTCCACCGCGCTCATCGGAAAGAACTCCGAGGGTGAAGAGACCACCTACGGTATTACTTGGTCGATCGTCAACGAACCGTCGTAAAGCACAGCAAAACGCCCGCTCACTGAGGTTATCCACCTTCGTGAGCGGGCGTTTTTCACATCTTCTACCGACTTACGAGTCCAGCTCGCGCGCGACCGCACGCAGGACTTCAGCCATCTGGTGGCCGTCCTTACGCTCCGGGTAACGCCCGGCGCGCAGGTCACGCTGCACCGTCGACTCCAGCATGGAAATCATGTCCGAAATCATGCCGTTGAGATCGCTGGGGCTGTGCTTCTTTGCTTGACGACGGGCTCCTGCGCCCCCACCTGCCCCGCCACGGCGGTGACGGGCACCGCGCGGTCCCTCGTCGAGCACCTTGATCCGGAGAGCCTGCGGGCCTGGGCGGCCGTCAGCGTAGTCGTACTCCAGGCGCTGACCAGTTACGAGTTCTTCCACACCTTTCGGCAGCACGTTCTTGCCGATGTAGACATCTTCACCGTCCGGATTCGAAACGAAGCCAAAACCGCGATCCTTGTCGTACCACCTGACCTTACCGATGGGCACTTTCCACCTAACCTTCCCGTGCCCTGTGACTGGGGGCACTCAACCTCGTTCCCCCTTGTGCAGCGGTGACTGCCCTTCGGGGTCTTCGGATCGGAGATGCAATTCTTCCGCATTTGCCACCGTCCTCGCACGCACAAACGGCCAGAGTTAGAGGCTCGCTCGCGGCGAGCCTGGCCAGACAGGATCGCGAGGATATGCCGGGCCGGGCGCTGTCTTAATGGTGTTCCTTTAATTAAGGTGCGACCAAAACAGGACGCACTCCAACGGGGAACACATTATTTATTACTGCTTACTAGTGCGAAGTGGCGGCAGCGGTAGCGGCGTGCATGTGCACGTCACCTCCGATTACCTAAAGAACTCAATTATACCCATAGATGGAGACATAAAGGGAAGACGGATTTGAGTGAAGCGAGCACGCTCGCGGATTGACACACCGAGACGGCAACTAACTGCCAGCGTTGGTTCTTTATGGCTATCTCTTATGGCCATCCTTCTCAGTGCATGCGGCGCGCCAAAACCGGAAAAATAACAAGACGATAACGTGAGCTTTATCACATTTTGAAGTTTTAACTTACACAACACCAATAACAGTCACGTCTCTTACCTGCAGTTTCACCTACTTTTATGCATATTTCCCACCTGCGCTCAAAATTAAGAATCCGGCGATTCGCGTGACTATTTCGTTATCAACCGCTACGGTGTGCAATCGACGCGTTTAACGGACGAAGTCGCATAGATCGCCTTCATCTCACTCCAGTGCGATGACATCGGCCCGTTATCAATAACGTGAAGAACTTTCCATAAGAGTGAGATGGGGTTGCATTAGCCCCACTGGCGCCACAAAGAAAATCGACGAAAAGGAAATTTTCATATGGCTCGCCACGCAGCTAAGACCAACACCTTCGCTTCCACTTCGGCAAAGGTTGCACTGACCGGCGCAATCCTCGGTGCCGGTGCCGCTATCTTCGCACCGACCGCTTCTGCAGCTCCGGACTCCGACTGGGACCGCCTGGCACAGTGTGAGTCCGGCGGCAACTGGCACATCAACACCGGAAACGGCTACTACGGCGGTCTGCAGTTCTCCGCAAGCACCTGGAACGCTTTCGGTGGTAACGAGTTCGCTTCGACCGCTGATCAGGCTTCCCGCGAGCAGCAGATTTACGTTGCTGAGAAGGTCCTGGCTCAGCAGGGTTGGGGCGCATGGCCGGCTTGCTCCGCAAGCCTGGGTCTCTCCTCCGGCCCGACCGATCGTCCGCACCCGAGCCAGGGCTCCGCTCCTGTTCGCGCACAGGCCGCTCCGGCAGCTGCTGCTTCCGACTCCAAGACTGACCTGGTCCAGCAGTTCGCTGACCGCCTGTCCAACGTCGACAGCCTGTCCGACGCTCAGGCACTCATCGCTGAGTTCCGTGCACTGACCGGCGAGGTTGAGCTCCCGCAGGAACTGGTCGCAGCCATTCCGTTCGACCTGTCGAAGCTGCAGGGTCTGATTTAAGACTTTCGAGCTAGCCAGCTCATCACAGTAGCCCCGAGGGTAATCCCCCTCGGGGCTACTTTTTGGCTTCCGCAGGTTGGCGGTACCGACCCAACGCGAGTTAGTGACTGCGTGAGTTACTGCCTGCGTTTATGGCTAGCGACCGCGTGCCAACGCGAGTTAGTGACTGCGTTTATGACAAAAATGGCCCGAAAAATGGCTTGAAAGTGTCATAAACTTACACAGTTTCACATTTGCAGCCCGCATCCATGGGGCCATTCCGGTGGATTGGCCAAAAAACTGGGCTTGAATAAGCCCCCGCCCACTTCAAGCCCCCACTTCAAGCGCCCCTACTCAAGCCCCCGCCCCGAGGCCACTGATGTGAAAACCCGCAGCCATGGCTGAACTAGCAGTCACGGCTGCGGGCCTCCAGCAGAAGTAGCTCTGCTAAGAATCTAAAAGATTACTTGTTAATCACCGTGGTCGGGTGCACGTAACCCAGAGTCTCCGGATCAACCGGGAACTCAATGTCGCCGAAAGGCGAATCTGCACCAGCGTGGTGAGCAATCAGTTCAGTAACAGCGTGCTGACCAGGCTCGAGGTCCTTCGGCCAGCCGGGATCGACATAGGATTTCTTTGCAACGTTAGCCATGCTGAGATTATCCCAAAAATTTTCTCCCCAGTCACCTTCTCCCCTCCTTAAATCTCACTAAAGTGGGGATTGTCATGACTAGCACCACCCCCTTTGCACTCTTTTCCGACTGGCTGGCAGGTCAACCAGACCAATTTGTGGGCACTATCCTCAGCAATCGCCCCGATGCGCTGTCGCCACCGCCGAAGTCTTCCCAGGTGCTAGCGGCAAGGCTCCAGCTCCGCGCTTCTGTCTCCCGCGCGCTGACCAAACTGCCCGCACTGGAGCTCGCCTGCATTGAGGCCGCCGCCGACCTCGGTGCTGACGCCGAACCCGTCACTGCGGACGCCCTCATCGACTACATTCTCGACTTACTCTCTCGAGCAGAGGTTCCCGCCAATCAACGGCCCACGGCCACGCATATTCGGACAAGCCTCGATACCCTGCGCGAATACGGACTCATCTGGGGCAACGGTCCCGGCCCCCGCGGCACCTTCACCGGCAAGTCCACCCGCAAGAAACCTCTGCCCTGGCAGGACTACTTCTGTCTCAGCGATGAGGTCGCCACCTCGTTGCCACCCGGCTGGTATCTTCTGCCCAATCCCGATGGCCCCAGCCGCAGCCAGCTACGCACGGCACTCACCGAGGTCACAGACAGGCAGCAGCGTCTCCTGGATACCCTCGCCAACTCCGGAGGGCTCGGCGTCACAAAGGGCGCTCATCCGGATGCCGACCCTTCGCTGCCGGTCCCAGCGCTCATCAACGCCGGCCTGCTCGAACGCATCGACGAGGGCACCGTTCGCCTGCCCGCCACCGTTCGCGCGCTTATGCGTGGAGTCGGGCTTGCCGACGACGACGTCCCCCTGCGCCCCGAAACCCCCGCTACCCACGTGATCGCCAGCGGTAACGACCGTGCTGCCGCCACTGCCTGGGAAACTTTGCGACAGGCGACTGACCTGCTGGACTTGCTGGGAACCGCCCCCGCGCCGACCTTGAAAAACGGTGTCATCGGAGTGCGGGAAACCCGCAGTCTCATCGAGGAGCTCGGCGTCGACATCTCGGAGTTGGCTCGCGGCGTGGCTAACCTCAGTGCAGCGGGCCTGGTTCATGTCGGCACTCCGCATCCGCTGCCACTGCACGACAGCGGTGGTGACTATTTCGCCCCCACGCTGGCAGCCGACGGCTTCCTCGACGCCGATCTGGTTGACCGGTGGGTGAGTTTGACGGTCGGCACTCGCACTAGCGACGCAGCTCCCTGGCGGGTCGACCAGCTCAATGAGGAAGGCAAGCGCATTGCTCTACTCTCCCCACAAGCTCGGCTCTCCGGGGTACCGTCAATCCGGGAAATGGTGCTGGCCTGCTGTGCGCAGGTGGCGTCGTCGGCAAGCGACAACGACATCGTTGCTCTGACTGACCTGCGTGAATGCGCCGCCTACTACTACCCGATTACCAACGCGAGGTGCACGGACGAGACGCTCAGTGGCGTGGTCGACGAGCTGGTCGCCCTCGGCATCGTCGTGCGGGACCCGGGCGTGGAAACGATTTCCGTCGGCCTTAGCGAGGTCGGCAAAGCCATGGTCGCGCTCATCGAATCCGGTACCGCCGAGGCCTTCGACGATCTGCGTGCCGCCTGTAACAACCTCTTGCCGCCGAACGCCTCGTACCTGATGGTTCAGGCGGACAACACCATTGTCGTACCGGGCCCTGCATCCCCGGAGATGGAACGCATGCTCAGTTCGATTGCGCAGCTGGAATCTCCCGGCCTCGCCAGCGTCTACCGTGTGACCGAA
This sequence comes from Corynebacterium sp. HMSC055G02, assembly GCF_001809065.1. Taxonomy (NCBI): domain Bacteria; kingdom Bacillati; phylum Actinomycetota; class Actinomycetes; order Mycobacteriales; family Corynebacteriaceae; genus Corynebacterium; species Corynebacterium sp. HMSC055G02. Next base: position 4,747 of record NZ_KV795670.1, on the reverse strand, counting down.
GACAGCCTCCGCGATGCCCTCGACGCCGGCATCAACGCCGCCGATATCTCGGAGTTTCTTTCGCGCTACGCCGTCGGCGAGGTGCCGCAGTCCATTACCTATTTGCTTGACGACGTCGCCCGCCGCCACGGTCGTCTCCGCGGTGGCCCCGCAGCTTCGTTTATCCGCTGTGACGATCCGGCCCTGCTGGCCTCATTCCAGAGTCACCAGGCTGGGCAAAGCCTGGCGTTGCGGAAGATTGCCGAAACGGTGCTAATTAGCCAGGCCCCGCTTGCCCAGGTGATTGAGACCGCTAGAAATGCGGGCTTTTCCATCATCGCCGAAGATGCAGAGGGTTTGGTGCTGGATCTCGGTCGCGCTCCCTGCCGCATTGAGGCGCCGGCTCCGGTGCCCGCTGCGCGTACAACGATGCCCGAACCGGAACGCATCAGCCAGGCGTTGACGGCTATTGCCGATGGCAACCGTGCTGCTGAGCATGCTGGTAGTTCCAGCGGCGCTACGGCCAGTGGCAGCACTGCTGGGGTCTCTGACTCGGCTGCGGATTCGACGACAGGTACGGACAAAGCTGCCGGTGCCAGCACTAGCACCGGTGGCACGAGCGACTACGCCTCCGGCACCGAAGCATTCAAGCTCCTGCAGCGCGCGGCTCGCCACGGTGACGACCTGTATTTGAGCTACGTTGACCGCAACGGCAAACCCGGCCGCAAGCGCGTGCGCCCAGTCACAGTCTCCGGTGGGCAGGTCGATGCTATCGACCCGGCCACCAGCCAAGTGCTGCGCTTCCTGCTGCATCGCATTACCGAAGTACATCCTGTCGACTAGGCGGCGGGCGCGCGGACCGTCGTAAAGCGATGCAGAAGCGAATGTGGCGGTTCGGGATGATTCGAGCCCGTGCCGCATCTTCCGCGTAATCGTGGCAGAATTGACCTTTAGCTTATTTTTGGTCGAATGTCTGCGAGGCGAGGAAATAATGGGTTTCGGTACGGGTCCGCTGATCGTCCAATCGGATAAGACGGTGCTGCTGGAGGTCGATAATCCGGAGGCGGATGCGGCACGCGCGGCGCTGGCACCGTTCGCGGAGCTCGAACGCGCTCCTGAACATGTGCACACCTACCGCATCACCCCGCTGGCGCTGTGGAATGCCCGCGCCGCCGGTCACGACGCGGAGCAGGTGGTCGATGTCCTCGAGCGCTTCTCCAAGTTCCCCGTCCCACAGCCGCTGCTTATCGACGTCGCGGAGACCATGGACCGCTATGGTCGCCTGAGCCTGACAAAGCATCCAGCTCACGGCCTTATTCTGGTTTCACACGACCCTGCGGTACTGGCCGAGGTGACCAAGCACAAAAAGATTCGTCCGATGCTTGGCGAGCAAATCGATGCCGACACCTGGACCGTGCACCCCTCCGAGCGAGGCCGAATCAAACAGGAGCTGCTGAAAGTCGGCTGGCCTGCCAATGACACCGCCGGATACATCGACGGTGAGGCACACGCCATCGCTTGGCAGGATCAGGGCACCGGAGGCCACGACACCTGGGAACTGCGCGACTACCAACGCATGGCGGCTGATTCCTTCCGCGAAGGCGGCTCCGGCGTCGTGGTGCTGCCCTGTGGCGCAGGCAAAACAATCGTCGGTGCAGCGGCCATGGTAGACGCGCAGCGCACCACTTTGATTCTGGTCACCAACACCGTCGCCGGCAGGCAGTGGCGCGACGAGCTGCTGCGACGCACCTCGCTGACCGAGGACGAAATCGGCGAGTACTCCGGCGAAAAGAAGGAAATTCGCCCCGTCACCATTGCGACCTACCAAGTGGTCACGCGCAAGACTAAGGGAGAATACCGCGCACTCGAGCTATTCGATTCCCGCGACTGGGGCCTCATCATCTACGACGAGGTCCACCTCCTGCCCGCTCCCGTGTTCCGAATGAGTGCGGATCTGCAGTCGCGCCGTCGACTGGGGCTCACCGCTACCCTGGTGCGCGAAGATGGCCGCGAGGGCGATGTCTTCAGCCTGATTGGCCCGAAGCGCTACGACGCCCCATGGAAGGACATTGAAGCCCAGGGCTGGATCGCACCGGCAGACTGCGTTGAGGTCCGCGTGACCCCGACCGAGTCCGAGCGCATGCTCTACGCCACGGCTGAGGCCTCCGACAGGTATCGTCTGGCCGCAACGACGCCGACGAAGATTCCCGTCGTCAAGCAAATCCTTGCCCGACACGAGGGCGAACCCGCTCTGGTGATTGGTGCCTACCTGGATCAGCTCGAAGAGATCGGCGAAGAGCTCGGCGTCGACGTCATCGAAGGAAAGACGTCCAACGCCAAACGCGAGGAGCTCTTTGGGAAGTTCCGGCGCGGCGAGATCAACACGCTGGTGGTCTCCAAGGTTGCGAACTTTTCCATCGACCTTCCCGAAGCCTCTGTCGCCGTGCAAATCTCCGGCACCTTCGGTTCCCGACAGGAGGAGGCACAGCGCCTGGGGCGTCTCCTGCGCCCGAAGTCCGATGGTGGTGGCGCCGTCTTTTACTCGGTGGTGACTCGCGATACGCTCGATACCGAATACGCAGCTCACCGCCAGCGTTTCCTGGCGGAACAGGGCTACGCCTACCGAATCGTCGACGCAGACGAGTACCTCGGGCCCTCCCTGCCCGGTGATTCCACCGCTAGCTCGGAATCCTAGAAAACTGGATAACTAAAGGACTGCCATGAACTTTCACTTCCCCGTCAACCGCGAGCACACCAACGCCAACAACGAGTACTACCGCGATGCCCGCCGACTGCTCATCTCCTCCGGCATTTTCTCTGCTCTGCTGCTCGTCGGCGCTGTGCTGGTTCTAATAGTTTTCGACCGCACGCCGTTTGTTATCGGCAGCGCGGTTGTGCTTTTCGCCCTCGCGGCTCTCTACGTCGGCGTTACCTTCCAGGTGCGACGCGCAATTAAGGATCCGCAAGAGCTTTACGACGAATCCCCGCTGGTTCCGGCCATGATTGCGCGTGTGGATGAGCGGACCATGGTGCTGATGACCCTGGTGGACATGCGTAAAAACCCCTCCGATGGCGAGCCCGTCCCGGCCCTGGCTACACGTACGGTCACCACGATTTCCGGTGTCCCCCGCCGCGTGGGCGCGAAGGTGCCAGCTGTTGCTGTGGCCGGTACACACAAGAGCCGCACCGAGTTCTACGACGAGATCACCCCAGTGCCGCTCGCGTGGTCCACTCCAGACAAGTCAATCATTGCCCAAGCCCAGCGCAATATTCCTGTCAACGATTGGAATGTGCTCGAACGCAACATCGACCGGGTGGAAGAGGTACACGCAACGAAGCGCAACCTCCTGCCGCTGAACTAGTCCGGGGGCTGTTAGCCCCCGACATTTTGGCACTGAACTGTTCTAGACCCGCCCCCGATTTCCCTTAGCAGCGCCCCCTCCGCGGTGCTCACATGCACGGCGAGAGCGCCATTGGGAACTGAAACGGATTGACTAGCTCTTGCCCCATGACTCTTCGTTCTGCCGGTCGATCGCTTCCTTATCGTATTCACCTGCCGGATCCTCTGGCAGCTCACGTTCCGTGTGAGTGGCCTCTAGAATGAACCGCGCCGCGTCCGTAATCTGTTCTCGCTGAACCTTTGGAACCGCAATCTGGTGAGTCGCCAAGAATACCGCCTGAGAGGCCTCTCCCCCTGCCTCCTCAACCTTCTTCAGGTACTCGGTAGCTGGCCGAACGACAGTATCGCGGGAGGCCGCCTGAACGTGGACACGCATGCTTCGCGACGGCTCATGCAATCCCGGTGACACTTCCTTTGCCGAATCATCAGAGGTGCCGAAGAATGCCTGCAACCACACCGCAGGAGCACCACGCAGGTCTAGAGCCGGGGCAACGAGCAACAGAGCAACCGGAGTGTCTTGACTAATCTGGTCCACCGCAGAAACAACGTTGTGGCCGCCTGAAGAGACACCATAGAGAACTATCGGGTTCTGATCACTGATGGGCATTGCACCCAATTTTTGAAGCTGCAACGAATCATCTGCAACAGATGCGACTACCCGCGCGATGTCATTGACGGCCTCAGATACTTTATGCTCTGGCGCGAGACGGTAATCCACATCCACAACAATTGCGCCCGATCGGGCTGCCAGGGCAGCCATATTTGGGCCGAAGGAATTCTCACGCAGACTGCCGTCACCCATCCAGAAAGCGCCGCCGTGTGCAGCAACTACCACAGACCCGGTTGGATCCTGCGGGACAAAAACCCGAACCGGAACGCTAGGACTATCCCCCACCGTCGTATCCGTCACCTCTACCTTGCCGTCGGCATACGCAAGGTATGGCGAAGAGTGGTTGACAGCCGCCCCCAGGACCATCATCGAACCGTGAATAATGGCGTCTGGCATACGAGCGCCGCGGTCATTGACTGACGCACGAGCCTTCTTAATGTCTTCCTCAGAGGCACCCAAGGGGACAACCTCGCTCAAGTAGGAATAGGCCGAGACGTGTTCTTCGAGCCATTCAATAAGCTGTTGTAGCTTACCTTCTTCGGTCGTTACGGGAGTGAAGTTGTCTTGAGCCTCGTCCTCAGAAGAAGCGAGGTTAATCACATCGGAGTTAGGTGTCTGATTAGTCATAGAGACAGTCTGCCACAGAGAGCCAACGAGGATTCACCAAAAGAGGAAACCGAGGATCCGATCGACGCTTAGTTAATTCCGTTTACCTGTGGGTAAAACAAAAGTGGGCCGCAGCACCCAACCCCACACAA
>NZ_KV795669.1:0-2243 GCF_001809065.1 Corynebacterium sp. HMSC055G02 | reverse complement strand
TTGTGTGGGGTTGGGTGCTGCGGCCCACTTTTGTGCCCACGAGTAAACAACATTTAATCGACAAATGTCGTGGCTTATATCTCGGGGTAGCTACCGATTTGGCTTAATTGCGGGTACTTAGAAGGGTCCGATGCGCAGTACACCGGTCGGAGGCTCCTCGAATTCTGGCACTGAGCTTGTTGGCATGTCCGATTCAGTTATTGCACTTCTGTGTTTACCACAGCCACTCATCCCGACATGCAGATACCGCGCTTCAATGGGGCTTTACTGCCAAGCTGTCCAAATAGGGATCCATACGCTTATTTGGAATTCGTCCTGATTCTTAAGGCCCTACCTACGAGACAACGCGGCGCCATCCAAGGTCGCGCCAAAAGGAAATCCCGTATGGGCGAGGTATTGCCTGCGCCCATACGGGAATGTGTTGTATTTAATTACGCCAGCGCGGTCTGGGATTGAGCTATCCAGCCACGCTAATCAAAGTACCGAAGTTAGTTATTACTGCTTGGCTTAGCGGGCGGGACGTCGCCGTAGCCGTCGTGGTCCTTATCTTCAGAGTTGATACCTCCGCGGAAGGTGTCGTGAGCGCTCGGAGTAACTGCGTGCGGTGCACGGTCGGCGGTGTTGAACAAAAGGTTCAAGATAATAGCTGCGACGGAACCTACGCAGATTCCTGAGGCCATAAACGTTTGTGCCCATGCCGGCAGTCCGGAGAATAGTTCGGGCGATACAGCCGGAAGCAATGCCAGTGCCAACGGAATACCAACCACGATCACGTTGGATTCAGTGAACTTAACCTTGGATAGGGTGCGGACGCCGGATGCTGCGACCATGCCGAACAAGGCGATACCGGCACCTCCCAAAACTGGAGCCGGGATAGCAGCAACGAGAGCGGCCGTCTTTGGAATCAGTCCCAGAATCAGCAGCATTCCGCCTGCAGCTGCGGTAACCCATCGGGATCGCACGCCCGTGATGGACAGGACGCCGATGTTCTGGGCAAACGCCGTGTATTCGAAGGTATTGAAAATACCGCCGATCACGGTCGCAGCACCGTCGGCACGCAGTGTGTCGGCAATACGGCGATTATCAATCTCGGTCTCGGTAATCTCACCGATTGCAAGCACATCTCCAGTCGCCTCGACCATAGTCACAAGCGAGACAATGCACATGGCAAATACAGCCGAGAAGACAAACTCAGGCATGCCGAAGTAGAACGGATGTGTCAGCCCAAAGATTGGTGAGTCCTTAGTCCCAGACCAATCCACCATTCCCAATGGAATGCACAGCAGCAACCCAGAAATCATGCCCACTAGAACGGCGATTCGGGCGAGCCATTCCGGTGCCCAACGCTCAATACTGAGAATCAAGACCAACACAAACACAGCTACTGCCAAGTTTTGGGGCGTGCCGAAATCAGGAGTGTCCTTGACTTCAGCACCGCCACCAACCCAGTCAGCTGCGACTGGCATAAGCGTCGTACCGATAATCAATAGCACCGTGCCAGTGACCAACGGCGGAAATAGACGTAGAAGCGATGCAAAAAGCGGTGCAAAGAGCATCATGAAAATGCCCGATGCAATCACCGAACCGTAGATTGCGGGCACGCCGTATTGCGATCCGATAGTGACCATCGGAATGGCGGCAGAGAAGGTACAGCCCTGAATCAGTGGTAACCGCACACCAAATCGCCAAATACCCACCGACTGCACGATGGTGGCGATGCCGGCAACAAACAGGTCCGCGGCAATTAGGTGCGGAATATCGGATGGGGACATACGCCCGGCATCCACAAGTGCCCAGCCCACGAAAAGCGGGACTGCCACCGCGCCTGCATACGCGGCGAGCACATGTTGAAAGCCGAGTACAAGCAATTTCACATGGCCCGGATACTCATCGACCGGATGGACCGGCCGGGCATCGGTCTTCGTTGATGTAGTCACAGTTCGACTTTAGTTCCCTAGCCCAGCTTTTCCTCACTGGAGCTTTCTATTGGGGTGGTTTCGCTCCATCTCGCTTTACGACGAAGGCCTCGAGACTTGTCACTTTGCTGAGATAACTCGTGAGTGTGCGTAAGAAGCCGGTGAACGAACGCATTGCCGAACAGCTTTAAGTGAAACTCTAGGGTTATGGTCTTCTATTAGCTCGAAAGTACCCAAGAAAGTCATTGTGACCTGGGGGTTCGCTTTATGTGTGAAGTGTGTGTAATGTATCCGGGGTCAGCGCGACAGGGCGATGTGATTGCTTGT
>NZ_KV795668.1:0-272 GCF_001809065.1 Corynebacterium sp. HMSC055G02 | reverse complement strand
CCTGCCGCGATGCGCGTCGGCGATGCGTTTGAGCCCGGCGTTGATGCCGCCTTCCAGACTGTTTGTCGTTGAAGCCCAGCGTTGAGGCTCAAGCGCATTCGGTGGTGGCTGCAGGTAGGTAAACAGCCATCCTTTCCGTGAGAGGTGCAGCAGGGAGTTGTATGCCTTGCGAACTCGCAGATGGGTCCATTCCCACTGGTTGTTGAGTGTGCGGCGCTCTTTTGACACGGGCGTTTTCTCGTTGAGGAATGCTTTGAATACCTGTCCGAAGT
>NZ_KV795667.1:0-239 GCF_001809065.1 Corynebacterium sp. HMSC055G02 | reverse complement strand
CCTGCCGCGATGCGCGTCGGCGATGCGTTTGAGCTGGGCGTTGACGCCGCCTTCCAGACTGTTGGTTGTTGATGCCCAGCGCTGTGGTTCGAGTGCTTCTGGTGGTGGCTGCAGGTAGGTAAACAGCCAGTTATTGCGCGATAGGTGCAGCAGTGAGTTGTATGCCTTGCGAACTCGCAGGTGGGTCCATTCCCACTGGTTGTTGAGGGTGCGGCGTTCTTTGGGGAGGGGTGTTTTTT
>NZ_KV795666.1:0-550 GCF_001809065.1 Corynebacterium sp. HMSC055G02 | reverse complement strand
AGTGCCATGCGATGACGTGGTCGTGGCTGGCTGCGACGAGCAAGCATCCGGCGGCGGTGTAGGTACCGTCGATGAAGATCTGGTCGTAGATGCGCTGTGGGTCACCGTCGTTGGGGATGTCGATGAGCCAGAACGGTTTGAATCGGCGGTCAAGTGTCCAACGGCTTACCCCTTGTTGCTGGGCGAGTTCAGACAACGTTGCTGTGGAGGTGGCATAAGAGACGAAGGCTTTAAAGTCGCGGGTCTGCGTGCGGTCGGTGCGGGTTCGTGTCGTGGAACTGCCGCAGTTCGGGTCCTTGCATCGCCACCTGGTTGTGCCTTTAGAAGTGGTTCCGTTTTTCTTCATTTGCCCAGCGCATATCGGGCATCGTGGTCTGTTTTTACTCACCCGGAAAGCACACCAACCCCCGATTAGCACATGCGGGTGCCATTCCGGTGGATTGAACACTAATCGGGCGGATATAAGGTCTTGATGCTTATATCCGCCCGATTTACCCAGCCTAATCAGCAGTAATGCTGAAAGTCAGACACACTTTTTGCTACTTAACCC
>NZ_KV795665.1:0-274 GCF_001809065.1 Corynebacterium sp. HMSC055G02 | reverse complement strand
TTATTGCCGATTGCCTGCGGGCAGGTCATTCGCACCGGCGTATCGCCCAGATAGTCTGTCGTAGTCAATCCACTATCAGTCGTGAAATCGCACGCAACAGCGTCGATGGTATCTACGATGCCTATCACGCTGATCAGGCCAGCCGCGGGCGTCTTGCTCGTCCAAAGCCGCGCAAACTCGATGACAATCGATTTTTGCGCGCCCAGGTTGTCAATCTGCTCAACCGTGGCGCCTCGCCGCGTCAGGCCAGTGGCAGGTTGGCTGCACTGTGGGG
>NZ_KV795664.1:0-811 GCF_001809065.1 Corynebacterium sp. HMSC055G02 | reverse complement strand
GGCATGCGGACACACTTTTCTTTACTTAACCCCCACCGCTCACCGCCACCGAACATAAACGAAAAACCCGCCACCCAGACGCATTTTCATACGCCCTGGATGACGGGTACTTGCAGGGGCGACAGGACTCGAACCTGCAACCTGCGGTTTTGGAGACCGCTGCTCTACCAATTGAGCCACGCCCCTTCACCACCAGCGAAAGAACTTCTCAGTCCTTAGCTGACACTGTCCCACCTTACTGCATTGCTGCATAATCAAGGCGGGGTTCGACGAACATCACTGTCCGTAGTAGCGATGGGGGGGATCGAACCCCCGACCTCACGATTATGAGTCGTGCGCTCTCACCATCTGAGCTACATCGCCCCTATTCTCTACCGGACATAAGTCCGTATAAAAGAACAGAGCCCCCTGACAGAATCGAACTGTCGACCTTTTCCTTACCATGGAAACGCTCTGCCGACTGAGCTAAGGGGGCATCAGCATCCGTTGAACTCAGCACGTAACTCCGTGGCCAATTGTTGACCGCTTTGTTTCGTTCTGTGCTCTCCGTGAAGCCTTGCAAAGATTAACCCGAAATCACCACTAAGCACAAATCAGCAGGTAGGCAGCGGTATTTCTTGTCATGTTTGCAGACATTTGGCGCGCACTTATGGATAATCTATTCACTTATCGATGAGCCCCAGCGGAACCATAAGTGAATAACTCATCGATGAGTGGCTGACCTCTAACTCGAGCCCCTGCCCCGCTTAATCCAGAGCCCCTCACTCGAGCCCCTACCCCGGGTTAAGTAAAGAAAAGTGTGTCCGCATGC
>NZ_KV795663.1:0-404 GCF_001809065.1 Corynebacterium sp. HMSC055G02 | reverse complement strand
GGTAGGTTCAGGCGGTGAATGCATCACCACTTTCGACCAGGAGAAGTAGTGAAGCAAACCCGCCGAACGAAATACAGTGCCATCAAACCGATTGCGCTTCAACACATCGCCAACGGGGCATCAGCAAGCGCAGTTGGGCGCGATTTAGCGATTCCCTCACCAACTGTCAGGCGGTGGGCGCGACAAGCCGGAATTGCGATTCAGCACCAATCGCACTGCCCGAAGGTCTCGATGATGGATAAGCATCGCGTGATCTACGAGATGCTTATGGCCGGCTCATATAGTGTTGCCGAGATTGCCGCGCAGGCTGGGGTGTGCACAACCACGGTGTACAACCGGCGGGCTAGTTTAACCACTATGAATACCCGCAGTCGGATAACACCTGGTGATGTATCTCGTGTTGG
>NZ_KV795662.1:0-10100 GCF_001809065.1 Corynebacterium sp. HMSC055G02 | reverse complement strand
GCATGCGGACACACTTTTCTTTACTTAACCCGGGATCGTCGTAAAGCACAGTGCATCGAGCCGTGCGAAAACCTTAAAGTGGGGGAAAATAAACCGCGTACACACCCTAGCGGATAGGATGTTGTGCATGAGTAAGGAATTCGCCTCAGCAGGAACGCTGTCCGACGATAAGACGCTGCCGTGGGTCGTGCGCATCTTCGTCTACACGGATGCTGAGGGCAGCCAATCGGCTGCTGAGAAGGTTCGTGGGGTGCTCGCGGAACTGATTCCGGATCAGGAAGTCAACGTCTACGAGGATGTCATGCCCGATGTGGGGCGCACTTCCTCTCTCGCTGATTTGTGGGCGGAGGCCAACCCGGGCATGGATCCGGGGGATCGGAAGCGTTACCGCATCAGTGTGGTGGCTCCGGGGCTGTCTCACTGCGAAATGGCGGACCTGGCAGGCCCGCTCGCTGAGGCCGTCAGCCCGGGGTGGGCAGAGGGGGAGGCTGCGACCAAGGTCGCGAAGGGCGATGTCCCGTGCCGTGTCGCTGTCGGGCGTGCCGACGAGCACCCGGGCGAACCCCCGCTAGTGCAGAATTAACCAGAATTCGGAATTAATCCGAAGCGAGAGCTGTTATCTGGGTTACATCCTAAGAGTCGTTTGCAATGACGACGCTTCACAACCATGAGAGGGAAGTGATTCCGAAAATGGCACACACTATTTCGCATGATGAGGCCGGTCAGCGCTACGTTCTCACCGTAGAGGGAGAAGAGGCCGGCTTTGCCGCTTACACCCCGGTGGAAGGTGCCCTGGACTTTGACCACACGGTTGTAGATGGCAAATTCCGTGGACAAGGCCTGTCCAAGCCGCTTATCGCAGGCGCGCTGGATGATGTTCGGAAGAACAACCGAAAGATTCGCACCAGCTGCTCCGCTGTTGCCAACTTCGTGGAGAAAAACCCGGACTACCAGGATCTACTGGCTGACTAGTCGCTGAAGGGCGAAGAACGCACAAAGAAGCCGGCCGGCTGCTCACGATAGGAAGAGCAGCCGGTCGGCTTTTGTATGTAGAGCTAGTTTTAGGGCGGGGCTAGATGAAGTCTCCGTCACCCTGGACGTACACCGCCGGATCGCACAACGGCTTGTGCTCTTCGGGCTTGGCAGGGCGTACGCGGCCCGGAATTCCTATCACGATGGAATCGGGTGGGCAGCTGTGGGTGACCACGGAGTTGGCGCCGATTGATGAGCCTGCACCAATTGTGATGGGGCCAAGGACTTTCGCACCTGCTCCGACGGTGACGTTGTCCTCCAGGGTGGGGTGGCGTTTTACCTTCTCCAGTGAGCGGCCGCCAAGCGTCACGCCGTGGTAGAGCATGCAGCCGTCACCGATTTCTGCGGTTTCGCCAATGACGATGCCCATACCGTGGTCGATGAAGAACCTTCGGCCAATTTGAGCGCCCGGGTGAATCTCAATACCAGTCAGCCAACGGGAAAACTGTGCGAGTACTCGTGCAATGCCCTTGAAAATCCCGCCTCGTTTCCAGAGGCGGTGCGAGAATCGGTGAATCCAGATTGCGTGTAGGCCGGAGTAGACAATGGCATTTTCTACATCACTGCGCGCAGCTGGGTCATGCGCACGGGCATTGTCCAGATCCTCTTTGAGGATTCGGAAAAAGTCACTCATGGGCGTCAATTCTATCTGGTCGGAGGTGTGGGCAATGCAAAAACCCGCTTGCCGACGGAAAGTGCCAGCTAGCGGGCTCTGCAGAGAAGGTTACGGGCGCTTATAGTGCTCGGCTTTAGTCGCGCAGATCCTCGTACAGGATGGAGGAGACGTAGCGCTCGCCGAAGTCAGGAACAATCACGACGATGTTCTTGCCCTCGGACTCCGGGCGGGCTGCAATCTCGAGAGCAGCCTTGATGTTTGCACCGGCAGAAATGCCGCCGAGGATGCCCTCGGCTGCAGCGACCTTGCGGGAGACCTCAATAGCGTCCTCGTTGGTAACCGCAATGATCTCGTCGAGAAGCTCCTGATCGAGAACCTCTGGGACGAAGTTTGCGCCCAGACCCTGAATCTTGTGCGGGCCGGCGGTGCCCTCGGTCAGCAGCGGGGAGGCCTTCGGCTCAACGGCAACCAGCTTGATGTCCGAGTTGTGCTTCTTCAGCGTGCGACCAGCACCGGTAATGGTGCCGCCGGTGCCGACACCAGCCACGAAGTAATCAACCTTGCCGTCGGTAGCTTCCCAGATTTCTTCACCAGTGGTTGCCTCGTGGATAGCCGGGTTGGCCGGGTTGGCGAACTGGGAAGCCAGGATTGCATTGTCGGTGTTAGCCACGATTTCGTTGGCCTTATCGACAGCGCCGCGCATGCCATCCGCGCCCGGGGTGAGTACAAGCTCAGCGCCAAATGCGCGCAGAACGACGCGGCGCTCCTGGCTCATGGTGTCCGGCATAGTGAGAATGACCTTGTAACCGCGGGCTGCGCCGACCATTGCCAGCGCGATACCGGTGTTGCCCGAGGTACCCTCGACGATGGTTCCGCCCGGCTTGAGCTCGCCAGAGCGCTCGGCGGCATCGATAATTGCGTTGCCGATGCGGTCCTTGACCGAGTTGGCAGGGTTGTAAAACTCCAGCTTGGCAATCACGTTGCCCGGCAGGCCCTCGGTAACACGGTTGAGCTTAACCAGCGGGGTGTTGCCGATCAGTTCAGTGACATCGTTATAAATAGTCATTAATCTTATCCATTCCGGAAATCACAGAGGACTTCCTAATGAGTTTTCGCGTGTAGCCGTAGTGTACGCCTGATCCTGCAATTAGTACAGACCAGTTCGTCTATTTTATGGCTTGCGTAGGGAAGTGGAAGCTGTCAGTTCCGGTGCCGCCACCGTCATAGTCGCCGCGGCCGGCGCCGTCGCAGTCGCACCGCTATTTTCGCAATGCCCCTGCTATTGCCACGTTAACGCTGTCTCATTGCCTCGCTCGTCCTTACCTCCATTGTGAGGGTAAAGAGCATTAAAGTTTCTTAGAATCCACTATTCTGAGACGTGATTTACAGTGCACGGGAATGCCTTGTGAATAGGCAGCGGCCCTCGCCACTGTGATTGGGTGCGATTGCGGCCCTTATCTGCACAGCGGTTATATGTGATAACCGAAAAACGCAGACAATGGACTCAGCGATTGCGGTGCTTCGTCGAAGCCACTCAGAGGGACTCAAACCTTTGGGGAAGGAGGCGAGGCATTAATAGAAGTGTGAAGCTTTCCTCAGCCCATCAGCCAGGAGACCGACTGTAAATCATCCAATTCGCGTCCGCGGATTGGCGGTCGAGCGGTGCTGTCGAGGTGAATAGCGCCGTAGAAAGATGATTTACATCATGCATATTGCTGAGGGATTTCTCCCAGTCACTCATTGCATTGGGTGGGGTGTAGCTGCCGCTCCCTTTGTCATTCACGGCGCAATTCAAGTCAAGCGCACTATGAAAGAACATCCCGGTAGCGGCATGCTGCTCGGTGCTGCTGGTGCGTTTACCTTCGTGCTCTCCGCAATCAAGATTCCATCTGTGACGGGTTCCACTTCGCACCCGACAGGTACAGGTTTTGGTGCTGTAATCTTCAAACCTCCGGTGATGGCGCTGCTTGGCTCCATCGTGTTGCTCTTCCAAGCAATCTTGCTCGCTCACGGCGGCATTACGACGCTCGGTGCGAACATCTTCTCCATGGCAATCGTCGGCCCGTGGGTTGGCTACGCCTTCTACGTATTGACTCGAAAGCTCGGCGGAGGCCTACTACCAGGTGTGTTTATGGCAGCGTTCTTCGCTGACCTCTCCACCTATGTTGTGACCTCCGTGCAGCTCGCTCTTGCACACCCGGCAAACCCGGGCGGTGTCGGCGGCGCTCTGGCTACATTCCTCGGCCTGTTCGCTATCACGCAGATTCCGCTGGCGATCATCGAGGCTCTGGTCACCGTCATTCTCATGCGCACCCTGCTGGCCGTGGCACATTCTGAGCTCCTCGATCTCGGCTTCCTGTCCCGCTTCGGTGATGCGCCAGCACCGGCGCTGGAGGCGAAAGCTGCAGAAGCCACGGCTGACGCTGTTGCAGGATCTGTCACTTCGCAGAATGCGGCAGCTGCATCCGTATCTGGCCAGAAGCAGTAGCCGTCGTCAAGCGAAAAGAAGCGAAAGAGAGCACGATTATGAATGCAAAAAACAACGCGCAGATTGTCGACGCACAGGCAGCTAGCCAGCCGAAGAAGAACTCCGTGTGGGTCAGCGTTGGTCTCATTGTCCTGGTAGTCGTAATTGCCATGTTCCCGCTGTTCTTCAACTACGGGGACGACGACGCCGAGGAGCCGTTCGCCGGCACTGATGCCACCGCTACGGAGACAATTCAGGAAATCGACCCGAACTACGAGCCGTGGTTCGAGCCACTCGTCGGCGAGCTGCCGGGTGAGGTCGAGTCGGGTCTGTTCGCGCTCCAGGCCGTTATCGGTGCTGGCGTCCTGTTCTACGTTATTGGCTTCTACCGAGGGAAGGCTGCTGCGCGTTCGGACAAGCGCGAGAAAGAGCAGTGAATGCGCTAGAAGCTGCAGCGGCGCGCAGCGCTTGGGCACGCCGCAACGTGGGTGAAAAGATTCTGCTGCTCGGTGGGCTGCTGATTCTGGCGGTTGCGCTACCGCCAATTCCCTTTGCGCCTGTCATTGCGGTCATTGCTTGGTCTATTGCGTACATAGCCCGAGTGCCCCGCAAGCTGTATGTGGCAATGGTGCTGGCACCGGCGGCTTTTGTGCTCGTCGGCGCGTTTCCGCTTTTGGTAGCGCTTACTCCCGACGGTCTCGCGTGGTCGCCGGATGGCCCGCAGCGAATGGCGCAGGTTGTGATGCGTTCGTTTGCGGGTATCAGCTGCACGATGGTCTTTGCGCTGACCACTCCGATTTCGGAGCTCATTGCCTGGCTCGACAAGCACGGCTTGCCGCGATACTTGACGTACCTCGCCGAGGTGATTTACCGGATGACCGGCGTGCTGATTCACTCCGCACACTCGATGACGGAAGCGCAAGCACGACGCTTGGGACACTCCACGCGCCGGGCGATGATCCGAGATGTAGCGGCACAGTCCGCCAGCCTCTTTGTAATTGCCTTTACCCGCGCGCGCAAGATGCAAGAGGGAATCGAGCTGCGCGCCGATCCGAGCGCAATGAAAGTACTGGTGATTTCGCGGCCCAGGCAGCCGAAGTTCATCGCGATATCCAGTGCATTACTTTTGTCGTTGATTGCGGCCTGGGCGCTGCTGAAATGGGGTGTATAGGGATGTCGAGCAGCAGGAAAAATCGCGCTGATCACGTACATGGTGCCAACGGTGTCATTGTCGAAGCGGCTGCAGTTACATACGCTTACGACGAAACCCACGTTCTGAAAGGCGTGGATCTGGCAATTTCGGGTGGCGAGCGCCTAGCGCTGTTGGGGGCAAACGGTTCGGGCAAGTCCACGCTGTTGCGTATGCTCGCGGGAGCGTCTAAGCCCAATAGTGGTGAGGTCCGCCTTGACGGCACCGTCTACACGTACTCCCGGCACGGCCGCAATGCGGTCCGTCGCTCAGTGCAGATGGTCACGCAGGATCCGGATGAGCAAATCTTCGCGGCTAGCGTGTTTGCAGACGTCTCGTTCGGTCCCGTCAACCTGGGGCTTAAGAACGAGGAAGTCGAACGGCGCGTCCGGCAGGCTCTAGGTACCGCCGAGATCACCGATCTCGCCGAACGCGTTCCGCACCAGCTTTCCTATGGTCAGCGCAAGCGCGTCGCTCTCGCTGGTGCGCTGGCGATGCATCCGCGTGTGCTGCTTCTCGACGAGCCCTCCGCCGGCCTCGATCCGCAGGCGACCCGAAAGCTTGCACACACGCTCAATCAATTGCGCGATCAGAGCACTGCCGTCGTCGTCGCCACGCACGACATCGACTTCGCGTGGAATTTCGCCGATAGGGCAGCGGTGCTTGCCGACGGCAAACTGCGCGTCGGCGCCAAGGAAGAAATTTTGGCCGATCGACGGTTGGTCGAACATGCTCGACTGGCTTTGCCCTGGGCGCCCGTGGTCTCCAAGGCGATTGGGCGAGATGTGTGCCATCCAGAGGATGTTTAGGCGAGTGGCTTGGTTGGTGAATAGCTCATCGATATGTGCAGCTAAACCGCGCTAAAAATGAGAAAAACGCCCGCGGGTAGGGCGCAATGCCTATAAAGATAGGCCTAGAAATATAGGCGAAGCTGTCGCATTTCTTCGCTTCCATTTCACGTCACACCTGTCCGCGGGCGATCTCCGTGGCCGTGGCACTTTGCAGTGTCCTCGGCGCATCAGGCAGGTATTCGGACTTCCTGGCGTGACCGACAATAAGGGGATGACGACTGCCGCTTGCTTCGATGCTTACGTGCAGAACCTTATTATCAATTTTCCTACTTTTCGCCGCTTCCCAAGGTTGAAATAACCTCAGTGCCGTTGACGAATTTTGTTCCAGATTACCGCTGCGGGACAGTTCCGGAATTGCACCGGATTCCCTCTTGCGTCTGCTGTGCACCACCTTCGGACAACCACGTGGAGGACGTAGCATTAAAGATGGAACTCAACAAAACCTGTTGCAGTGATAACAATAGCGCAATGAACTAAATAAGCGAAGGTCTTTTTCGAAAATGTCCGCATTGGGGGTAAAACGCTGTTCATTACCCTCCGTTATCAACATTCACGCAGTTTGTTAGCGGAAAAATTGTTACCCCCTACCTTGCGCCTATTTGGCGACAGCGGGGCTAATGGCAGGATTTATCCTGGTGTTTTCTTTACGTACTTGTAGAGAAACCTAGTTGTTTCCTAAGATTGTGTGACGGATGCCTTAATGCAGGTGTACCCGTTCGGAGGGTACTATCTACTTTGTACGGTTTACAGCCCCCGAAAGGGTCAGTAGTCGCTGAGCGGTAGTTGACCATTTCGTAGGAGTGTAAGTCGGCGCGAAGTCACAGGCTGATGGTGCCTCTGTGGGTACCAGTGAAGCAATTTGCCCGTTACGCAGGAGGACGCGAGATGGATCCCCACCGCATTCTGGACGACAATGAGGTTATTAAGTCGTCCTTGGTCGCCCTAAAGAATGCGACTGGTATTCCGGTCACAATGTATGCGGAAGTCACCGATAACTCTAAGATGCAGATCAACAACTGGGTTGGCCTGCGTACCCCAGCCCTGCAGAATCTGACTGTGGAATCGGGTGCGGGTGTCGGTGGTCGCGTGTTGGCCACGCGCCGCCCGGTGGGTGTCAGTGACTACCTGCGCGCCAAGGTTATTACCCATGAGTATGACGACAAGATTCGTGACGAAGGCCTGCACTCGCTGGTCGCCGTGCCGGTGATCGTTTCGCGTCTTGTCCGTGGCGTGCTCTACGGTGGCGTGCACTCCTCGGTGCGCCTGGGGGACAAGGTTCTTGAAGAGGTCACAATGACCGCCCGTTGCCTGGAGCAGGACCTCGCTGTCGTCGATGCCTGCCGCAACATGGATCGCTCTGGCAACGGTAAGGGCGGCCGCATCATGAATGGCGCTGAGTGGGAGCAGGTTCGTTCCACGCACTCCAAGCTGCGCATGCTCGCTAACCGTGTGGATGACGAGAAGCTGCGCCAGGAGCTCGAGGTGCTCTGCGATCAGATGGTCACCCCGGTTCGCGTCAAGCAGACCACCAAGCTGTCGGCTCGTGAGCTCGATGTTCTCGCCTGTGTCGCCCTCGGTCACACCAACGTCGAGGCCGCAGAGGAAATGGGCATCGGTGCCGAGACGGTTAAGTCCTACCTCCGCTCCGTGATGCGCAAGCTGGGCGCCCACACTCGCTACGAGGCCGTCAACGCGGCTCGTCGCATCGGCGCACTGCCGTAAACCGCTTGACGACGGTTCCTTTGCGTCCAAACCCGCGGGTATTGGGGTAGTCAGTTCTGCTACCTGACCCGCTACTTACCCCCTGCTTGCCGCTGGGCTTCGCGCTCACCACCGGGGATCCACTTAACGTCGTTTCCGTCATTGGCCACTCTCGAAAGAATAAACAGCAGGTCAGACAGGCGATTGAGATACTTCGCCGGTAGGACTGAGGTGGTTTCGGGAAATTCGCGGCAGGCAGCCCATGCTGCACGCTCAGCTCGGCGAGTAATCACCCGAGCTGTGTGTAGCAGTGCTGCGGCTGGTGTGCCTCCCGGGAGGATGAAGGAATCCAGTTTCGGCAGTTGTTCATTGAATTGGTCGCACCAGTGCTCGAGTCGCTCGATGTAATCCGGCTCGATACGCAACGGCGGGTACTTCGGGTTTTCTTCAATAGGTGTTGCCAGGTCGGCTCCGGCATCAAATAGGTCATTCTGCACGTAGCGAATGACAGCCGAGATTTCGTCGTCAAGCGTGCCGAAACTGAGCGCCTGGCCGAGTGCGGCGTTGGCCTCCTCGCACGTGGCGTAGGCGATAAGGCGAGAATCATCCTTGGGAACGCGGCTGAAATCGGATAATCCAGTGGTGCCGTCGTCGCCGGTGCGAGTGTAAATGCGAGTTAGATGAACGCTCATAGCTTCAAGCCTAAGCGCGATATTGCGAAATGTGGTTGGCTGGGGGAGTGGGAAATGAGCGATTTCTGGTTAAAGGCGGAGCGACGCTAAATGGTCAGGTTCAGATTTCCGGGGCGAAGAACTCGGTTCTGAAACTGATGGGTGCGGCGCTTCTCGCCGAGGGCACGACAGTACTGACGAACTGCCCTGAAATTGACGACGTGCCATTGATGCAAAAGGTCCTCGAAGGGCTCGGCTGCTCCGTGACGCGCGAGGGCGACCGGATTGAAATCACGGTGCCCGAAGAACTCTCGCATCACGCCGATTTCGATGCCGTGCGCCAGTTCCGCGCCTCGGTCTGTGTGCTCGGGCCGCTGACGGCGCGTACCCGTAACGCGATTGTCGCACTGCCCGGTGGTGACGCTATTGGTTCCCGCCCGCTGGACATGCATCAGGCTGGCCTGGAGAAATTGGGAGCACGCACCTATATTCACCACGGTTGCGTGGTGGCTGAGGCGGGGCGACTCAAGGGGGCGAACATCAAGCTGGACTTCCCGTCCGTCGGCGCGACCGAGAATATTCTGACCGCGGCCGTACTAGCGGAAGGTACGACTGTGCTGGATAACGCCGCCCGTGAGCCCGAAATTGTCGACCTGTGCGAGATGCTCGTGGAGATGGGCGCCAAGATTTCGGGTGCGGGATCTAACACCATCACGGTTGAGGGCGTAGAGAAGCTGCACCCGACTGAGCACAAGGTTGTCGGCGACCGAATTATCGCAGGGACCTGGGCTTATGCTGCAGCGATGACCGGCGGCGATATTACGGTCGTTGGCATTAACCCTAAATACCTGCACCTTCCTCTGGAAAAACTGAAGAACGCAGGCGCTCAGGTCGAGACCTACCCGCAGGGCTTCCGCGTGCGTATGGACGGGCGTCCGCAGGGTGTGAACTACCAAACGCTGCCTTACCCTGGCTTTCCGACGGACATGCAGCCCATGGCCATTGCTCTGTCTGCGGTGTCCGAAGGGACGTCGGTGCTTACCGAGAACGTTTTTGAGTCGCGCTTCCGGTTTGTCGACGAGATGATTCGCCTCGGCACTGACGCGACTATCGATGGTCATCACGTGATGATTCGCGGAAAGGAAACGTTGAGTTCGGCACCTGTGTGGTCTTCGGACATTCGCGCCGGAGCGGGACTAGTGCTTGCTGGACTGTGCACTGAAGAAGGTGACGTCACTGAGGTGCACGATGTCTATCACATTGATCGCGGTTACCCGGGCTTCGTAGAGACACTCAATTCTCTTGGCGCATCGGTTGAACGGGTTAGCTAGTGATTGTTGGCCTCTGGTCAGTGGCTAACGGCTAAGCGCACGGTGCTAGTTAAACACGCGGTGCGGAAAACCATCGCAAGTCTTCGGTTCTGGATGCTTCAGAACCGTAGGGAGTGATTCTCCAGTGGTGGCTTGTGGTGGTTTTCTCTATTTTACCTGGGGTTTTGTGTCTTTGGTGGGGTGTGTGTAATGTATTCGGGGTCAGCGCGGCCAGGCAGTTTATGTGTTTGGTTGGCTGATGT